>NZ_JBNNTW010000002.1:0-502626 GCF_050279145.1 Lysinibacillus sp. NPDC094177 | reverse complement strand
AGCTTATCCATACATAAAATCACCATTGATTCTTATCCACGCAACTCTTCCCAAAGAATTAATAAACGCTAGAAGAACTGGTATCAACAAATTAAAACAGCATATAGAAAATGTCACCATTGTTTCAATGGAAGCAACAAATCATATGGTTCATTGGGATAACCCCGAAAAAGTAGCTAATGAAATTCTTACCTGGGTATCTAAATGTTGAGCTACGTGGCGATTGCAAAAAAGAGCAGTCGCTTATTTACTAATGGGGCAATAGCAGAGGATCAAGGCTTTCATATCGACGAACTTTTCTTATGTTGCTAACGAGGTGCATTAGTTCAATAAGAATTAAACAACTTTATTACCGCTTTACATCAGAAAAATACGGATTTACAACGTTACGCACTTTATGTTACCAAACGACGCTTTGGGAATATTTCTTAACTAAATGCAACTTCAGATTTTTAACCATCGTCTATTTACATAATTTAGATAAAATTGGTTGAAGGAGACATGGAATGGAGAAAAAGATTAATCTATGGTCATTTATCTTATCAATAATTTGCATATTGTTATTTTTTATAGTTTCTCTTTCTGGTCCAATTGATTACTCCATAATGGGTACACACCCTTTAAATTTGGTTTTATATATTACATTGATAACTTTCATCTTTGGAATATTAGGTTTTTCTGGTATTCAAGATTGGAAAGGAATGACCAGAAGTGTAACTACTGTAATAATTACTTTGGGATTATCAGCTTTCTTGGTCGTCATTGTATTTTTCGGAAGTTTATTAAGCTAGTGGTGCTTTAGTTCAATAAGGATTTATAACGTATACAAAAATAACCCTAATAACGTTCTCAAATCGGACTTTGGTGATTTAACGATAAAAGCTTACCAAACCACGCTTTGGGAAAGTTATAATTGAACTAATGGAGATGGATAAAGGGGGATTTTTGTGAAGTTATTATTGTCTGTTCTATTTGCTGGACTTTTGGGTATTTTTGCTTTCCTCGGACCCATTGGTATATATCTCTTATGTGCAATTATTGGTGGAGTAATTTTTAGATCATTTATTTTAATTAATGAAATTCACAAACAAGTAGTATCGATCAATGACAATGATAGGGTGAAAGAGGCATACGAAAGATATATAAAAGAGAGAGACGAAAAAGAAAAGGATACTAACGCGGGGCTTTAGTTTAACAAGGATTTATAATGTATACATAAATAAATCTAATAATGTTCCCAAATGCAAGTTTTGGGACGAAATAAAACACTTAAAACGTTGTCATACCAATGTATTAAGTGTTTTTCTGTATTTCATTCATATACACCTTTTTATGCACTATCGTTTGAACTTAGATACACCAAAGCTTTCAATGCTGTTCAAAAGAACTTGCACTGAATCATATTTTGAATAAAAACTTGCATATACAGCGGATTCCTTAACGTTATAAATCAACCTTTTCTTTTAACATAGCCTTTTTCTTTATTCAACTAACGGGTAGCTTTAATTAAATATTCGATTTACGAAATATCAAACATAAAAACAGAGTTGATTCTACATATTTTGTAAATTAACTCTGTTTTTATGTTTTAACAGCAACAATCTTTAAGAAAACAGCCATAATAGAAAAGAGATTCCAACGCATTAGAATTTCTCTTCTATTATTTCCGCAACAACCTTCCCGACAACAGCAATCCAATTCCACCGATCGTGATAAACAAGACTGCTCGTATTAATAAGTCTAGTGCTGACAAATCAAAGAATATAAGCTTAATAAACCCAATAACTAAGATGACAAAACCTGTTATGCGTAATATTCGTAAGTTACGCACGGTGCTAAGCCATAGAGAAATACTTGCTGTCAAGAATAATGTAATCGTTGAGAAGGCAATGCTTAGCTTCCAATCAAGTAAACCGTTGTAGGTAAGATGGGATATGAGACCCAAAACGGATATCATCGTTAGTACAACGCCTGCACTTACAATTATGTCAAGAAGCTTCGCTATTTGCTCTTGATAGATTTGATAAATGCGTCCCTTCATCAGTAAATCAATCATAATTGCTACGATAACAGCAATATACACGATTCTTGTCAGTATATTTAACCAATCGACACCCTGCATATTGTACGGAATAGCTTCAAGCATTAGTGTGAAGAGAATGAAAAATACACTAAGGACTGGCGTTAGTGCACGCCCTTTATATTTTGTTGGCACTAAAAGTGATCCTGCGAAAAGTAATGCGAGGATGATACACATTAGATGCGGAATATTACCAGCACCTGCAAAGTATGTTACATCAAGCTTTCCGGTATAGGCTAAGAAATAACCAGTCGTTATTACTGCTAAAAAGTCAACCACGTATAGATCCTTCATTAACTTTTCAAATACAGTCAGAGTCTCTTTTGGACGTCTCGCATATACATAGATAATCAGGAGATATATTCCTGGCATTATCAAGCTAACATGATCTATGCTGAAAAATGGTGTCGGCTCATGAATAAAAAAGCTTATAGCGAGTGCAATCATAAATGAAAATGAGCCGACAACCTTCAACAAACTTGCTCGCAATCGTAAACTCATCATAACGCCTGCAAAGGTGATGAACGGGATTAGCAAATGCTCCACTTTCTCTGGTAAATTCATAACTAGTAGCGTATTACATAGTGTAATAAATGCGAGTGTTACGGCACTATCAAATGCCTCCTGCCATTTTTGCTTATAACCATAACCCGCTAAAGCTGCAAACAAGCAAACTAATATGAGTAATAGCGCTTCACTATAATCAATTGGACTAATGATAAAGTTTAAGAGCAATAAACTAAATGCTCCTAGGCTGAATTGAAGTCCAACATGAACATATTTCAATTTCGACTCTGCATTATATAAACGGCACCAACTCGTGTAAAAAATAGTTAGAACAACAAGGAAACCTATTGCAAAAACAACTCGATTGTCGTGGTTCATAAACGCTATAATGCTGACAGCTAACACTGAGAAAAATGTGGCAATATAGAGAGCCAATTTCTGCTTGTGTTGATGAATCACAAATTGTAGCATCGTAAATAGTACGACCACATAGATTAAGATAATAATAGGACTTAGATTCATATATTCTAGTAAATAAGGTAGCAATAACGAGGTAAACGCTATAAATATTGTTAGCCCTTCATTTTTCTTCAAATAGCTAATAGCAATACTGTACACGATATAAACAGCGGCAATTACAAGTGCCATCGTTAAACCGATGATTTCATACAATATCGCACTAGCGGCTGTTGTTAATATCCCAACAATAAATGCCCCGCCGTATAAAGAAATCGTTATGGCTGATGACCCTATTTTCCTACGCTCCAATACATAAGCTATTGCGGCTAAAGCAAGCGATAATGCATAGGCGAGGATGATTTTAACCTCGTTCGATAAATAGCCGTAATCACTCACGAGCTTAAGACCCCAAAGCACCCCCATCACTAAAATAACCATAAATAATTTTGGAAGTGCCCACATAATACGCTCCTCAAACGTTCGCTGTGGTTGCACCTTTTTTTCTGGAGCTGGCATTGTTTTGGGCTTTGGTTTCAAATTTGAATTCGACTTTGAATTTTGCACTGGTTTCGGCGCAAATTGATCAACCATGGGCTTCTTGACACTCAATGTACTTGGTTTTTCAACAGATTGTTGACGCTTTAAGCCTTCTAATTCATGCCGTAAATCCATCATTTCCTGCTCAAGCTTGGCAATCCTCTGCTCCATTTCAAGCGACATTCAATCATCCTCCCCGCTATATCAATTTTTTAACATTATAACATATATATTCTTATTGTAAAATTACACTTTTTATTTATTTTCACCCCTGTTACCTAGGTCTTCGATACATTAAAGCACGTTGACTATCACTGGTGCCCGATGTAGTTGGATCTATAACAACCCCCATTAAAACGAAAATTGATAATACGGTATTTAAGATGCTCATTGTCTGTTCACTCATTGCACTCGTTAAATCATAGCCAAGAATAGCTGCTACTTGCTGTGCGAGTAATAAAATCAACGAAAATAGCGCAATTAAGAATGGTTTATGCTGAAAACGGATCATCCAGTTAATTTTCATATATTCTCACCTCCCCCCTTCTCATCCACAGTATATGCTCCGCAGTAACATGGCACATATGCAAAAATGGAGCTATAAACGTGGAAAAAGAGAGGTGCTTAGCTGGTATTTTGTATGGCATTTTAGCATTTGTTAAAATTGTTCCAAAGCTAAAAATCATTAATTTAGTAAGTCAATATTCATTCGGGATGTTTTTGATTCATTGGCTTGTTCAAGAATATCTAGTCCCATATACAACACAAATACCTTCAATCGTTCTTCAAGTACTTAAGCTATTTCTACCGAACTTGGTTGTCTGTATTTTCAATATAAAAAATTTCGTTCTTGCCTTATAGTGCTCATCTAATTGACAAGGCACACAGCAAAAAGCCATCTCAGTATTGAGATGGCTCAAAGTTTTAGGAAAAATAGCAGTTCAGATATTTGGAAATATTATATATTTTAGACGAAGGTATTCTCTGTTCCAAACTACCAGAAAAGTGCCAAGTCCCTGTTTTGCCGAATAGGCATACTTTATTTCATTACTTTTCAATACTTCGAACCATCTCAGTAATGAGATGATTCAAAGCCTTTACGTTTATCAAATTTTCGCGCAACGTAAACTAGTCCATAAACAAGTGGTGTTGCTACAATAGATGCCAAAAACTTAAACATATACTGTGTTATAAATAATGTCAGTAATACTTTCATTGGCATTATTCCATAAAAAGCTATCGTTATAAATAATGCTGTATCGATAAGTTGGCTTAACATCGTAGACGCATTATTTCGAAGCCAAAGTTTACTGCTACCATGCTTTTCTTTAAATTTACTAAATATCACTACATCCAAATTAACACTGACCGAATAGGCTACAAGACTCGCAATAATGACACGCATACTGCCACCTAGAATTGTCTCAAACTCCTGCTGATGAGTAAAGGCTTGTGCAGGTGGTAGTGCAATGGCAATAGCGATAAAACATGCTGCAAACACTTGTGCCATAAGCCCTGTTCTTACCGTACGACTGCCCGCTTCCTTGCCATATACCTCACAAATTACATCAATAAGAGGATAAGTAAAAATAATTAAAATCGCCGCAGCTGGAAGTATCATCCACCCACCTATACTAAACACTTTAACTGCTAAAACATTTGCTAAAATTAAAAAGCCTACAAACAGTCCATTTAAATAGTAAAGCATCAGCGATTATCCACCTTTTCAGGATACATATCATGGTTCATCAAACGATGCTCCGCCATTTTTTCATATTTTGTGCCTGGGCGACCATAGTTACACCAAGGATCTATGGACAAGCCACCACGAGGCGTAAACTTGCCCCATACTTCAATATAGCGCGGCTCGATTAGCTTAATTAAATCATTCATGATGATGTTAACACAATCCTCATGAAAGTCACCGTGATTACGGAAGCTAAATAAATAGAGCTTTAATGATTTACTCTCTACTAGCTTTTTATCTGGAATAAAAGAAATATACATTGTCGCAAAGTCAGGCTGCCCTGTCATTGGACAAAGACTTGTAAATTCTGGGCAATTAAATTTCACAAAAAAATCGTTTTCTGTATGCAAATTATCAACCGCTTCAAGTATTTCCGGTGAATATTCAAATAAATACTTTGTATTTTGGTTACCAAGTAATGTTAAATCCTGTAAGCCTTGTTCTTCATTTCTTCCTGTCATAAAAATGCCTCCTCAAATTGTGAGAAGTCCATTACGCATTAAACCTAAAAAAAAATCGCCATATCCGCATTTTTGGGATATGGCGTAAATGACGTCATCCATAGTTTTTTATAGAGGGTATGCGCTATGAACCTCTTTCATATTCGCTTGCTATCTTAACTTAATGAATGCATTCAGTCAACTAAAATTTTTTATATAAACAAATTGACAAAAAAAACCTTATGTTATATGGTTAGTTACATAAGTAATTAACCGATTGACTAAGGAGGTGGATGGCGATTCATTCTTTAAATAATGAAAAACCCATTTTCCAGCAAATTCGTGAACGAATAGAGGATGCAATTCTAGATGGACAGCTACAACCCGAAGATCGCATTCCTTCTACAAATGAATTTGCAAAAGAATATCAAATTAATCCTGCAACAGCTGGAAAGGGTGTGAACGAATTAGTGGACAAAGGCGTAATTTATAAAAAACGCGGCGTGGGCATGTTTGTCAGTACTGATGCGCGCGGGATATTAATTGCAGAGCGTAAGGAAACCTTTTTCCAACAACATATAGAGCCATTGAAGAAAGAAGCAATACGATTAGGTATTTCAGATGTAGAATTACAAAATATGTTACAAAGGGGTTAACGTATGAAAATTGAAGTGAAAAATGTTAGTAAATCATATAGACATAAAGAAGCTTTAAAAAATATCTCTTTTACAATTGAAGGACCTAAAATCATTGGATTTTTGGGTCATAATGGCGCTGGTAAAACAACATTCTTAAATTTATTATCAGGACTCATCTCTACAACCAATGGGAACATTTCTGTCAATGGAGAGAATGTTTTCAATGTACCTTTAACTTTACGTGATATTTGCTTTGTTGCAGAGAGTGGAAACTTTCAAGAGGAAATGACAATTGCACAAACGTTAAAGGCTAATAGCTTCTTTTATCCAAAATGGGATGGCGATCTTGCTATGGAGCTACTGGAAGTCTTTGCTCTAAATCCAAAAGATAAGGTTCGCAGTTTATCAAAAGGAATGGTGTCTGCATTAGGCATTATTACAGGCTTTGCGAGTAATGCAGGGATTACGATCTTTGATGAGCCTTATATCGGACTTGATGTAGCTGCCCGAAATACTTTTTATGATTTATTAATTGAACAACAAACCGATAATCCAAGACTTTTTATTTTGTCTACACATTTAATTGATGAGGCAAGTGAGCTATTTGAAGAAATACTTATTTTACACGAGGGACAATTACTGCTTCAGAAAACAACGGAGGAATGGCATGAGCATATTGTTGCAGTTAAAGGTGGTCCTGCTGATGTTGAACAGGCAATTAATGGTCTAAAGACTATTTATAAGCATACGTTTATGCAGGAGTTAACTGCAATTGTCTACGCTAATGGTCAATCCATCAACGGGCAGAATATTAAGCTTGAACGTGTTTCATTACAAGAAATGTTGGTGTATTTAAGTAAACAGCGGAAAGCGAGGACTATTTAATGAATATAATAAAGGGTTGCTTTTATGTATTATTTCAAAGTTATAAAAAACAAATTATGACGTTTTGGTGCATATTATTTTCGATCATCCTATTGTCTGTATTCTTAGGTAAATTCTTTGGGCAAAATATTTCCATTGCCATCTCCGTTTCTATACCTGTTTATATCTTTTACGGTATAATGGCGGCAAAGCTACTAAATAAAACCTTGCCCTATTTTTTAAAACTTGGTTTAAGTCGCTTACAATATATGTTCAATGTAGGACTCTTTTTCATCTCGTGGAGCTTAATAGGTTCCTTCATAAGTACTTGTACACAAAAAATAATCCCTTACGTTTCTAATCTATTCATTATCCATCCTATTTTACTAATTGATAATTCTCCATCATTTTTACAAATGATGACATTAGATACTGTTTTACTGCTCTTCTTCCTAACATCTGGTCTTTTATTGAATGTTGTCTTTTATCGCTTAGGATTTTTTGGCGGTTACAGTTTTATAGGGTTACTCGGCTTAATTCCGATTGTTACAATCATTTTCAAGTGGTATTCTCCTTTGTTTGACCTACTATCAAATATATCTACCTTTGCTCTATTAAGTAGTTTATTAGTTTTTAGTGCTGTCCTCTACACTATCATAACAATGATGATTCGAAATGCTTCTGTCAATCCAGCATAATTCAAGCTCAGGATATTTGGGGTACTTTCTAAAAAAAATGATGAGGCTGGGATATTACTAAATGGTTCCTTCATAAAGCCGAATAATCTCTAAATTAACAAAACACGATAAATAGAAAAACCGAACTATTCCGAAACATCAAGAGCGTTTCATTGGATAGTTCGGTATTTTTGTTGGCTGAAACACTTTTGTCCCAGCCTCATTTTTCATTATCCATGTTCATCCTCTTGCGTTGTATAGTCAATAGAGTTAGCAATGTCGACTAAAACTTCAGGTGTCACTTTATCCGAAACCCTTTTATCAATCCACAGCATATATTGCCAATCTCCTCTTTCAAAAGAAAGTACATTGAATCCTGAGATTTCCATATAAATTGAAGTCGTTCCATTTTTCAAGTCGAATGTCTTTACTATATTTCCCTTTTTAGATGGGAACTTAAACTGAATAGGTCGAACTGTTATTTTATAATGATGCTCAGGAAGTTGATTATTAATAAATGTAACTTCAAAAAAATCGTTCATGTCACCATCTAGATTATTAAACCGACCAAAATGATGTGTAAAACTAATAGGAGGTACTCGAAGTGGTAGCTTTAGCCCTTGATGATAGTGCCGTTCAAAATCGTAGGCAGCTGTTTCAACCGTTTTATAGCCTATCTCAGGATAGATTTCTTCATAAGGACTGAGCGAATCATTTATATAGGCATCACTTGGTTGAGAAAATAACAAATAACAGGAACTTAAGCAGAGAGAAAAAATTCTGTCCATTTTATCACCTCAGTATCACTTTAAGTGTAGTTTTTCCCAACTCAATAAATTTATGTGTCAACTATTATTTATTCTTTTTATCATTAAGAGTGAATTTAAGAAAGAAAAAAGCAATTGTTCGCACTAAATTCGAACAATTGCCTTATAAGTCTAAAAAAGTAAATGTGCAACTATTGCTGCGATTGGTAGTGAAATAATCGTACGCATTAAGAAAATAACAACTAAATCTAAAAATTTCAGTGGAATTTTTGTACCTAAAATAAGTCCACCGACTTCAGACATATAGATAAGCTGTGTAACAGAAACGACAGCAATCACAAATCGAGTAGTGTCAGCTTCAATTCCTGCTCCTAAGATTGAAGGTAGGAACATATCAGCAAAGCCAACAACCATCGTTTGTGCTGCCTCAGCTGCTTCTGGTAAACCAAGCACTGTTAAAATAGGTTCAAACGGCTTTCCTAAAAATGCAAAAATATTAGTGAATTCAGCAAGCATTAAAGCAACCGTACCAAATGCCATAACAACCGGCGCTACACCAACCCATAAATCCAAAACATTTCTAATTCCATCTTTCAAAAATTGACGTGGGTCACGATTTGCATGCGCAACGGCTAAAGCATTTTCTAAGCCATGTGACACAGAATTATAACCTTCTGGTAATTCCTCACGCGATAAATCTACTGGTGTACCGTCGATATAAGTATCTTCTTTGTTAGCAAGCGGGAAAATTCGTGGCATAACTACCGCTAACACAAGACCACAAAGCACAACCGTTAAGTAATATGGAATAAAATAGCGTGACAAATGCACTGTATCTAATACTACGATACAGAATGTGATAGATACTACAGAGAAACTCGTTGCAATAATGGCAGACTCTTTTTTCGTGTAGTTCCCCATTTCATATTGCTTACTCGTCATAAGAACACCAATTGTTCCATCACCAACCCACGATGTAAGTGCATCAACCGATGAACGACCAGGACTTCTAAAGAGCGGACGCATGATTTTTACCATCATCGTTCCGAAAAATTCAAGTAATCCGAAGTTTGTTAAAAATGGTAATAGTATTCCAGCAAATAAGAAAATCGTAAATAAAAATGTTACTAAACCACCGTCTGGGTTCATTAATAATCCACCAGTATTTTCATTATTAATCGCCGATGGTCCAAAATCAAAGACAACCATTGAGGCAAATACTAAACCGATGACTCTAATAATTGTCCAAAACCAATTTACATAAAATAATGTATCTAAAATACTAGGCTCTTTTGTATTATTTCGTGGAATTAATTTGGCAATAAGTGATCCAATTGCCGAAATCACAAACATAATTATAGTAAAATAACTAATAACCGGAGCAACAAAATCTGCTAGTAAACTTGCTAAAATAGCAATTGGAACTTTCCATCCATCTTCCGTTAAGACTGGTGTCATAAATAATAGGACACCAATAAGAGACGGAATTATGAAGAAAAAGTATGTAGAAGTAGGATATTTTTTCATAATTTAAAGCCTCATTTCTCTTGGTTTTTTCGAAGTTTTATACATCAAGCTTGTTAGTTATGTCCTTTAAAACCGCCAAGAAATGTATATCTGTACTTTAATCAGTGGGAATTTCTTTATTCTGCGAGATAAAGATAGAAAACGGATCAAATAAAAAAACACCCCTCTAAAAAGTAATAAAGGAATGCCCAAACACTACTTTTTTATAATTAACATCCGCAAAGCAAAATTTCTATTCATTAAATCATAGCTATAAAAATATCGTAAACCAACAATACATCGGTTAATTCTACAGCAAAATGAATTTTTATTCAATCTAAAAAAAATTGTTATTGTTAGAATTCTCTTCTAATTATCCGTTTCTTTGTATCATTACCTTTAAGACATACGTAACTGCCGTTTCACTTACGTTACAAAAACACTTACTGAAAGAAGTTAAAGTTTAGTTAAACTCTACATTAAATCATACCTATTTTGATTGCCTAAGAGATTTAACCAACCCTTAATAGGCATACAAATAGACCAAACTGTCTTTCATCTCATATGTTAATTATGAACCACAACTTATCAAAACAGGAGGTTTTACCATGCATAGACGTATGCATCATCATCACCATAAAGGTCCACATTGTTGTCCACCACAAACATGCCCAACTCAATTTGACCCACCACATCTTTTACCGCCAGAGGAATTTGTTCGTACTAATTATATCCATACGGTCGTACCTCATGTACAACCAGCACATATTACAACAGTTAACAAACATATAATTGATCATCAATATCATTTCCCTTGCACTGAGTGTGTAGTGGATGAATGTTGCGAAACTCATACACTTTGCGAGATGCCACCTGAGCCTTGCCATATGCCACATCACCATATGGGACACCACCACCATCACATGGGCCATCATCATATGGGTCATCATATGGGCCATCATATGGATCATCATATGGATCATCATATGTGCCATCCTATGTGCCATCCTATGGGTCATCATATGGGCCATCATCATATGGGCTATTAATAGAAAAAAGCGATGGGGCTTTATGTCTTCCCTATCGCTTTCTTACTATTAGTGTAGATTAGAATCTTGTCATTAATCCATTCTTGAATTGATACAAAGTTATGGGTCGATAAGATATTCTAATCCAGCAGCTCCAAATACTTTTAATGCATAAGGCCCATTCGGTAATTGGGGTATACAAAAAAAAGCGTTGGAGCCTCACAGCTCCAACGCTTTTAAATTAGTACATTTTTAAATATTGATCGCGTTCCCATTGGTGTACTGTTGTACGATACATGTCAAACTCGATTTCTTTTGCCTCTTTAAAGTTTGCATAGATATGCTCACCTAAAGCTGATTGAGCTACTTCGTCCTGAGCAAGTAATGCTAAAGCATCGTCAAGTGCTGGTGGTAAGTTTGCGATACCATTCGCTTTACGCTCTTCATCAGACATTACGTAGATGTTACGGTTAATAGCAGCTGGTGGTGTTAAGTTGTGACGAATACCTTCAAGACCAGCTTCTAAAATAACAGCCATTGCTAAATATGGATTAGCAGATGGATCCACAGAACGTACTTCTACACGAGTTGAAAGACCACGTGCTGAAGGGATACGGATAAGTGGTGAACGATTTTGAGCTGACCATGCTACATAACATGGAGCTTCATAACCCGGTACAAGACGTTTATAAGAGTTAACTGTTGGGTTTGTCACAGCTGTGAAGCCTTGAACGTGAGCAAGGACACCTGCCATGAATTGCATTGCTGTTTCAGAAAGACCTAGTTCAGTAGATTCATCGTAGAATGCATTCTCTTTACCTTTAAATAATGAAACGTTGAAGTGCATACCAGAGCCAGCTTCACCGAATAATGGTTTTGGCATAAATGTAGCATGTAGACCGTGTTTACGAGCAATTGTTTTAACAACTAATTTGAACGTTTGGATATTGTCACAAGCTGTAATTGCGTCTGCATATTTAAAGTCAATTTCGTGTTGGCCAGGAGCTACCTCATGGTGAGATGCTTCAATTTCGAAGCCCATTTCTTCTAGTTCTAAAACGATATCACGACGGCAGTTTTCGCCAAGATCAGTTGGTGCTAAGTCGAAGTAACCACCGTGGTCGTTTACTTCTAATGTCGGTTCACCTTTTGCATCTAATTTAAATAAGAAGAATTCTGGCTCAGGTCCTAAATTGAAGCTTGAGAAGCCCATTTCTTCCATTTTCTTAAGGATACGTTTTAAATTGTTTCGTGGGTCACCAGCAAACGGCTCGCCTTTAGCAGTGTATACATCACAGATGAAACGTGCTACTTTCCCTTTTTCAGAAGTCCAAGGGAACACTACGAAAGAATCTAAGTCAGGATATAAATACATATCTGATTCTTCGATACGTACGAAGCCTTCAATGGATGAGCCATCAAACATCATTTTGTTTTCTAGAGCTTTGTCTAATTGGCTTACAGGAATCTCAACATTTTTGATTGTGCCAAGAATATCCGTAAATTGTAGACGAATAAAGCTTACGTTTTTTTCTTCGATTAGACGTTTAATGTCCTCTTTTGTGTATTTACCCACAGTTTTCCACACTCCTATTAATTGTCTAGCTTTTATCATTACTCTACCCTATTAATAAAGCAATTAACGATGTTCCCTTTTATTAATAGAATCGAGATAAATCCCCACGACGGATGGATGATTTTTGCATGCGCTGCGCTTGACGCATTTCCTCTCGCATAACGCGACGTAATTCTTTGTCACTTAAATCTGGTTCATCTGTTGAAACAGGTTCATTCTTTTTAGCGAACAGCTTTTTAATTTTTGCCATGTTCATGCCCTGTTCCAAGTAATCTTTAATTTCCAGCAATGTATCGACGTCATTTAATGAAAACATTCGACGATTGCCTTCTGTTCGGTGCGGCTCAATTAAATGGTGTTCTTCATAATAACGAATCTGACGTGCCGAAAGCTCGGTCAATTGCATTACGATATTCATAGATAATAACGGCATAGTTCGTCTAATTTCACGACTCATTTAAGTCCCTCCAATACCTGCTAATAATATAACGAAAAATTCACACTGTCAACCATTCATGTTAGGTTTCCTAACACGTAGTAAAATAATTTTTTTGAAATGATGAAAAATTGTAAAAAACTAAACTTAATATCCTAACGTTTAGTTGATTTCCGTTCCGGCTATGCGTTTTCCTAGGGGCGTCGTGGCAACAAATGTTTTCTGTGCGAAAGCGTGTTCTTCATACAGTAGTTGTTAGGACACCCACTGAAAGGGAACCACACCAGCATTCATTTCACCACCTTCAGAGGTAGGAGTCTTCTATTGAATGAAGATAAATGGTATACGCATTAACAAATGTCATCTTCATCTTTTCGTCCATAAATAAAAAACTATTCAAAATGGAAGTTTTGAATAGTTTTTCGTTACTTATTTTTGGATTTTTTGAACAGCACTACAAATAGCAAATTTTACGTGCTCATATGTTAACCCACCTTGAATAAATGCTGTAAACGGCGGACGAATAGGACCGTCTGCTGTAAGCTCAATACTTGAACCTTGAATAAATGTTCCAGCTGCCATGATGACATCATCCTCATAGCCAGGCATGTACGCTGGCTCTGGTGCGTAATGCGCATTAATTGGTGAGTTTGCTTGAATTTCACGACAAAAAGCAATCATTTGTTCCGCGGTTTGGAAAGAAACCGATTGAATTAAATCCGTACGATTAGCATCATACCTTGGTGATGTATTCATACCAATTTCCCCTAGCATAGCAGCTGTGAAAATGGCACCTTTTAATGCTTGAGATACAACATGTGGTGCAAGGAAAAATCCTTGATAGAAATCACCCAGCGTGTTTAATGTTGCTCCTGCCTCAGCACCAATACCTGGTGATGTCATACGATAAGCACATTTCTCAACTAAATCTGCACGACCCGCAATATAACCACCAATTTTCGCTAAGCCTCCACCAGGATTTTTAATGAGCGAACCTGCAATTAAATCAGCCCCAACCTCGGTCGGTTCCTTTGCCTCAACAAATTCACCGTAGCAATTATCAATAAAAATAACTGCATCTGGTGCTAATTCACGGATTTTTGCACACATTTCTGCAATTTGTGAAATGGTAAAGGACGGGCGTGTTGCATAGCCCTTCGAACGTTGTATAGCAATCATTTTAGTGTTTGTTTTAATTGCAGCTGCAACACCTTCCCAATCGATTTCTTGATTATTGATTAAATCCACATGGCTATAACCGATTTTATAATCTTTTAATGAGCCAGTATCCTTATCGCCACCATCGACTATTGATTGCAATGTATCATACGGCTGACCCGAAATATAAAGTAATTCATCACCAGGACGTAGTACTCCGAATAAGCTAAGTGTGATTGCATGTGTACCAGAAATAATTTGTGGACGTACAATGGCAGCCTCCGCTCCAAAGACCTCTGCATAAACACGTTCTAGATTATCACGCCCCTCATCATCATAGCCATAACCATTAGACGGGTGCAGATGATAATCACTTACTTGGTGCTTTCGAAACGCAGCAAGCACTTTTTGTTGATTGAAGAACGCCATGTCTTCTACCTTCGCATGAAAAGGGCGTACCTTCTCTTCTATTTTAGCAGCTAATGCTATTGTTTCTTCAGTTAAATTGGTTGTAAAAGTCATTATATTCTTCTCCATTTCACATTTGTTCAAATCTTATCTTAACAATTTGTGAGCTTACCTGCAAAACTTGCTATTGTTTCTAATTACATTATGCGCTAAGCTAAATTGCGGACTAAATCTAGTATGTCCTACTATAATAGAATACTTAGTATCTGATACTTCGGTCGATGCTTTTCTTTGCAAAACTTTTAGATACAAAAAGGTAACTTTAAAGTTTTCAAGTTTGTAATCTACTACAACATGAAATGATTTAATCACATAAGGGGTGAAAGGGTTGGCTTGGGAGGTTTTTAGTATCATCGGAACAATTGCCTTCGCTATTTCCGGGGCAATAATTGCAATGGAGGAAGAATACGATTTATTCGGTGTATATATACTCGGTATTGTAACTGCTTTCGGTGGTGGAGCTATACGAAACTTACTAATAGGTTTACCTGTAACAACACTGTGGGGGCAAGATATGATGTTCCAAATTGCTATTGCAGCAATTACAATTTTTTTCATATTTCCACATCGACTCATTCAGCATTGGCATCGCTGGGGCAATTTCACTGATGCTATTGGATTATCAGCATTCGCTATTCAGGGTGCCCTCTATGCTGTGAAGCTCGATATGCCTATTAGTGCGGTTATTGTTGCTGCTGTCTTAACAGGGTCAGGTGGTGGAATTGTTCGCGATTTATTAGCTAGACGACAACCATTAGTCCTCCGTGATGAAGTCTATGGTGTTTGGGCAGCATTAGCCGGGCTTATCGTTGGACTTCAACTATTTTCAGGGGATATCTTTTTATACGTATTATTTGGTGCGATCACAGTACTAAGAATACTTTCATATACGAAGAGATGGCGATTACCGTTGCGGAAGTTACATCGAGCATAGTCTTGTTTCCTTACATCGCTGCATAATAACAAGCCCAAATATCAATTATTTGGGCTTGTTTTGTTGTTTTGATTATTTATATTTAATTCCTTATTCATCACAACAGCGTGCAACCTTAAGCACCTAAGAATATGTGAAAATTACTTTTCTAACAGCAACATAGATTCTTCTAATGTAGCCATATTTTTCATCATGGAGCATGCTGCGTCTAAAATAGGAAATGCTAAAGCGGCACCAGAGCCCTCTCCCAATCGCATATTCATATGCAGCATTGGTTCTATCCCAAGCATTTCGGCTGCAATTTTTGCACCTGGTTCTTCAGAGGCATGAGAAGGAATGATATAGTCTTTTACTTTTGGTTCGAGTTCATATGCAATAAGGGCAGCGATGGTAGAAATAAAGCCATCAATAACAACAGGTTTGCGATGTGCGGCAGCAGCAAGTATCACTCCAGCCATAGCACCTATTTCTAACCCACCAACTTTCGCAAGAATATCAATAGCATCATGACGATTTGGTTTGTTTAATGTAATAGCATTGTGAATGACATCTACTTTATGTTCTATCCCTCCTGGTCCAACTCCTGCGCCGAAGCCAGTCACTTCATTCGGATGACACTCGCGTAGAACCGATAATATTGCAGCACTCGGTGTTGTATTACCAATGCCCATTTCACCTGTCCCGAGTACATTTATCCCATTTTTAATTTCTTCCGTAGCTACTTCAATTCCTACTTCAATAGATTGAATGGCTTCTTCCCTTAACATAGCAGGACCTTTTGCCATATTGTCCGTGCCATATTTAATTTTTTTTAAGATAACACCGGCATCATGTGGAATATCCTCTTTTACACCAACGTCTACTGTGACAATTTTTGCATCTGTGATTTTTGCGATAGCACAAACGCCAGTTCCTCCTCTAGGAAAATTTAATGTTTGAAAGACCGTCACATTTTGTGGATTTGATGTTACCCCTTCATCACAAACACCATGATCCGCGGCACAGACAATAATCGCTTTATTATCAATCGCAGGAAATAGTTCGCCTGTAATTCCTGATAGTTGCACAGCAAGGGTCTCCAGTTTCCCCAAGCTGCTAGGAGGCTTGCAAAGTCCATCTATACGTTCTCTTGCCTTCTCCATCATTTTGTTGTCAGCACTTTGAATGTTTTGAATCGTCTGTTGTAATAATTGCATGAAAATTTCCCCTTTCTTTTTTGCCCCTTGTTACTCGAAGAATGCTTTAGAGAAAAAAATAAAAAGCCTGTAGTTTATTCCATAACAAATAAACTACAGACTTTTCCATCGTCTATATAATCGAAGCAGCTAGGCAGGTCTCCTGGCTCAATTTCAACATTTCATAGAACCTTCCCAGAACGATGCTAGTGGCATTCTCTATGAAACTCCCTTTTACAGTGGTGGGACCGCTAAAGCTTTTCACTTTATTCCCTATTCTCCCGCAATGGGCACCTAATGCTTTTATGCAATTATTTTAAATTTACTTTATTATTTTTTTAGTGTCAATATTATATAATTATAGTGTCTGCAAATTTACCCAAGTTCAATACCACATTAATATTAAATTCAGTAGTTATGTAGTTTAAATAATCAAGAAGTTGATACAAAAAAAGATTTACTTTCTTTCACTTGATTTTTATCAACTTCAAAAATTTTATCAGCTTCATTTATTAAAACTGGGTTATGTGTAACTAATATAACAGTCTTCTGCTTTTCCTTATTTAAATATTTTAGTAATACTTCAATGTTTTCTTGATTTTCTTTATCGAGTGCAGCAGTGATCTCGTCGAATAAATAAATATCAGCATCTCTTAGAAGAGATCTCGCTATAGAAAGTCTTTGTTGTTGTCCAGTCGATAGTTCAAGCCCATTGTACCCTATTACAGTTTCAAAATTATCTTCTAATGTTTCTATAAATGAATAAATATTAACCATTTCACAAATTCTAATTAATTCATCATCAGTTGCATTTGGTTTTCCTACTAACAAATTTTCTTTAATAGTCCCCGTCATGATAAAATGTTCTTGTGATACTAGACAGACCTTTTTTTTATAAATATCATTAGGAATGTGTCTAATATTCGTATCAGATATGAATATGTCTCCCTGATAGCCAACGTATAAACCGGATAGTATGTTTAACAACGTTGTTTTTCCTGATCCACTTGTCCCTTTAATAAGTACTATTTTCCTCAAAGGTATTCGAAGATTGACGTTTTCTAGGACCGAAGAAGATGTTTCGGAATGTGAAAAGCTGACATCTCTAAATATAATTTCACCTTGTTTCGAAAAATATATCGGTTCTAGATTGATAGATACTTCCGAATTCCCTATGTTTTCTTTAGGATCTTCTAATAAATTTTTCACTCTATTTACGGACACGATTGCTTCTTGGAAAAATGTATTTAATTGCGAAAACCTTAGAAATGATTGACTGAAATTATTCGCATAAGTCGTGAATGCTATTAAAATCCCAATAGTTAGACTTCCTGTATAAATAAAATATATTCCTAAAATAAGAATTACCAAATAACTAGTATAATTTATTAATTCTATAATTGATCCAGACTTAATACTTAAGCGCATTTTTTCAAGAGAATTTTTATATAATATGGTATTCTTCTGTTGATATTTATTTATTCCTTCTATCTCAATATTAAATAATTTATATAATTTAAAAGACGATAAAAGTTCCCCTAAATAGGTTAAATAATGATCTAAATCTTTCTTTATGTGAGTATCCTTCATCCTTATCCTTTTTCCAAAATATTTAAAAATGATGATCGCTAAAGGACATGATAGGAATAAAATAGATGCTAAAATTATATTAATATTTATCAATATAACAATTACTATTATTATGCTAATAAAATCTATTATTATGCTTAAAAACTCAGATACCACTTCTGAAAATGCTTTCGTATCATTTTCTATTTTATTCATTAATTCGCCTTTAGCTTTCAATTGATACTCATCCATGTCCATTTTCATTATTCGTTTAATCATTTTTAATTTGATATCCATTTGTATATAGCATGCAAATTTCGCCAAGTAATACTTTTGGATTATTTTAAAAAAAAGATTAACAAGAAAAAGTATAGCCATAAAGATAATCATGTTTGATGCACTATTAAGATCCTTTACTGTTATAAAATCAATAAATTTACCGAATAATAGAGGATGAACTATACCTAATATCATTGAAATGCCCATTAAAATATTTACTAGAAATAATTTTGTTTTATATATACTTGTATACCTAAATACTTCTACTAATATTCTCATGAGTAAATGTTCGGTCCCCCTATGCAAAGCTACTATTAATTTGCTTTTAACTTTACGATATACTGATATGCATTTTTCGGATTCTCATTCAAAACATTTAGGAAATTTTCAACATATAACTCAGTAGTATTAAATTCAAGACTTTCCATTGACTCTTTTTTAACGTTACTAAAGAGTGTACGGTTGTTAGTTAGTATAACCTTTTGTTCAATGGTTTTTTTCAAAATCTCATAGCAATTTGTTTGTTCTTCTGTTTTCCATGTCTCACTCATTAATGTATTAATCAAATCCTCAGTAATATTATAGCCATAATTAAATTCAAAAAATTTATTCGAATAAGGACTTATCTCAACAGTATCTCTCGACCTGCTAATAATATTTTCTATCCTATCACTTCTTGGGATACTATAAACTCTAGTAACTTTTAGTGTGTGATACGTCGTTCCCACACCAAATCCCCTCATTTCTTGTGTAATATCTTTATATACTAAAGCATAATTGTTTGCTTTCTCTCGGCTAACTCCTTTGTACTCTACAGTAAATTCTTCAAACGTGTAACTTTGATAAGGCCTGATTAAAAGCTCTTTCTCTTTATATCCATCATATAAATGTAAACTAATTAAAATTAATAACATGATACTTGTAAAACAGCCAGCGACCCACTTTTCTTTCCGGACGCTCGTTCTTTTACTAAACAAAATAGCTGCAGCTATAGAACCTAAACATATCGTTAAAACACCCATTAGATTTAAAAAATGAATATAATCTGGATACATAAAGTTAAGTGTAGGAGCTATATATTGAATTATTTCTAATCTATAACCATGCATTAACATTAATAAAAAATAGATGATGACAATCATAATAATTGAAACTGATTGATTTGAAAAAATTGCTGAAAATAAAAATGGTATTGATATAGTGAAAAGTTGAAAAACAAAAACTATAAGCAAAATTTTATAAATAGGAGTCTCTGCATAAACATATTTCTCAAAACCAACTAATAACATAAATGCAGGAATTGCCAGTATAAAGCTAAATAACCATTGCCATGAAACTAGTGTTCTATTCGACAGTGGAGAAATCATAAGTATCTTTTCTACTTGATATCGTTGATGCAGCGTAATTATTTGGGTAGTTAGCACACTAGAAAAAATACCATACAGCGGAATTAATGCTTGAGCGTCACTCATTGTAAAGAAAAATTGAGAGATACATAATATAATGACTATGGCATAATAAGTTAACAAATAATCACTGCGAGTAACAATTTTTGACCAAAATAAAAAGATATCCCTCATCATCCATTCACCCTTCTACTAAAAAGAAACACATTGCCAAACATAAATAGCATTCCAATACATAAAAAAATCATCCTCTTTAAGTTGAATATCAGTTCGCTCATTTGTTTTTGCATAAAATCAGGATTAAACCATATAGAGAAATAAGGTGAATTTAAATAAATACTTATCACCAAATACAATATAGATAAAATATATAAATACATTGTACGTTTTAAATAAAAAGAGATGAAAAAACTAAAGGCAACACAGTAGAGAATGGAACTGAAAACATGAAATAAAGTAATACTAAGTAAGCTAATTGGAATTTCTCTCTCATAGTACATAAAATAACCCAGATAAAAGAGTAAAATGTAAATAGAAACGAAAATAATAACAGCTATTATTTTAGCTAAAATATACATAGTCCTCTTTTTTAATTTCAGGAGGATAACAGCATTTTCAAATGGCTGTAGGTAACCCTTCCACACATATGAGACTAGGCATGGTATTAGAATAAGCAGGAATATCATTTGTAACTGGAGCGTTCCGTACCATTTCTCATTAGCAGTTCCCTCCGAATCTAAAATGTTCATTACAACTGGAAGCGCAAATATAATAAGTATCAGACATATGAAAATCGCACGACTTTTTAGGAGTCTTTTAAGCTCAAAGTTCATTAAATTAGATAATTCTTTCATACTGATAGCTCTTTTCTATTTATATAAATATAAGCATCCTCTAAAGTAGGTTCCGTCAAAACACTTCCTGGAATAGGACTATCTGCAATGTAACGAATTTCAATGCTGTTGCCTTTATCCTGCAACGATACAAATAACTCAGTTTGAGGTATTTCATCGTCCATAATATTATAAAGCCAAACCTTTCCTCGAACTTGATCAATAAGGTCTATCGTGCTACCTATGTAATTGACTCGACCCTTTTGTAGAACCATCAAATTTTTACATGTGGAGGCTATATCCTGTACAATATGTGTTGAAAGTAGAATGATTTTATCTCGACTAATACGGGTAATTAAGTTTCGAAATGAAATGCGCTCATGAGGGTCTAAACCTACTGTTGGTTCATCAATGAGTATAATTTTTGGATTACCGATTAAAGCTTGTGCAATGCCAAAACGTTGCTTCATTCCACCTGAAAGTTCCTGAATATATTTTTTACGTTCGTTTATTAACCCCACCTCTTGAAGTCGTAAATTAGCTTCATTCGCACGGATCTCTCTATCATTAATTCCTTTTAGCTTACATAAATAATCGAAAGCCTCTTCTAAAGTAACTTTCGGAAAAAAGTCGAACTTCTGCGGAAGATAACCTAATATTTTACGAACTTCTTGCGGGTTTTTCTTTAAATTTATTTCTGCTACTTCAATTTCCCCTTGATTAAAAGGCTGCAAAGTGGAGATTATCTCCATTAAGGTTGTTTTCCCTGCACCATTTTCACCCAATAAACCAAACACTCCGTTATGAATTTCTAAAGAAATATTATCTAATACTTTTATCTTTTTATAATTTTTAGATAAATTTTTAATTTTGATTTCCATTTCTAACAAACTCTTTCGTATTTTTCTTTTCTAACAATATTTCTCTTTGTTCTTCTGTTAAACGTAAATATAAATACAGTGTAGCCTCTAATTGCTTTTGAGTTAAAATACAATAATGTAAAGGAGGCATTGTTACTTTACCTGTCATTTCTAAATTCTCATGATGACATCCACCACCGCATAAATTTTTCGCCCAACAATTATTACAATTTAATCTATTTGAGACATGTGCCTCTGCTAAAAATTCGGATTTAGAAATTGAATTTATCCCTTCAAAAATATTACCTTGTTTATATTCTTTATTATTAACAAAGCGATGGCATGGATATAAGTCACCATTTATGTCAACTGCTAAAAAGTTAACTTCTGCACCACAAAAATAAGTTGATTCATGGCCAATATGGATGCGTTCTAAATTCTTCATTATATTATTAAGCTTGACTGCCTTATAATATTCTTTATTGTTAACTAATTCTTCAAAATAACTAATTAATGTATTATAACTTTCTGATAGATCGGTAAATTGTTCTTCCGAAAACATCTGAATAGCTGGAGCAGCATATATACTTCTAAAGTTTAATTCGAATAAATGATTATATATTTCTACTAAATCTACATTCTCTGGTGTAATAGTAGCCCTAACACCCAGTTGTTTTTGTTCTCTTAGTTCCTTTGTTCTATTTATAATAACATCATAACTTCCCTTTTTATTCCCATAAAAACGATTAAAATCATGCTCGTCCTGATTACCATCAACACTCACCTGAACAGCTATATTATTTTCTAATATATACTTTGTTATTTCTTTATTTATTAAGGTACCATTGCATGTCATACTAAATCCTATTTTTTTATTATGTAATTTTGCTTGGAGTTTTGCATATTCCACTGTTTGCTTAATAACAGAGAAATTTAATAAAGGCTCTCCTCCAAAAAATACTATTGAAAGATCATCTCTTTCTCCAGACTGTACCATCAAATAGTCAATTGTAGATTTAGCAGTTTTTATTGACATTCTGCCCTTTTCATTATATTCTCCATCGCCTGCGTAGCAATATTTACAACGCAAATTACATTCTTGTACCATCATTAAGGTAAGTGCACTAATATTCTTTATTTTTTCAGTTTCTAAAGGCTTTTTTTCGTTAGTATCATTTATAATTTTATTTTCTATTAAAGAATCAATAATATTATAAAATTCATTTTCCTCAATTTTTTCTTTTAATTGATTATAGATTTCTGCCATACTTTTGTTATGACTTGATAAAATATAATAAATAGTATCATCTATTTCAAATAAACCATTTATACTTGGTACATAAATATATTTTTTATGATTATCTTCTAGCATTTTTATATTTGAAACTTTAATTTCTTTCTTACTAGTTTCCATATGTATAGACATAATTGAATTCCCCCCGCAACTTTGTGCTATTAAATAAGATGTAGAGTAAACTAAATTGATTGTTCACTCTACATTGAGATTAAATTGAATTAAGCGCTTTTTTTAGCCATCTGTATCTTTTCTAAAACAAGTCTCCCATCCTCCAGAACATCCCCAATCCATCGAATCGCACTTATTACAGTAGTCTTTTGTATCACAAAAAACACACCATTTAGAACGAGACTCTGCAGTATTGAATCCGTGATTAATTCTCTTTAACATTTTTCTTCCTCCTTAAATATTAATGACAAAACAATTGGCTATTAGGTATTCATATGTATTCACCAATTTGATTTGTAGTTCAAATTTAACAAAAACCAAAAAGAAATTTATCCGTATATAACGCAAATTTGGTTATTACTAATTAGATTTTTGGAAATTTGTCACTTTCTACACGCTTCAAACTGTAAAATTTTATCCATAATGTAGAATAAAATGGAATTTACTGATACGATATCACATGAAAATGAATGATAGGAGTGTTTTCGTATGATTAATCTAACGCCTAAAGAACTTGAAATCTTAGAACGAATTGCAGAGGATAAAACAAATAGTGAGATTAGTGTAGAATTAGGTATAAGTAAGAGAACCGTAGAGTATCATATCTCTTCCATTATTTTTAAATTAGATGTAGATACTCGTTTAGGAGCGGTCGTTACAGCTATTAAACTAGATCTATTAGTATTAAATAAGTAACAGCCACTGTGCTTCACATAATTAAAAAGACTATTTTGCCAATGCCTTACTAAAACCTGTTCAACTTTACAAATATTTACTCTGTATTGTACAAGCGTCATTTTTTAGTCCCACGCCCTCGATTATGTCGATCGCTTTAATTAACATTTTTGAATAACAGTGTGCATCAATTGTGGCTCCTGTTTTCATTCTCAAACACTTTTCTACTAATTCGATCTTTTTTAGCAGGTCCATTTCTATGCAAAGAAGGGCATTGTTTCTTCAAGCCAATCTATAAAAATACAAGTACCCTGTAAGAGAGACTTTTTAAATGTCTAATCTTATAGGGTACTTCTTAATTTTTAGCTTGGTCAATTTTGAAAAAGGCCATTCCCAAAAAGAACAGATAGAAGCCGATCCCAGCATGGACAATGCGCCCAATGATATAAGTAAACTAATTGATTTTATATCGATTTGCATTACTTGGAATCCATTTGTCCCTAAAAGATAAAGAGCAAGGAGTAACGCTGCTAAAGCAAGTTGAATGATTGTGTTATCAGGCTCTTTTAATCCACGGATATACTTATAGGTGAATGTTACTACTGTATAGAAGCAAGCAGCAATAAGGCCGTAGACAATACCGATATAATGTTCGCTCGTTTCGGTAGCTTGACTTTGAACAATAAAATACAGTCCTACAAAATCAACACAAACAGGCTTTTTCGTGGTTAAAGCCTTCAATTGGACAGCTATCAATGCCAAGGAAAGCAGCAGTTGTCATCATATTAGCAAGAGCATTGGAAAACTATATACAAGAAGTAATGGATTATATAAATAACTAATTATCTGTTTTCTCTTATTCAACTAACGATGTTGACAATCCGAAATTTTTTTATTATCATATTAAAAATCGTTAATGAATTCAATAATATCTCGTATAACTCCAATAATATGGTTTGGGGGTCTCTACCAGGAACCGAAATTCCTGATTACGAAGAAAGTACAATACTTGTATTTTCTTTGTGGTCAGGAATTTTTTTGTATTTTAATTTAATAATTTATTTCAGGAGGTCAAAAATGAACTTTTTAGCATTGCCAAAAATTGAACTACACTGTCATTTGGATGGAAGCCTTAGGGCTGAAACTATTATCGATATTGCACTGAAGGAAGGCATTCAGTTACCCACTTTTGATAAGGATGACCTACAAAAGGAGCTGATTGCTCCCTTAGAATGCGAATCCCTTGATGAATATTTAAAAAAATTTTTTCTTCCTAATATAGTAATGCAGTCTAAGGAGAACTTAAGAAGAATTACTTTTGATCTATTTGAGAATGCATCAATGGAAAATGTGAAATATTTAGAAGTCAGATTTGCCCCGTTACTTCACACATTACAAGGTCTTGATGTTGAAGAAGTTATTCAAGCTGTTATAGAGGGGATGAGGGACGCTGAAAGCTGTTACGAAATAAAGGGAAATATAATCCTATCTTGCATGAGGACGATGTCTGTAGATAGCGCATTTGAGGTGGTTGAAAAAGGGAAAAAGTTCCTCGGAAAAGGTGTAGTGGCAATTGACCTATGTGCATCCGAAGAAGAAGGCTTTTGTGAAAAATTCGTAGATCCAATCGCTTTAGCCAAAGAATATGGCTACAGAGTCACTATTCATGCCGGTGAAACGGGAATTGGTAAAAACGTTCTAGAGGCTGTTGAACTGTTGGGTGCTGAAAGAATAGGACACGGAGTATTTATTAAAGATTGTGCCGAGGCTTATAAGATTGTGAAAGAAAGACAGGTAGTGCTTGAAATGTGCCCAACAAGTAATGTCCAAACGAAAGCTGTTCATCATTATTCTGAACATCCGATTTATAAGTTCCATAAAGATGGAATTAAAGTGACATTTAATACTGATAACAGAACAGTATCAGATACTACAATGGCAAAAGAAATTCATTTAGTTAACAATGAATTTAATCTAAGCGAAGAAGATTATCGTCAAATTTATTTAAATAGTGTAGAAGCATCCTTTGCAGACCAAGAAACTAAAAAATGGTGCTTGGCACAATACTAAAGATAAATAGAATGCTTTCTTCAAAAGAGTATGAACTATTAATACGGATTTTAGAGGATAAAACTAATTTTATTCCCCTTTGCTAGAAAAAGCTCCCTAATGCCAAAAAGGCTTTCGGGAGCTTTCTGTCCGTTTATTGTGATATCAAATCAGTAACGATTGCTACAATCTTATATCAACTTGATTGTATAAGAAAAACCCTCGCCTAAACGAGGGTTTAAAT
The DNA here is from genome assembly GCF_050279145.1 of Lysinibacillus sp. NPDC094177. Classification (NCBI taxonomy): domain Bacteria; kingdom Bacillati; phylum Bacillota; class Bacilli; order Caryophanales; family Bacillaceae; genus Lysinibacillus; species Lysinibacillus sp. NPDC094177. Next base: position 476,249 of record NZ_JBNNTW010000002.1, on the reverse strand, counting down.
CGATAACTATTTAAATTCTAACTCTCCATCATAAGCAAGCATGCCGCCTTCAAGGTTTGTTACGTCAAAACCTTGAGCTTCTAGGTATGCACAAGCATTTGCTGAACGACCGCCTGCCTTGCAAACGATAATGTATGGCTTAGAAGCATCTAATTCATCTAAGCGCTCAGGTATTGTCCCAAGAGCAATGTGCTGTGCACCAGGGATCATGCCTTGTGCTACCTCATCGTCTTCACGAACATCAATAATATATAGGTCTTCGTTCGCATCTAATAATTCTAATATTTCTGTTGTATCCATAGATTTCATATGTGTAGTCCTCCAATTTGTCAATTTCCTCTTACATTATAGCTTGAAGGCAAAAAAACAGCTAGTGTCATGAACACTAACTGTTTTACTATAATGTTTCTATTCGTCTGTCTCTAAAAAATCTACTTGCTTTGCTGGAACAAATGTAGAAATAGCGTGTTTGTATATAAGATGTTGTTTGTTTTCAGCATCTACTAATAGCACTGTAAAATTATCATAGGATTTCACAGTTCCTTTTAACTGAAAGCCGTTTAACAAAAACACAGTTACAAAAACATTGTTTTTACGTAAATGGTTCAAGAATGTATCTTGCAAGTTAATTGATTTCATCAAATATGCCTCCCCCTACTCTCTTTCTACCTCTCCATTCCTATAGTAGCATGTTCTACCAATTTAGCAATTAGTGATTTCTAAGAATTAATTAAAGTTTTTCGTCATTATTAACAAAATATACATCCATTTTATTACGGAAGTATGTTAGTTGTCTTTTCGCATAGCGGCGAGAATTTTGCTTTAAACTGTCAATGGCTTCTTCTAAAGAACATTTTCCATCAAGGTAATCATATAATTCCTTGTAGCCGATTGCTTGGATTGATTGCACACCTCGTATATTTTGCTGCCATAAGCCTTTTACTTCTTCTAAAAGCCCTTTTTCCATCATAATATCGACACGACGGTTAATACGATCATAGAGCTCTTCACGTGACATATTTTGCCCAAGCCCTAAAATCACATGATTGTAAAGCGGAACTTCTCCACGATTTTGTGCTTCGGATGCCTTTGAAACGCCACTAAGCTCAATCATCTCTAAAGCTCGTATAACTCGGCGAGTATTATTCGGATGAATTGTCTCCGCTGTTTGTGGATCAAGTTTTTTAAGCTTTTCATGCATTGCCTCTGGGCCTAATTTCTCCAGTTCTTGATAATAGGCTTTTCGTGCCACCTCATCTACCTGCTCCTCTGTAAATTGAAAATCATAGAGGACTGCTTGCACATATAAACCAGAGCCCCCTACAATAATCGGTAGCTTTCCACGCGCTTGAATATCCGCAATTTTAGCTCGCACTAATTTTTGATAGTCAGCTACCGAAAAGGACTCAGTTGGCTCTTTGAAGCTTAGTAGATGATGGGGTACACCCTCCATCTCTTCCTCAGTAATTTTCGCTGTACCAATATCTAAACCTTGATAGATTTGCATGGAGTCACCGTTGATGATTTCGCCATTATATTTCTTCGCTAACTCAATGCTTAGTGCCGTTTTCCCAGAAGCAGTAGGACCTACGATTGCTACGACCTCTGCCTGCTGTATTTTATCTTGTATCATATTTTTCTAACCACCGTAATAAAACTTGATAGACTGCCTTTTGATTATCTTCATTTAGGATTTCATGGCGCTTATCCTCAAATAAGTAAACCGTCACATCCTGTATACCTGCCGCTGCAAATTGTTGTGCAACAGCGTATACACCTTGGCCTTGTTCCCCTACTGGATCCTTACTACCACTTATCAATAATATAGGTAAGTCTTTCTTTATTTTTGCTATCTCTGTTTTACGATTTAACGACATAAAACCTGTTGTTAAATCCACAAAAAATTGATTAGTTGGGATAAAGCCGCAATATGGATCATCTATATACTTTTCCACCTCATCCTCTACTGAACATAACCAATCATACGCAGTCTTCGAATTTGGGAACTGTTTATTAAAGCTACCAAAGCTCAGCTTATTTAATAACTTGCTCTCCGTCTCTTTACCGGACTGTTTGGACAATACTTTTGCTACTATATTCCCCATCGTATGCAATGCTGTAACGTTTCCTGTTCCACAAAGAATCACATTATCCACTTGATCTCTGTACAATTGAATATATCTTCTAGTAATGAACGAGCCCATACTATGACCAAATAAAATCAAAGGTACATCTGCAAATTGTTCATGCAATAATGTTACTACTTCATGTGCATCCTCTACGACACGATCAAACCCATTTTCTTCAGCAAAAAAACCTAGTGTACCATTATAAGCTGCTGTTTCTCCATGCCCACGATGATCATGCATTGTCACTGCATAGCCAGCTTCATTTAGGCTATTGGCAAATTTAACATAACGTCCACTATGCTCCGCCATCCCATGTAGAATATGAATATGACCAATACATGGCTTCGATGGCTTTAATGTTCGAGTAAACAGAAAATGGCCATCTGACATTTCGATATAACGCATTGCCTACACTCCTTCCTAAGCAAAATTTGTTGCATCTAAAATAGCTTGCTCTAGTTGAGCTACATAAGTATTTCTTTGTGACTCTGTATAGTTAAAATGTTGTTGCATAACTTGAATGACCTGCTGTTTATACCGTTTTACTGCATCAATATCAAAGTATAATAAACCTGTTCGACGGATAAAGAAATCACTTGGTGTGTACACCATTTCCGCTTCTATTCCATAAAGTAGCATTGCATGTAGAGCAAGGGGCATCGTACTACCATGTTCATGCAAATATTTCACCTGGTTATATAATGCATCAACATTCGTGCCATATTTTTGTACAAGCTGTTTTGCTTCATCATAATTTAGACCATACTGCACGCCCTCTTTAGCTTTATAAGTACTATAATCAGTGAAATTGATGGCATTAATGCCTTTTGCACCAGAAAGTGACAACTCACGTGTTACACATGGACTTGCGTGCTTATATTTATGGGTTTTCACAATTTTATCAACGATTGTTTCTGCCATTTGACGGTAGCCCGTTAGTTTGCCACCCGCAATCGTCATAAGTCCACTCGGAGCCGTCCAGATCTCATCTTTGCGTGAAATTTCGGATGGATCCTTCCCTTTTTCAAAAATAAGTGGACGCACACCTGCCCACGACGATTCAATCGTATCTCTTGAAATATTTGCAGTTGGAAAGACAGTTTTTGCAGCATCAATTAAATAATCAACGTCCTCTTGGGTAGCGACAGGATGTACAGGGTCTCCCTCGTAAACTGTATCTGTTGTCCCTATATAGGCTTTACCATCACGTGGAATAGCAAAGGCCATACGCCCATCCGCTATATCAAAGTACACTGCTTGTCGTAATGGAAAATCCTTTTGATCAAGGACAATATGGACCCCTTTTGTTAGACGTAACTGCTTTTTATCTACTACTTTATCCTTTTGGCGAACCTCATCTACCCAAGGTCCAGTAGCATTGACGATTTGTGCAGCATGCACTTCGATCTTTTTCCCTGTAACATGATCCTTCACTTGTACTCCAACAAGCTTTTTCTTCTCATATAAAAACTCTGTCATCTCCGCATAATTTAGACAAAGTGCCCCATATTCCACAGCTTTTTTCAGCACTTCAATTGTCAGACGGGCATCATCCGTACGATATTCAACATAATAGCCACCACCAATAAGCTCATCTCGATTGAGTAAAGGCTCTAGCGCTGCCGTTTCCTGAGCGTTTAACATTGTTCTACGTTCATGCTTTTTAACACCTGCTAATCGATCATATACCTTCAGTGCCATTGATGTTGTAAATGGTCCAAGTGAGCCCTTCTTATATAATGGTAATAGCATCTTTTCAGGAGTTGTCACGTGAACAGCATTGTCATAAACAATTTCACGCTCACGCCCAACCTCAGCTACTACACCTACATCAAGTTGCTTTAAATAACGAAGTCCACCATGAATAAGCTTTGTTGAACGGCTTGATGTACCCGCAGAAAAATCCTGCTTCTCAATCAAAGCGACCGATAACCCTCTAGATGCTGCATCAAGCGCAATGCCTGCGCCTGTAATGCCGCCACCAATGACTAAAACGTCAAAGCTATATTCCTCTAAAAAATGCATAATTTTAGGACGATGTTCAAATGAAAACATATCTTTCTCCCCCATCAGCTATAATTTGAAAATAAGTGTAACCTCTACTGCGTATGCTAGCTTGTATAAATAGTAAAAACTTTAAGCTTAGAAACTCTGGTATACCTATAAAATTCCTTTATGCAGCATGGACTATTCATGTAGTTCACGATTATTGTCAGGCGTTACAACTACATTACCCGTTTAAACATTTTTTCCACTTCATAAGTTGTAAAATGTATTAGCACCGGACGTCCGTGTGGGCATGTAAATGGATTATCGGCATTGCGTAAATCTTGCAGCAACGTATCCATTTGCTCTTTCGTTAAATAATGATTGGCCTTAATCGATTTTTTACAGCTCATCATAATAGCTGCAGCCTCACGTAACTTTTTGACGTCCGCCTTTTTAGTTGTCAGTACTTGTTCAATTAAGTCCTCAATAATTTCTTGTTCTTCCCCCTTAGGGAACCAGCTAGGATGCTCTCTCACAACAAATGATGATTGCCCAAATTCCTCTAAAAATACGCCAACAGCTTCTAACTCCTGTCCATTTTCTCTTAATATAAGAGCTTCGTCTGCAGCATAATGGAAAGTCAATGGAAGCAATAAAGCCTGACGCTCATTTGGGTTCACCTGACCGACCTTTTCACGGAAAAATTCATATTTAATACGCTCCTGAGCAGCATGCTGATCAATTAAATAAAAGCCATCCTCCATCTGTGCCACAATATACGTGCCGTGAATTTGCCCTACCACTTCAAGATCAGGAAATGGTTCTTTAATAGGCTCATCCTTTAGAACTTCCATTGGCTCCTCTAACGTCACTTCATCATCAGGAGGATTTACTTCCATCAGTGGTGTCTGTTGCCAGCTATCTTCAACAACAACCGGAATGGATTCGGGGTCTCGCACTATAGGGTCTATTGTGTTCGATTCCTTTACAGTTTGTACATCATAAAGCTTTTCTACAATGGTGTTCATTTTCTCCACATCAAGCTTTGGCGCCGGCTTCCATATATTTAACTGCTCCGTCACAGACTTTACAATTTTCTCTTTTTTTTCCATTTGAGGTACTCGAATAACATTGCGGATTTTCTCTCGTATTGTTTCTTCAATTAGCTTAAGAAGTTCAGGCTCTTTACTTAAACGTATTTGATGCTTAGCAGGGTGAACATTGACATCCGTTAAATAAGGATCGCCCTCTATAAAGAGCGCTACAATTGGAAAACGTTCAATAGGCAAATACGTATGATAGGCATCTACAATCGCTTTTTGTACCAAATAATGCTTCACCCAGCGACCATTTACAAACAATGACATATAGTTTTTCGAAGCACGAGTCACCTCTGGTAGTGATACGAAGCCTGAAATTTTATAATCATGCGATTCTCCATTAAATGCCACCATTTTCTTGGCATTATGCACACCGTAAATGGCAGCTAATACTTGCTGTACGTCACCTCGTCCATTTGTTTGTAACAATTGCTGACCGTTATGCAGCAATCTAAACGCAATTTGAGGATTTCCGAGTGCAAGACGATTCATCAGATCAATTGTATGTCCAAGCTCGGTCTGTATTGTTTTCATATATTTTAATCGTGCAGGTGTATTGAAAAATAACTGTGCTATTGTAATATCTGTTCCTTTACGTAAAGGGCCAGGCTTATGTGTAGCGACATGCCCACCCTCTAGCTCTAAATACGTTCCTGATTCACCATTTGATGTAATGAGTGTCATCTTTGACACTGATGCAATTGAAGCTAATGCCTCACCACGGAAGCCAAGTGTACGAATTCGAAACAAATCATGTTCCTGATGAATTTTACTTGTCGCATGGCGGGAATATGATATTAATGCATCCTCTTCATCCATGCCACTACCATTATCAATTACCTGAATTGAAGTGAGGCCCGCTTCTAGTAAAAAAACATCAATGGACGTACTTCCTGCATCAATGGCATTTTCAACAAGCTCTTTAACTACAGAGGCTGGTCTTTCAACTACTTCCCCTGCCGCGATTTTATTGGACAGCCACTCGTCCATAATTTGTATTTTTCCCATAGCGCATCACTCCTTTACTTTTTTGCGTTTAATAGCTGCTGCTGTAATTCGTATAAAATATTCATCGCTTGCATTGGTGAAGTGCCCAGAATATTTACTTTTTCTAGGTTTTTAAGCACCTCTGCCTCGGATGGAGAGAGTGATTCTTCCTCTGTAAATAGTGACATCTGTACTGGCTTTTCAACAACTTCCTGTGACACAGCTACTTCTTTTCCAGCCTCAAAGTTTTCAAGCAGCACTCGTGCTCTAGTTAAAATTTCCTCTGGCAATTGTGCAAGCTGCGCTACATGAATTCCGTAAGATTTATCGGCTGCTCCCTTTTTTACCTTGTGTAAAAAGACAACTGTTCCATTTTTTTCAGTAGCTGATACATGTACATTTTGCAGTCGAGGAAGCTCATTTTCGAGTGCCGTTAATTCATGATAGTGTGTTGAAAACAGCGTGTTTGCTCCAATTTTGTCATGAATGTATTCCATCATGGATTGAGCAAGACTCATGCCATCATAAGTAGATGTCCCACGACCAATTTCGTCAAACAGCATTAAACTATTTTTTGTAGCATGCATAATAGCGTGCTGAGATTCTAACATCTCCACCATAAATGTTGATTGTCCTGCAGCTAAATCATCCGCTGCACCGATACGTGTGAAGATCTGATCTGTAATTGGTAATCTAGCTTTTTCAGCAGGTACATAACAGCCCATTTGCGCCATGACAACAATTAGTGCAACCTGACGCATATACGTACTTTTACCGGACATATTCGGACCTGTAATAAGCATCATATTGTTATTTTCCTCAAGTACACAATCGTTTGGTACATACATTTGCTTATTGAGCATTTTCTCAACAACCGGATGGCGTCCTTCAATAATTTCTAGCGAACGCCCTCCATGAAATTCAGGCTTTGTAAATCGATATTTCTCTGAAACACTTGTAAAGCTTAATAGCACATCTAACTCACTAATGCTTGCCGCTAACGCTTGGACACGTGGAATAAATGCCTTTAATTCATCACGTATTTCCACAAATAGGTTATACTCTAACGTTAAACTTTCTTCCTCAGCATTTAAAATTAATGCTTCTTTTTCCTTAAGCTCCTGAGTAATATAACGCTCGGCATTTGCCAAAGTTTGTTTACGTTCATAGCGTGTTAAATCAGCTAAATGGATATTAGATTTCGTAATTTCAATATAATAGCCGAAAATTCGATTGTAGCCGATTTTTAAATTTTTAATGCCTGTTTTCAGCCGTTCTTCTTGTTCTAGTTGCGCAATCCAATCCTTGCCATTACGAGAAGCATAACGTAACTCATCTAATCGCTCATTATAGCCATCGCGAATGACGTCCCCCTCTTTAATCGTAATTGGTGGATTGTCTGTAATAGCACGAGCTAATAATGCCTCTACATCCGCACATGTATCCAGTCCAGCGCCTAGCTTTTGCAAAGTTTCTTTATGGGCACCAAGTAATTGCTGCTGAATTGCAGGTACTTGACGTAATGAATCACGTAGCTGCGCTAAATCACGCCCACCTACATTCCCAAAAGCTACACGCCCAGCTAAACGCTCTAAATCGTATACTTGTTTTAAAGAGGCTTGAAGCTCTGTTCTTACAAAATATTCCTCCAATAAATCAGTGACGGTTGCTAGTCTTGCTTCAATGGTAGAACGTGAAGCAAGAGGTTGGTGTAACCATTGCTTTAATTTTCGTCCCCCCATCGCTGTCACTGTGTCATCTAGCAACCATAAGAGTGTGCCCTTTTGATCTCCACCGCGAATAGATTGAATAAGCTCTAAATTACGTTTAGAGCTTGAGTCAATACGTAGATAGTTTTTCATTTCATTATAGGTAAATGCTTGAATATGTGATAATGAACGCATTTGTGTTTTATCGATATAAGCTAGTAAACGAAGACAAGCAATTTGTAAATCATTTGGCACCGCATCTAAATAATGTGCAGCTTTTTCCAATGACATTTCATCTGTTCCAATAGAAAGTACGATACCTGCGTTTACTGCATGCTCTGCTAATAGAAGCTGCAAACTTTCCGTGACAATTAATTCACGAATACCGTATGCCTGCATTTGCATTAAAAGTGCTTTACCATCCCCCTCAATCGAGGAAGCTACTGCTTCACCTGTAGATAAGTCTAAATAAGCATAGCCAAATGTTGTATCATCAAATTGCTCCGCAGCACCAATAAAATGATTGGTTTTACCATCGAGCGACTTACCTTCCATTATGGTACCCGGTGTAATAAGCTGTACGACTTCACGCCTCACTACACCCTTTGCTTGCTTTGGATCTTCTGTTTGCTCACAAATTGCAACCTTATAGCCTTTTTGCACAAGTGTTTCAATATAATTTTTTGCCGAATGATGCGGAACACCACACATTGGTATACGCTCTTTTGCACCAGCATCCCGGCTCGTTAATGTAATCTCTAAAAGTTGAGAGGCATTAATAGCGTCCTCAAAAAACATCTCGTAAAAGTCGCCTAATCTAAAAAATAAAAAGGCATCCTTGTAATCTTCCTTTACCTGCAAATACTGTTGCATCATTGGTGTATATGTTGTCATTTTAAAATTTCCCTCGCTCTAACCATATAGATATTTTTATTATAACAAAAGATACATGCGAAACGCTTAATTCACCTTTTTTAAGATGCTAGCGCTTCGCATGTATCAAAGAAATATGGTCTTTAATATTATCTCGGTCTTTCATCAGGAAACGATGACGACTCTAAAACATACCTTCCTTCTCCACTTGAGCTAGACGAAGAGCTGGAGCTCGAGCTAGATGAAGACGAGGATGAACTCTCATCATCAAAGCTCCATTCCTCTTCGAAATCTAGTGGATGCACACTAATGCAAATCGTCGTTTCTCCCATTACCTCTACAACGACTTCGCGTTCTACAACGATTTCAAATTTCGTACCACATGGAGAAATGATTGCCTCTATGCAGTTTGGCTCTTGAATAACACGTACACGAACATCATCACCAACACTAACTTCTCCTTCTCTAAAAGAAAGCTTCACTTTGTCTTTATAGTGAACCGTTTCAGAAAACACTGCTGTTTTCGAATGATTACTATAGGCATACCATACATTGACATCAAATTTACCTGATACTTCTACAAATTTACCGACTTTTTTCGCGGAGCAAGTATGATTGATAACCCAGCAACCGAGAATACTCGTCGGCTTATTTGATGGACTTAATGTTACACGTTCTTCCGTTCTCTTCTTCCCTTTGGCAACTACTGCTCTCGTCACGATTTGTCGTAAACGTTTCAGCGCAATTCCTCCTTCGACTCTTTTCACTCCATCATATGCAGGTAGCGCCTATTGGGTGAACATATATTTTATAGAATAGAATTGCAGATAAAATTCTTATTTCATATTATGTTGTCTAAATCACGATAACTTCTACGAGTATTGGAGAATAAAACATTAAAAATAGCCCGAATTACATCATTCGAGCTTTTCATATTGATGAAAAACTCAAATGTCAATGAAATTAAGATGTCCTAAAGTATGGCTCCTCAGCAAAACGAGGGGTTGATTTCCGTTCCATCTGGGGGCGTCCGATGAGCCGCTTGGGCCAAAAGGATTTTGGTCACGAAGGCGTTATCACAGGACGTGATGCTTTTAGACTTCGTTCCTCTTTCGCTGATCCCCAAGGAGTCGCCCAGCCTCCACTCCAATCAACCATTTCACATAGCATGTATCTTCTGCATGTCATTCTAATTTATAGTGATAAAAAACGAAATTTCAGCAACGATTTTAATATTCGAAAGCAAAGAGGCATCAACAATGTTTTCTGTGCGAAAGCGTTGTGCTTACGTAGCGACAGCAACAACAATGTTTTCTGTGCGAAGGCGTAGTGCTAACGTAGCGACAGCAACAACAATGTTTTCTGTGCGAAAGCGTAGTGCTAACGTAGCGACAGCAACAACAGATTTACAATTGCGTCACTGTTACAAGTCTTCTCCGTCCGATTATGGTGAGTAGCACGGAACGTAACACCCTCATCTAAAGCGTTACAACATTCACAAGATTTCCTTAATCATTTTTCCAAAATATGAAAAGCTCGAATGAAATCATTCATTCGAGCTTTTCTTTCTATTATTTTTAAGAGCAGCTACCTGGTCTTGAATTTGCTACCTGTGAGCCAGTTTCTCCATAAAGTAAATCCCCACCAGTTGAGCGAATAATCTCATTTGTAACATTGTTAGCAATTGTGTTCGACACTAATTGCAATAAATCATTTACATCACCTTGAGATTCTTTAAATTGTTGAACCACTGGGATTGCGTTGATCTCTTCTTCGATTTTTTCTATTTTTTCTTCAATTAATTTAAGTGCTTTTTCTTTCCCTAAGTGTTGGAAATTAACAGCTTGCTTTTGTAGGCTTTTTAGACTTGCAATACGTTCACGTACTAGTTGGTTTTCATTAATTTGTGCTTCTGCCTTTTTGAAAAATTCAACTTCTGGCGTATTGGCAATCATGTGTGCAATTTCGTGTGACTTCTTGATTAAATCATCTTTTGTATATAATACTTGTGACATTTACGCTTCCACCTTTTCATTTTTTACTACTTCTACGAATTCACCACTCAGTGAATATGAAGTAGCTTCAACTATTTTTACCTTCACTAATTGACCAATTAGATCTGCTGGGGCTTTAAAGTTTACAAGACGGTTTTTACGAGTATAGCCAGCTAACACATCCTCGCGTTTTTTACTTGTACCTTCGACTAAGACTTCTACTATTTCACCCTTCAAGCCCTCTAATGCTTTGCGAGAGTATTCCCCTACAACCTCATTTAAACGGTGAAGACGTTCTTTTTTCACTTCTTCAGGTACATTATCGACCATTTTGGCAGCAGGTGTACCCTCACGAGGAGAATAAATATAAGTAAAGGCCATTTCAAAGCCTACTTCACGGTACAAGGATAAAGTCTCCTCAAATTGCTCCTCTGTCTCATTAGGATAGCCTACGATAATATCAGTCGTTAGTGTTACTTCCGGAATAGCCGCTTTAATTTTAGCTACTAAACCAAGGAAATGCTCACGTGTATACTTACGCGCCATAATTTTTAGCACATCATTTGAACCAGATTGTACTGGTAAATGAATGTGTTCAACTAAGTTACCACGTTGTGCAAGTACTTCGATTAAATGATCATCGAAGTCTCGTGGATGACTCGTTGTAAAACGAATACGTGGAATATCAATTTTTCGTAATTCATCCATTAAATCACCAAGTCGATATTCAATATCCTCAAAATCCTTACCGTAAGCGTTGACATTTTGCCCCAATAACATAATTTCTTTATAGCCCGCAGCCGCTAGTTCACGAACTTCAGCAATAATTTCCTCTGGACGGCGACTACGCTCCTTACCACGCGTATAAGGTACAATACAATACGTACAGAATTTATCACAACCGTACATAATATTTACCCAAGCTTTGATGGAGCCAAGACGTTTTTTCGGCAGATTCTCAATAACATCGCCTTCTTTAGACCAAACCTCAATGACCATTTCCTTAGACATATATGCTTCTTTTAAAATGTTCGGTAAACGGTGAATATTATGTGTACCAAACACCATATCGACATGTGGATAACTTCTTAAAATTTTATTTACAACGGATTCTTCCTGTGACATACAGCCACAAACCCCGATTAGCATTTCTGGATTTTTACGTTTATATTTTAGTAGGAAGCCCAGTTCTCCAAATACTTTGTTTTCTGCATTTTCACGGATAGCACATGTATTCAATAGCACTACATCAGCTTCATCAATCACATCTGTAGGCGTATAACCTAGCTGCATAAAAATCCCAGCCATAACTTCCGTATCATGCTCATTCATTTGGCAGCCATACGTACGAATATAAAAAGTACGCCCCGTACCCATACCTGCAAACTCTTCTGCAATGTTAAAGTCCTTATGGTACTTAACTTCTTCTTTCCCACGTTTTTTAGCATCTTTTAATGAAGGTGCCGTAAAGACCGTTTCAAAATATTTACTATAATCCTTTTCAGGCTTGTCTTCTTTTTTTGGTTGATTGACTTGTTGATTTGCTAAGCGTTGTTCTTCATTCATCGCAATCAGGTAACTCCTTTCAAACGAATTCCATACATTTGAATTCCCATTTTACTATTATACTGAATAATTGCAACATCCTACAAGGTTTGCGTACTAAATGTCGCGGTTTAGACTTAATTACTCTTAGCTAGATGAATATTTTCGTTATTTAGTTTGAGAGGGCTATCCGTCGCTTTGTTCACTCTTTCTAACATAAAAAATCACCGAAGATATATCCATCAACGGCGACATTTATTATAGTTCTATATATTGTTTTTGGCGTTGATCAAACCCAATAATTGTTTGAACACCAAAGCTCTTTAGCAAATTTGCATTGGCAAATGTATACTTACCTAAATCGTCTGGGAAATGCGCATCTGAGGAAACTGTAAAGGCTACATCATGGTCAATTAATATTTGCAAAAATCGAGGTCCGGGGCACATTTCCTTTACTGGATAGCGATAATATAAGCCGGCATTTATTTCAGTGGCCGTTTGTGTTGTCACAAGTGCCTTTGCGATTCTTTCATACCAAGTTTCAAGAAAAACCTTACCCTCCACTTGATAGTCAAATACTTTAAAGTTGTCCAAATGTGCTACAAAATCAAACATATTCGAGAGGATCATTTTTTCTACTGTGGCAAAAAAACGCTCATAGTTCTGCTGTAATGTAGCAGCATTCATTTCCTCAAATATATATTGTGTTTGAGGGTTATCAAAGCCCCATCCATCCACAAAATGGACAGATCCGATAACATAATCCCATGGATATCCTTCTAGTAATGCTGCTAATTCTTCCTCACCACCGACAAAATAATCGGCCTCGATGCCAAGCTTTAAGGAAATACCATGACGACTCCACTTTTCCTTTGCTCGAATAATGGCTGATACAAAATCATCCATGCTTTCCGTCATGACACGATCCAGCCAGTAACGTTGCAATTTACCAACTTCATTGTCATCCAGCTGCATATAACGTTCAAAATATGCTCGCGTCTCCTTGAAACGATATAGATGGTCGACAATGCCAACCTCGCGCAAACCAAGCTGCTTTGCCTGTTGTAAATATAAATCTAACCATTCCTCACTATAGCAGCCATTCTGTATTCGCTTTGATAACTGTTGCATTTGCAACTCTATAAATGCTTTAGAACCTTTTGCTGCTCCTTTATCTTCATTAAAAAATCTAATTGCTTGAGAAGTACGCTCTAGCCAACGAAATGAATATGGGCCCTCCTCTAAATGTACATGATAATCAATCATACGCTTTCCCTCCATTGCATACCGTCCACTTTCCCTCATATGTTTGCCACTCTGATGGGCAAACTATATCACAAAGAATTTCTGAGCACTCTTCTATGTGACCAATTTGATAAAAGGACTTTCCATTTATTTTAGATGCATCCGCTAATAAAAAGTTCATCTTGCTATGGTCAATCATTTTTTTAGAAATTAACGATTCATCTAAATCATAATCGTATACGATACCTTCACTTATACCACCACAAGATATAAACGCTTTATCAAAATTCATATTTCCTAATAATTCTAATGTCATTGCTCCCGTTACTGAAGATTGCCTTGGATTTGTCGTTCCACCAAGTAATATGACCTTCCCCGTCATTCGCCGCTCTTCTATAGCCAGATTGAATTGTACAGCCGCAGCGATAGAATTGGTTACGACTGTTATATCATCGACTGCCAATAAAAAATCTGCAATATGCACCGTCGTAGTACCTGTATCTACCACAATTGTATCTCCGTCACATATACGTCTAGCAGCTAAACGAGCTATATTGCGCTTTGCCTCTTTTTGCATTTGAAGCTTACGCAAAAATGCTGGTTCATTTCTAACGTTCGTATACTTCACAGCTCCTCCATGTACTCTCGTTAATAAATGCTGTTGCTCTAGCTCATCAAAATCTCTACGAATCGTTTCAGGTGCCACTTGTAATTCATCTGCAATATTGGCAACAACAATTTTTCCATCAGCCTCTAGATGTTTTAAAATGAATTCAAAACGTTCAATTTTTGCATATGTCATGATAATGCAATCACATCTTCTCTCGCCACATAACACACATATTTCTTACCAAGTTCAAACGAATGCCCTCGTTGATGTAGCTGCTCCATCGTAAAGAGACATTCACCCTCAAACGTTGTCCGAATAACATTACCGCTCATTAATGACTGCTTCGCCTCTCCGGTAATGCAAACATCCCCCTGTCTCTGATCGAGACGAATAGCTTCTGGTCGAATCGCAAATTTTGAGCATTCTGGTAACGTCTCGCCAATCATTTTCCCAAGGGCCTGACGCGTAAAGACATTGTAATGACCGATAAAATTAGCGATAAATTCACTTTCAGGGCTTGTATAAATCACAGTTGGTGTTCCACTTTGTTCAATCATCCCATTATTCATAACAAATATTCTGTCAGAAACAGCCATCGCTTCCTCTTGGTCATGCGTAACTAAAATCATCGTTATGCCTAGCTTTTGTTGGATAGCTCGTAAATCTGCTTGTAGTTTCTTACGAATTTGGGCATCTAGTGCACTGAGCGGCTCATCTAACAGCAATACCTTTGGACGTACAATTAAAGCTCGAGCAAGGGCAACACGCTGCTGCTGACCGCCAGATAATTCTTTCGGATATGCGTTTGCTTTTTCACTTAAATGTACTATTGCAAGCATTTCTTGAACACGTTGATCAACTTCAGCAGTATTTACTTTTTGCATGCGTAAACCGAAGGCTACATTTTCTTTCACCGTCATATTTGGGAATAGAGCATATGATTGAAATACCATACCAACTTGACGATCCTTAGGTTGAACACCCATCATATCCTTGCCTTCAATGATAATTTTCCCTGCCGATGCATCTGTTAAGCCTGCTACAATACGTAAAATTGTACTCTTACCACAGCCACTCGGACCTAAAAGAGTTATAAATTCACCTTTTTCAATCTTCATATCTATATTTGATAAAACCGTCGTTAATCCATATTTTTTATGAAGTCCTTCAATCACAATATAACTCATAGATTTGTAGCACCTTTCGATTGTTTCGTTAATCTTGCAATAACGAACGTTAATAAGCCCATAAGAACGATATAAACGAGTACAACTGCACTAGCAATATGTCCACTTGTACTAAGCTTCTTCATTAAATAAATTTGCACCGTTTCAAAGCGAGAACCAACCACAAGATTTATCAGTACAAATTCTCCAAAAAGCACAGAAAACGATAATAATGCACCTACAAATAAACCCGGATAAACAGTAGGTAACAATATTTTTGTAAATGCTTGCTTTTTAGATGCTCCAAGTAATTGTGCTGCATCTAAAAGCTGCCGTGCGTCTACATTTCGTAAACTATTGCGTGTCCCTTGATAAATGTATGGTAGGATACTGATGACATAGGCCCCTAAAACTACTAAAATCATCGGAACACCAAATTTGCTATAAACACGAATGAGCCCGACTGCTAAAATAATTCCAGGGAATGAATACACCATAACAACTGCTATCTGAATCCATTTTTCGTATTTTGGAAAATACAACACGATCACAAAAATGGCTGGTACGATGACGAGCAATGCAATCATTACTGCCCCACTCGACAATAAAACAGAACGTCCAAACGCCTGTATAAATTCTGCATCCTGAAATAATGTAGCAAGCCATTTAAATGTTAAACCTTCAGGCAAAATGGTCTTATTCCAATTTGTCGCAAAGGCATAAAGCATTGTTGCAGCAACCGGCAACACTAAATACACCGCTAACAGGAGGAAAAATAAATCAGCAATGCCTCTTTTTTTCACTATAGCTTCCTCCTTGTTTTTGAAATGCTCCACTCGCTTAATAGCATCGCAGTCACCATCGTAACTGCTAGTATTACCGCAATAGCACTTGCCAGCTCTGGCTGAGCGAAAATATCACCCTTAATAAGAGAGCCAATACGAATGGCCACTAAATTGTAACTACTATTTGTTAGAGCATAGGCTGAGGCATAAGCTCCCATTGCATTGGCAAACAATACGCTAAATGTTCCGACTATCCCAGGAAGCATAACGGGAACACCAATCTTCTTCCAAAACTGCCATGTTGACGCTCCAAGGAGTGCCGCTGCTTCCTTCCATTGCTGTTGAATTCCATCATAAATTGGGTATAAAAGCATTAATGCTAACGGTAGCTGAAAATAAACATAAATAAGTAACAAGCCACCCCAGCTATAAAGAGAAAATGACGATAATGCGTCGATACCCCATTTATCGAATAGCAATGTAAAGAGCCCACTATTGCCAAGTAATACGATAAAAGCAAATGCTAACGGAATACCTGAGAAGTTTGATGTTAAGTTTGTTAGTATTAAAATTTTCTCGCGCACTGGCTCAGAAAATCTCATAATCGCATAAACTGCAAATAAGGTAACGATCAAGGCAATTACTGCCGAAATAACGGACAGAGTAATACTATTTTTAAAGCCTTGTAAAATGTAATCATTCGTTAATACTGATTGATATTGTGCAAGTGTAAAACCATCACTATTTTGAAAGCTTGTGATTAGCATATACAGTAACGGTATTAAGAAAAATAACAAGACAAGTACTAGAAAAGGAGAAAGCCAGGCAACTGTTTGCCGCTTCGAAATCAAAACAATCACTTCTTTCAATATTTAATAACAGCCATTTAGATTAGTATTGATTAATCATTTATATTAATTAGAAGTCTCATCACCACAACGTGTGAGTTGATTTCCGTTCCGGCTGGGCGCTTTCCTGGGGGCGTCCGATGAGCCGCTTGGGCCAACACGAGGTTGGTCACGAAGGCGTTATCACAGGACGTGATGGTTTTAGCCTTCGTTCATCTGCCTGCTCGCTCCAGGGTCTCATCTGTGACGCTAATCCCCAAGGAGTCGCCCAGCCTCCACTCCAATCAACTAATACATGGCATATGTTTTAAAAATGTCAGCACCAACCTTTGGTAAGTAGCTAATTACATGCCTGAATTAATATTGATAATTAAACTCTTTTTAAAGACTGCATCCCCTCTAATAACAGCGGAACCATTTCATCAGAGGGTTCGATATTCAATAAATTACAACATAGCGGGGCAACTTGTAGCTGTGATACAATCTCATCCTTAATGCCTGCTTTCACGCGATTTGAAATAACAAACATTGGTACATGACGATCTTCAGCTGTTGTTCCTCCATGATTACCATCGCTCGTCATCCCATGATCAGCTGTCACTATAACCTCATAGCCCTTTGCAAGACATTTCGGGATAAATAGAGATAATAATGCATCAACTGCTAAAACACGATTTCGATATTGTGCTGAGTCAGCTGTAAATTTATGACCATCATCATCTACATTCATCGGATGAATATATAAGAAATCAGGTTGCTTTTGATCCATTAGCCATGCAGCATCAGCAAATAAATGACTGTCTGGGTAGTGATCCTCAAAGTAGAACATGCCATTCTTTATCGGTAATTGAGTATCTAATTGTAGCCTGTCTTCCATATGCACAAATGGCGCACGATTGTATAGCTCACTTACCCAATAATAGGCAGCAGCTGCTGTAGACAAGCCGTTTTCTTTCACTAAATGAAATAGACTATTTTGAGTGGATAAACGTACTGTCATATTGCTCGTCACCCCATGTACAATAGGAGGTGTCCCCGTTAAAAGCGTTTCATATAATGGCCTTGATAGTGACGGGACCTCTGAGCAAACCTTGTAGCGTGCTGCAATCTTACGTTCAACTAGATGGTGCATAAATCCCATATGAGTACAGGCTGTATCAAAGCGAAGTGCGTCAACGACAATTAATACAACTTTATTATTTTCCATGAATTAATACCTGCTCCTGATATAGTTGTGGAATTTGCTTTGTTGTTTCTTCCCATTTCTTTTGATCTTTTACTGGCTGTGCATTTTTGTACATTTCTGCAGGTAATAATAGCTTCTGAACATCTTGAGACAATTGAACCTTGTCACGAATTGGACGAGCGTAACCCTTCGCTAAATTTTCTTGCCCTGCATCTGATAAAATGTATTCACGAGCAAGCATTGCTGCATGAGGATTTTTGGCATATTTATTAATGATCGTTGCATAGCCTGACGTTACAGAACCTTCCGATGGAATGACGACATCAAAACGTTTCTCATCGATTTGGTGTCGATAGCCAAGTGCATTAAAATCCCATAAGATGGCTACGTCAATTTCGCCTTTTTCTAAATTCGCTACAGATGGATCGCCTTTTAAACGTCCTTGTTTAGCTAAGTCTGCAAAAAAGTCTATTCCTGGTTGAATATTCGATTCATCGCCACCAAATGCCATAGCAGCAGCTAAAATAGCAAACTGTGCTTGATTCGCTGTTAAAGCATCACCAATGCTGACAGTGTAATTTCCGTTTTTAATGTCCTCCCAAGATTTTGGGGCGTTTTTGACGTTGTTTTTATCAGTTAAAAATGAAATTGTCCCAGTGTAACCCACAATCCAGTTTCCTTTATCATCCTTTGCCCAGTCAGGTATTTCATCCCAGTAAGATGTTTTGTACGGTAATGTTAACCCCTTCTCCTTGGCAATCGGACCAAAGGCAATTCCGACGTCACCAATATCTGCAGTGGCATCATCCTTTTCTGCCTCAAACTTTGCTAGCTCCTCAGCACTCGACATATCTGTATCCTTATGCTTGAGGCTATATTCAGTACCAAGCTCTTCCCAAGTCTCCACCCAGTTAGCCCATGTATCTGGCATACCGACAGAATTTACAGTTCCTTCTTCTTTTGCTTTTTTCGTAATTTCTTCAAGTGTCAAATCACTTTTCACTTCGTTAGAACTAGATGAACCGTCAGAACAAGCTGCCAACATTGAAATTGCTAACGCTCCGATTAGACCTTTCTTCCACAACTTTTGAATTGCCATGAGTTGGAACCTCCATTTGTTTATGTTTGTTTTCATTTGCCTTACAACAGTTATGTTAAAAAACAAACATTAAGCAAGTATGGAGGACGTTAAAATATTCAGTAAAAATTATTAAGGAATTATGAAAATCTATGAACAATTATTAATTTTAGGAGGGATAGTAAAAGTTTTAGGGGAAATAAGAAGGATTCTAGTTCTGTATGCGCACGTTTATGTAGCTTTCCAAGACGTGCACACACACTCTAGATTATTTTTATAAACCAAGAAAATCTGCATATGTATGCGGCTCGTTTTCCTTTAATATTGTTAAAAATGTAAATGCAAGCTGTACAACTGACCACCATCTCATATTGTAGGACATCTCAAAGCGAGCAGGTTCTAATGAAAAAACATCCTGAAAAATATCAAGTGGCTCAATTTGTTCATCTTTTAGTATCGAGAGAAAACCTAAAAACAACGTATGATCTTTTACCTCAATCATTTTTCCATCAACAAGAGCATCAATATTTTCCGGTTGATGAAAATTACATTGTGTAGCAACATACCTTTCCAATTCCTGTGCACGCTGTCTTTCTTCGCGTTCTCTTTTCTTTGCAATAAAATCAATGACGTTACTCACGCGCATCGCCTCTTCTTTTTTTCTTTTATTGTAGCATTATTTACAAAACTATTGCCCGAACACACTCCCCATTTTTTCCTTTTACCAAAACAAAAAGAATGATATTAACAAATTTGTCAAAACCATTCTTTTCTCAAGATATTTTATCAGGTGTACCACTTTTATTAATTAAAGGCTCACTCACCATCAAAAGCGTGAGGTTGATTTCCGTTCCGGCTGGGCGCTTTGTTGCTGTGCGAAAGCGAAGCAGCAGCTACAATTATCACAAGGCAAAATTGATTGGGATTGTTATGGTCACTTTCCCTCCACTAGCTGGTAAATCATTATCAATTAACAACGTTCCTCCATGATTCTGAACAATTGATTCGGCGATATAAAGTCCCATACCATGATGATTTCCTGCATTTCTGCTTGGATCTCCGCGATAAAATTGTTTGGTAGCCTCATTTAAATCTCTCGGAGAAAATCCACAGCCGCTATCGGTAACAGTAAATTGAACAACATCAGAAGCTCCTTTAACTATTAAAGAAACATTTCCATTTATCGGCGTATACTCCACTGCATTGACAATAATATTTAATATCGCTCGACTGAAAAGTTCCTCATCGATAAAAATACGCTCTGGTAGTATGCACTTTTGTACATCAACATGAAGTTTTTTTTCAGACGAAAGAGCCTTCATTTGATTGTCCAACTCTGTAAGAAATTTCTCCGTTTTAACGAATGTTTTTTCACGAACGATATTTTTCTCCATTTTCGATAGATCAATAAGCTCTTTTGTGAATTTTTCTATTACAATCGTATTTTTCAAAATATAGTCATTATATTCTCTTTGTATATCATCTTGATCCGTATCCTGTAAAAGTTCTGCATTCCCCCGAATAATTGTAAGAGGTGTTTTCAGATCGTGGGCAAGAGCAGAAATTTGTTCTCTACGTGCCTGTTCTGATTCCCATTGCTGTTTTAAAGAGCAGTTTAAAGCTTCCCTCATATGCTCAAGAGAAATGGATATTTCATCTATTTCACGAATTCCTGAAGTATTTATTGTAAAATCCAAATTTTGATTTTGTATTTTTTCAATCGCTTCCTGTAAGCCAAACATTTTTTTCTTTAGACTTCTGCCAAAGTGTATCGCGAGCGCAGCTGCATAAGTTACTATTCCCACTATAAACAATAGAAACACTAATAGCTGCGGATTAGGCAAATATTTTCTTAAAACTTCTGAACGATACTGAGGTACTAAATAATATCGTAATATACAAATGTCATTTTCTCGCTCTATAAACGAATAAAATTGGGAACCACCTTGAGTTTCCCCTTTTTTCATGACATCCCAAGCTTTAAAAGCTTCTTTTTCTGAAAGATTCCCTGCAAGAAATTGTCCATCTTTAGAAATAACAGCGTAGTCAACAAGGTCTGGAATAATATCAGCTGTAACCGAACTACTGGACGCAATGCGATCCCTTGATAATGAAACTTGAGTTTCTGCATAATTTGCTGGCAAAACGATGTTGGCAGAAAAGGAAAATAAGAATAAACTAAACAGTAGTACTACTAATAGAATAGTGCCTATACATAGGAAAAGGAGATATCGAAGAAAAAAAGTATGTAGGCGTGTTCCTTTATTGGGCTTCATTGTCTCCATTTATATCCGATCCCCCAAACAGTGTCAATGACGTCAATATCAAAGGCATGTAGCTTTGAACGAATATTTTTAATATGCTCAGTAATAGCAGTACTGTCACTTTTTCCATCAAATCCAAAAATCGTTTCATAAATCTTTTCTTTAGGAAACACTTGTCCTCGATTTCGAGCTAGAAATTCGCATATTTCATATTCGCTTTTTGTCAGTATTACCTTCTCTTCATTTACAAACAGCTCTTTGCCGGATAGATTGAAGTGAATGTTATCTACAAAAAGGATGCTACGTCTTTCTCTTTTTTCGCGCCTCAAATGCGCATTCACTCTTGCACGAAGCTCCCCAATTCCAAACGGCTTGATAATGTAATCATCTGCTCCAAGACCAAGACCATACATTAGATCCTCCTCCAATGATTTAGCCGTTAAAAAAAGGATTGGACAATCTACAGCATGACGTATTTGGCCACATAAAGTAAATCCATCAATTTCGGGCATCATCACATCCAATAAAATTAAATCGAAGGCACCAAGATCCAATTTACTTACTTCTGTCGCATCAGAGACTGCTGTTACTAAATGTTCATTTTTTAGTAATGCATTTTTTATCAATACTAAAATATCTTTTTCATCATCTACTGCTAATATTTTTGCCATATTTCTACCCTCATCATTTCTTCAAACCCTAATTATCAGACTTTCTTCCTTCCCATTTCCAAAACCATAAACAAGATAGGACTAATGCAAGCAATGTCCCGCAAGCTGAAGCAATAATACCTTCCTGTAGTCCTATTTCCATCGTCGATTGGTCAAGCCCTGACGCCTTCATTTCCCATAATGAAACAAAGTGACCACCCCAACCATAAGGTATAAATGACCAAATACCATCACCTAGTCCAGTGAGGAGTAGGGCTACTATTAGTGATCCGACAATACCTAATCCGATTGAAGCACCTTTACCAAAATGAAAACTAACGAAAAAATGTAAAATATATAAAAATGCAAAGCTAACAAATAGAATACATCCAGCTATGAAATAAAATTGATAACCAAAAGTATCTTCATGCAAAATTTCAATAAATCCAATACTAAAAATACCGAAGGACAGTAATATTGCTCCAAAACTAAATAACAATAACATAAGCAGCTTGCTTAAATAGGCCACTACTTTTGTTTTAGTAGCTGTTAGCATCTCCTGAAAATGTCCTGCATTTGCTTCTTGCTCCGCTGCCATTGCACAAACTAATCCAATAATAATTGGAAACCCGCATGCTACTGCTTGAAGATATGCCGTTACCCTATCATTGAAATCCCATGGTGAATACGTATAGTATGCTAAAAACATCCCTGAAATAATAATAGGTACAATTAGATGTGTGAGCAAAAATGGCGTTCTTTTTGTTTTAAGAAACTCTGCTCTAAGTAATCTTAACATTACCATGAACTATTTCGCCTCCCTTTTCTGAAACCAACGTGCAGTAAAGAAGCTGATTAATGCAAACCATGCTAAAGCAATTAATATACCTGGAACTAAAACCGACATGTTTAATAACGGGCTACCTTCAGGCACTGGCAGACCATTTGGTAAAATCTCTAATGTTGGACATATTAGTCTTGCTGTAATGGCATAAGGAACGCTATACCAAAACTCTCCATTTGCAAATGCAATCATACCAGCAATATTGCCGACTAAATTTATTAAAATAGCCATATAAGTTCCTAATTTTGCCGCAAGGAATAAACACAGTGGAATTTGCCATAAAAACGTTACGAAAATTAACAAACTACCCGTAAGACTATTAATGAAAGAATAGCTTTTGCCAAAAAGTATTCCACCAGCTGTAATACCTGCAAAGAAAATAAGTGTCGCTAATAATAACCAGGCAATACAAGCAAGTATTTTGCCAAACCAAATCTTCTTCAGATCGAGCGGCATTGCGAGTATACTATGATATTTCAATTTAGCATCTTTTTCCATCACTAATGCACAACATATCGTCAGAGCACCTGGTAAGAGCATTGTATACCACCAATTATAAGCGCCACTTTGAAAAAACCTTCCTCCCATTAATACGGCAGTTAATAATATCGCCACAATGGGTGCTAGCCACACTAATTTAGGAATAAAAGTCTTTTTCCATTTTAATCTTTCAGCCTTCATAATTGAGATCATGTTACATGCCTGCCTTTCTATTAGCAGACACTACTTTCATAAATAATGATTCTAATTCCTGACCTTGTGGGGCAACTCCCTGATAACCTAATTTCCCTCCTGCAATGATGCCAATTTCATCAACGACCTGTTCTACCTCTGAAAGTATATGGCTAGATAAAATGACTGTAATCCCTTGCTCAGGAAATGATCGAATCAGTTTTCGAAGCTCTTGAATGCCAATTGGATCAAGACCATTTGTCGGCTCATCAAGAATTAAAAGCTTTGGATAGTTTAATAGCGCAATAGCTATTCCTAGACGTTGTTTCATCCCTAACGAAAATTGTCCTGCTCGTTTTTTTCCTGTATTGGTCAAGTCTACGATTCTTAATACTTCATCAATACGTGACTGTGGCAATCCGAGGGCAATCGTTCGAACCTTGAGATTTTCTCTTGCCGTTAAATTTTCATAAAGCGGTGGTGTTTCAATTAATACACCAATGTCTTTTAAATCATTACGATTCCATTCACGTCCATTAAAAAGTATCTTTCCTGCATTCGGACGCAACATTCCCGTTATCATTTTTAACGTTGTTGATTTCCCTGCACCATTTGGACCGAGCAAACCATAAACAGTATTGCGAGGTATCGTTAACGACAAGTCCTCTACAATTTTTTGCCCTTTAAAACTTTTACTAAGATTTTCTGTTTGTAAAATAATATCTTCCATAATCATCTTCCTTTCGATGATTATAGTGTAAAAAATGATTATAAGGATTTTATAAGGATAACGAAAAATTTTGTGGAGCATCACAAAGAAAATCAATGATAGAGTATAGCTTCGGCAAAACGAGGGGTTGATTTCCGTTCCGACTGAGCGCTTTGTTGCTGACGCTTCGCTTTCGCACAGAGCAAAGCTTTCTGGGGGTCCGATGAGCCGCTTCACTTAGCGTGTACCTCTTGGCAATTTATAATATAAAGCGAAACCTTAGCAAAATGTTATATCTGTGTGGAAGCATAGTGAAACGTAATGAGCGGCAACAAATGTTCTGCGCGAAAACGAAGTGTCGGAAAAGCAAACAGGAATCACATCACTGTCAGTAGCTATAGCGCTCACTTTCGCGATGGGAAAAATTTACAAAACAAACCACCTTCGTCAAACTTTATTTAATATGTCATCTTAATTCATTGTCATCGCAGTCTTCAAAAAACACAAAAAGCATTTGGAATGTACTCATTCCAAATGCTTTTTATCACGCTATATAAAATTTAATTTACATAAATTCTTTCACTAATTCATTAAAATCATTTTCGCTCATTTTAATATCAATATCTGTTAATGGTAGCTCTGAGTAGCCTGGTACTTTTTCTTGATATGAAGTTGTTTCTGTATCTTGATAAATAATACCTGTTACTAAACCTTCATGCTCCATCACTGTACGCATTGCCATACCACGATCAGAACTATCATAGCCTTCGATATCAGCAAGCTTCGTTAAGTTTTCTTTAAACCAATCGTACGTATTCACTTTGTTATATGTAACACAAGGTGAGAATACGTTGATGAATGAGAAGCCTTTATGGTTAATACCTGCTTCAATTAAAGCTGTTAACTCTTTAATATCTGTTGAGAAACCTTGTGCGACAAATGTAGCTCCACTTGTTAAAGCTACTTCTAACGGTTTTAATGACGGCTCAATCGCACCACCCGGCGTAGATTTTGTAATAAATCCTGCAGCAGAACGTGGAGATGTTTGCCCCTTTGTTAAACCATAAATTTGGTTATCCATAACAACGTATGTGATGTCAATATTACGACGGATAGCATGAATTGTATGACCCATACCAATCGCAAATCCATCGCCGTCACCACCAGAAGCTATAACGTTTAAATCACGGTTAGACATTTTTAAGCCTTGTGCAATTGGTAATGCACGACCATGAATACCGTGGAAACCATAAGAATTAATGTAACCTGAAATACGACCAGAACAGCCAATCCCTGAGATAACAGCTAATTCGTTTGGTTCAATTCCAACGTTTGCCGCGGCGCGCTGAATCGCTGCTTGAACAGAGAAGTCACCACAGCCTGGGCACCAGTTTGGTTTCACTGTATTACGAAAATCCTTAAATGTTGCCATTAGCGAGTCAACTCCTTCACACGATTTTCTAATTCACCTGGCAAGAATGGTGTACCATCATATTTTGTAATAGTCTCGATTTTATCGTGACCACCAACATTCATCTTCATAATATTTGCTAATTGACCTGTGTAGTTATTTTCTACAACGATTACTTTTTTCGCTTTTGCTACAAGTGGTGCCACCTCAGCAGATGGGAATGGGTGAATTAAGCGAATATGTGCATGGTTCACCTTCATACCTTGAGCATTCAATCGTTCTTGTACTTCTTCAATTGCTCCACGTGTTGAGTTAAAGCCCACTAATAAAATATCGGCTTCTTCGTGTGGCGCATTAGAATGTACTGGATTATCAAATTTCAATGCTGCTAGCTTACGGAAACGTTTATCCATTTGTACTTGACGGTTACCAGTTGCTTCAGATGGTTTACCTGTTTCATCGTGTTCAACCCCTGTTACATGGTGAATACCGTTTAACGTACCAGGTAGCACACGCGGCGAAATACCGTCTTCCGTATCTTCATAACGTTTGAAGTATGCTTTATCAGCAGCTTCTTCAATGTCGCCTGTAACAATATTACCGCGACGAATTTCAATTTTATTGTAATCGAATGGCTCTACAGATTGTTTACCTAGAGATAATTGCAAGTCAGTCATTAAAATAACTGGTAATTGTAATTCCTCTGCAATGTTAAACGCTTGGATTGTGTCAAAGAATGCTTCCTCCATTGTAGAAGGTGCTATTACTACTTTTGGAATTTCACCATGCGTACCATATAACATCGCCATTAAATCTGATTGCTCTTGTTTTGTTGGTAACCCTGTTGATGGACCACCACGTTGTGTATCTACAACAACTAGAGGCTGCTCCGTCATACCTGAAAGACCAAGTGCTTCCATCATTAATGAAAGACCAGGGCCAGCAGAAGCTGTAAAGGCACGAACACCACCAAAGTTTGCACCAATTGCCATTGTCGCTGCTGCAATTTCGTCTTCTGTTTGAATAACCGCACCACCGAATTTAGGTAATTTTTTAATAAGGTATTCCATAATCTCAGAAGCTGGTGTAATTGGGTAAGCTGCCATAAAGCGTGTCCCAGCTGCAAGTGCACCAAGTGCTACTGCATCGTTTCCGATCATGAACATACGGCGTTTACCGTCTGCTGGAGCTAAAGCCCATTCACCTACACGATTGCCTAAAAGCTCACTCATAATTTGACGGCCTCGTGCAATAGCCTCCATATTTTTTTGGACTACTTCTTCACCTTTTCTGCCAAAAATATCGTCTACAACATTTTGGAATACTGCATTATCTAAATTTAGTAATGATGCAGTTGCCCCAATGGCCACCATATTTTTCATTAACGAAGTACCTAGCTCTGCTGCAATTTCTGTAAACGGTACTGCAAATAATGGCGCCTTTGAATCTTCTGGCTTCACTGGATCAAATTTTGAATCCGCTAAAATAATGCCTGTTTCTGTTAGTTCTTTATAATTGACGTCGATTGTTTCTTGGTCGAACGCTACTAAAATATCTAAATCATCCGCAATAGAACGTACTTCTGTTGGACGAACTGTAATTTTATTATTCGTATGGCCACCTTTGATTCGAGAAGAGAAATGACGGTAACCGTATAGGAAGTAACCTAAACGATTCATTGCCATTGAGAAAATTTCGCCTGTACTTTCAATCCCTTCACCCTGTTGCCCACCGACTTTCCATGAAAGCTGATGTAACATGTCAACAACTCCTTAGATCCAATGTGTATGCTATTATTTTTCCTTCATAAGTTTAACACGAAGAAACGGTCTGCACTATTGTTATTCCACGATTTAACCGAAAATCAGACCTTTGACTGAAAATGGGTTCATAAAGTTGTAATTTTCAAATCAATTAAGTTTAAAAAATTAACTTGCTGATTTCAAGTGACATTTAACATGTCAGTATGTAGAGCATGAGACATTCTCATATCCTTATTTCTATATAAACGAAAAAATGCCTTGCAGCTTATTATGTGCAAGGCATTTTACTTCATTACATTTTATCGAATACGTTTTTCCACAAGAAGCTTTAAGGCTGTACGTTCTTCACCAGCAATTAAAATATCGGCAAACGCCGGTGCGCAAATTAAATCTGTGCCGCTTGGCGCTACAAATCCGCGTGCAATGGCCACTGCTTTCACGGCTTGGTTAAGTGCACCTGCCCCAACTGCCTGCATTTCTGCTTGCCCTTTTTCTCTGATTACCGCGACTAATGCACCTGCAACTGAATTTGGATTAGAGCGTGATGATACTTTTAATGAATCCACAATTATTCCTCCCCGTTTCGCGAATAGTGTTTACGCTCAACAACTCATGTCCCCCTTGTTTGGACCTCAAGTTATTGTCGATAGGTCATTTTATGCTCGGCAGGAAGAAAATAGACTATTTTCATTTCTTATATATTGAAACAATCGAAAAATACTGAAAATTTACATTAAAAATCTATGACTATGAAATAAAGTATGGCTCTTCGGCAAATCGAAGGGTTGATTTCCGTTCCGACTTTTCCTAGGGGCGTCCTATGTGCAGCTAATCCCCAAGGAGTCGCTATCGGAACACTTTTACGATTTATCGACCAACTTTTAAATTTTATCGACTAACTTTCACTTTTTATCGCCCAACTTTTGAATTTTATCGACTAACTTTCACTTTTTATCACCCAACTTTTGAATTTTATCGACATCTACCTGCCAAAGAGCAAAAAACGATTGCCATAGCAAGTATCCTCTGACACGATAACAAAAGAGTTTTGTCTGTGCGAAAGCAACAACAACAAAGCGGAGGAAGTGGCTCGATCCTCGCCCACAAGAAAACGAGTAGCCCGGAACAGAAACCATTCTTATTTAAAGTGCCACAACATTCTCAAAGATTCCCCTAACGCCATTTTGTTTTTCAACACAAAAAAACTACTGTGCATTTTTTAATACACAATAGTTTCTCTTCTTATGCTTGGAACGGATAATCATCATTTATATAAATTCGCTCACAATGTAGAGCTTTTCCTGTTTTATCATCAATCTCTACAAAGAAACCACTTAACACATCGCGTCCTTTTTTAGGCACTTCAAAACGAGAGGGCATATTTGTTTGGAATTTATAAATGACACTTTCCTTTGTCATCCCTAAAATTTCATCGTATGGACCTGTCATACCAACGTCCGTAATATAAGCTGTTCCATTTGGGTAAATACGTGCATCAGCTGTTTGCACATGTGTATGTGTACCAACGACCGCCGAGGCCTTTCCATCTAAGTGCCATCCAAGGGCAATTTTTTCACTTGTCGCTTCTGCATGAAAATCCACGAATACAAGCGGTGACGTTTTATGTGCTTCTTCGATTAATTTCTCTGCCATCGCAAAAGGATCCTCATGTGGAGGTAAAAATACTCGACCATGCAAATTAATAACAGATAAAGTAACGCCATTTTTTGAAATTTGCATCATACCTTTACCTGGGGCCTCACTTGAAAAGTTTGCAGGTCGTATTAAATAATCTGCATCATCAATAAAATCAAAAATATCTTTATTATCCCAAGTATGATTGCCCATTGTGATAACATCTACACCCATTTGCAATAGATCATTATAAATATTTCGTGTAATTCCACGCCCTGCTGCTGCATTTTCACCATTCGCAATCACAACATCCGGGCTAAATTTTTTCTTCAAACGTGGTAAATATTTTTCCACTGCATCGCGGCCAATCGAACCGACGATATCTCCAATAAATAGTACTTTCATTTGGCAAGACCACTCTTTCTTTAATTAGCACCTTTTAGTTTACCACCTACTCCTAGTAAATCGCAAAATAAAACGCAAACCTCTTTGAGTTTGCATTTTGTACAGTTACTGTAACGATACAAGGACATGATATTTTTATAATTTACGAACATGCTCAAAGTTGAGAGCAAGTAAGTAAAATTTTAGTCATTTCATGAAAAGCCGTTTTTTTTATTTTATTAACCAGCTTTTTCATATACTATTTTGGGGTGATTTCAGATGAATAGGTTGAAGTCATCTCCAACATATTTTGATATTACCCATTAATAATTTGCTCCCACCATTCTTTGTTTTCCTTGTACCATTGAATCGTTTGAGCAATTCCAGTTTCAAAAGTGTATATCGGTTGCCAACCTAATTGTTCTAGTTTTGTTGCATCAATTGCATATCGCTTATCATGTCCTAAACGGTCTGCTACAAACTCTATTAATGCTTCTGATTTCCCTAATGTACGAATTATGGTTTTAACTACTTCTAAATTCGTACGTTCATTATGCCCACCAACATTATATACTTCTCCATTTACACCTTCATGTAAAACTAAATCAATGGCAGCACAATGATCAAACACGTGTAACCAATCACGAATGTTTCGACCATCACCATATATAGGAACCTTTTCTTCATTTAATACACGGGAAATCGTTAAAGGAATTAATTTTTCCGGGAAGTGATAAGGCCCATAATTGTTAGAACATCGTGTAATATTAATAGGCACTCCATAAGTATGGTGATACGCTTGAACTAAGAAATCAGAGGAAGCTTTACTGGCACTATATGGACTATTTGGTTGTAACGGTGTTTCTTCCGTAAAAAAAGTTGTTGGATCAAAATCCAATTCACCGTATACTTCATCTGTAGAGACATGAACAAATTTGGTAATTCCTACTTGCCTTGCAGCATCTAATAACACCTGTGTTCCTAGCACATTTGTAGAAACAAAAATCGCTGGATCTGTGATGGATCGATCTACATGACTTTCTGCAGCAAAATGCACAACATAATCAAACTTTTCTTTCTCAAATAAAGAAATAATCACATCATAGTCTACAATATCTGCTTTCACAAAATGATAATTCTCCATTTTTTCTATATCACTATGTTTAGTTAAATCACCTGCATATGTTAATACGTCTATATTATAAATTGCATACTCAGGGTATTTTTTAACCATGTATTGAACAAAGTTTCCACCAATAAACCCTGCTCCACCCGTAACAAGTATTTTTTTCTTTGTCATCTGTCTCACCTCTTTTAAACTTATTCGACTGAAATAAAAAAACTCTACATTGTCACATGAGAGTTGTTTAATGAATGAGAAACTTCAACCAAATATTTACCATATTCTGTCTTCATCAGAGGCTCGGCAAGATCTAATAACTGCTTCTTTGTTATATATCCTCGTCTAAATGCTATTTCTTCAATGCAAGCAATATATAGCCCCTGCCTTTTTTGTATAGCCTCTACAAAGTTAGAAGCCTCTAGTAATGATTCATGCGTGCCTGTATCTAACCACGCCAAGCCTCTACCAGTAAGTTCAACCTTTAACTCACCTCTTTGCAGATATACATCTATTATAGAAGTAATCTCCACTTCGCCACGTGCTGAAGGCTTCACGTTTTTTGCGATATCAACTACTTTATTATCAAAAAAATATAAACCTGGAACTGCGTATGAAGATTTAGGGTATTCCGGCTTTTCTTCTATAGAGATAGCATTCATCTGCTCATCTACCTCTACAACACCATAGGCCCTTGGATCATTCACATAACAGCCAAAAATAATGCCCCCGGTCGATAAAGACGCTGCAGCTTGTAAACGATTGCTCCAATTAGAACCATAGAAGATATTATCACCTAATACTAATACGACTGGTGAATCACCGATAAACTCCTCTCCAATTATAAAGGCTTCTGCGAGGCCATTAGGATCTTCCTGAACTGCATATTCAAAGTTCATCCCTAACTTACTGCCATCTCCTAAAAGCTCGTTAAACCCTACAATATCTCGAGAAGTAGAGATAATTAGAATTTCTTTGATTCCTGCGAGCATTAATACAGAAAGCGGATAATAAATCATCGGTTTATCGTAAATGGGTAGCATTTGTTTAGAAACAGATTTCGTCAGAGGATAAAGTCGAGTACCTGAACCTCCAGCTAAAATAATTCCTTTCATCCGATATTCACCTCTTGTCGATGTTTAAATAAACACAAATGAAAATCCTAGATTGCTTTTTTCAAATCTCATCATAATCAGCTAACATCTTGTGAATCTCTTCTATGCTGTTGAACATCATAACATCTATTATGGATAATCCTGGTATCGAATTAAAATGAAATTGATTATATTGCTTCAATTTGTTTTTAATAAACTTTAATTCAATATTATTATCTTTATACTTTTGTTTATTGAAAAAAGATACTCCCCCTGGGGGATTAATATATTCCGTAGCGTTTAAAGCTTTTGATATATTTAATGCCCATTCGTCAGCACTATTTACATCTTCAACTTTAATATTCATCTCAGAAAATACTACAATTTCACAATCTAACCCAAGATAATTACTTATTCCAAGCAAAATATTTTTATTGACATCAACTAACTTTTTAGTATCTTCATATAAAATACTATTCACTAAGTTAATTGTTTCATTGTAAAAGGGAGCTTTTTTATAGACCAATAATTGACTAAACAACGTCGTTTTCCAATCTACTTCATTGTTAATTACAATTTGATTGATTAAAGTATTTAAAGGAGCCTTTTTAACTGGTAATTTTATATAGGTGCTATCACTACCTTTACTAGTAATAATTTTATTTCTCGTCATCCAGCTTTTTCTTTGAAATTGGACAGTATCAAGAATAACAAACATATCTGCTGCCTGTAGCAAAGAAAAATAACCGATGTAAGGGAAGAAATATGGTTGCATAATAGCTACTCTCATTAATTTACCTTCCTTATCTATTACTTTAAAATACATCTTTTTTCGGAATATTCAAGATATCACCTTTTAACAATTCAGACATTCCGTAGATTACTATCAAATCGGGCTCAGTTCCTTAACCTAATTCTCTAAACAATCATTACAGCCTTCGTTCATAAAGTAATAAGGTAACCCATCTTCTAAACAAAAATTTTTCAATTTCTCGTTTTGCTAATTACGTTTCTTTGCTTTGATTCAATGACCCCGATAATATTATCGCAGCGTCATGTAACGTATTAATTACGTTATAAACGCCCATAAAAATGACTTTCAAATTTGTATTAGACTTTAAGTTCAACCACTTTATTATTAAGTCAGTTTGCATATATAATTCAAAACTATCAAGATATTACTTGTATTTCTAGCATATCCTTAATTTTATTTAAATCATTAAACATCATGACATCAATAATTGAGAGACCCGGAATAAAATGTTTATCAAATTGTTTGTATGGGGATAAGTTGGGCTTAACAAAATAAATATATATACCATTTTCTAGATACTTTTCCTGACTATAAAAATCTTTACCACCAATAGCATTGATATAAGTGGTAGCATTTAATGCTTTAGACACTTTAATGCCCCATTCATCTGCTGCGTTAGCAGATTCAATAGTTGGAAATTTTTTTGACAATATTGTTATATTCGTTTTTATGCTTAATAGAGAGCAAGTTTTTCGAAGGAGTATTGTATTAAATTCACTTAATTTGTTTTGACTGCTATTAGGTATACAGTCATTTAAGAAATCTAAAACATAGTTAAAATAAGGAGCTTGTTTATAATATATTAATTGGTCAAAAAGCTTTTCTTGCCAATTAATATTATTGTTTATTAAGATATCTTTAATTTTTGTTTCTCTTGGAGATTTACTTATAGGAACATTGATAAAAACACTTTCTTTTTGCTCGTTCAAAATTCTATTTCTAGATATCCAGCCTCTTCTAATATGTTGTGCATTATCAAAAATAACGAATTCATCTACAGAATTTATCAATTGAAAATATCCTAAATACGGAAAAAAATAGGGCTGCATTAAAGCTACTCTCACTCAAATCCCCCCTTATGACTTAATAATAGTTACAATTTTATCTATATCATCTAGATTTAAATCAGAGTACAGTGGTAGAGTTAGGACTCTTTCTGCTATAAATTTTGCAACTGGCGTTTCTCCGGTATTAAATCTATTTTTATAGCTTTCAAAACTATTTGTTAAGGGGTAAAAATACTTTCTAGTTAAAATATTATATTTTTTTAATTTTTCATGAACTTCATCACGTGAAAGTGTGAACCCATCAAATAATACAGGAAAGTATGCATAATTGCTTTTCACACACTCTTGAGGAAGCGATAGTTGGATTCCTTTAACTCCACTAAGGTGTTCGACATATCTATTATAGACTTTTTTTCTCTTTTTAATTTCTTGATCTACACTTCGAAGGTTGCAGATGCCCATAGTTGCCTGAAATTCATTCATTTTTGCATTACCGCCAATATACTCTATTGTTTCTGGTCCAGTAATACCAAAGTTTTTATGTGCATTTATTACATCTTTGAAACTAGGGTCCTTAAAAGTTAATGCTCCACCCTCAATCGTATGAAAAACTTTTGTAGCATGGAAACTGAACATGGATACATCACCATAGTTTGCGACCCCTTCATCATTGACTGTAATACCAAAAGCATGTGCGGCATCATAAATTACTTTAAGATTATACTTTTTTGCTATTCTATTAATTTCAGCAACATCACAAATATTACCATAAACATGAACAGGAATTATCGCCGACGTTTTATCTGTTATCAAATGCTCGAGGTTGTCAGTTTGGATTGTATAGTTATCTGGATCAATATCACAGAAGACAGGTGTCAGTCCATTTCTAACAATCGCATGGGTAGTGGAAGCAAAAGTAAAGGGCGTTGTAATCACTTCCCCTGTTAAATTTAAAGCTGCGATGGCATACTCTAACGCAAGATGCCCATTGGAAAATAGCGAAACATTAGGTGTTTTTAAATACTGTTCCAATCCCGCTTCTAGTTGTTGATGTTTTACACCCATATTAGTCAGGCATCGACTATCCCAAATACCTCTAATTTCTTCAGAAAACTCGTCAAAATCAGGCATTGATGATTGCGTTACTTGAATTGGTTTCATCTTTTTCCCCTTTTAACTTAAGCTAATTTTTTCTAAAAAAATCTTTGACATTGATTTGTACCCCTGTGCCATTTTATCCACCTTATTGCACCAAGAAGAATCGGAAAAAAGAGGATAGAAAGAAATCTACCCCACCACTTTTTTCGGGCGCAACTTCCCTACTTTTTCAGCTACACAAAAAATAACTTGTGTTTTGTTTAAAAATCTTGACGAACCTTTTTTAAATACTTCGATTATTAATTGTTTTTCATACTATAAGATATGTTCACTCTCTATATTGAAATAGCTATAAGTATCAATAAATGATGCTTTTGCAGGGCTACCTTTATATATTTTTCCTTCTAGAGTATTCTTAATTACTAATGCTCCTGATGAAATAAAACAATCCTTTCCAACCTTTATTTCATCATTAAATGTACTATTTACTCCAATAAAACAATTCTCTCCAATATCGCAATTTCCTGCAATAACTACATGTGAAGAAATAAAACAATTATCCTTAATAACAGAACGGTGTCCCACATGGTTTCCACTCCATAAAATTACGTTATTCCCTACATTAACATGATGCTGTAATACATTATTTTCAAATATAAAACAATTTTCTCCTATTGTTACATTTCTCCAAACAAAAGCTTTGGAGCTAATATATGTTACTAATTCATATCCCTTATTTTTCGTTTCATGATATAATCTCGTTCTTAATCTATTAAAATTAGTATAAGGAACTGCAACAAAAGCTTTATACGCAGTTACTGGATAAATTTGATGCACCTCTTCAAAAGGGACAACTGGTAAATCATAAAGCTTGTCATTTTTTATATAGTCTTTCTCAGCAGCAAAAGCTACTATTTCATATGGAGAATCGTAAGTAAAATATTCATATGCTATTTCTGCAAATTCGCCAGCCCCTACAATTACTAACTTTTCGCCATTCTTCAAAGGTTTATTCATTGTATCTATTCACCGTACCCTTTTAATGATTATTTTTTACTTCTTCTTAAATAAACATATGAATGATAATCCGTTGAAATGTTAAAACGACTCATAAAAAAATGGTATTACTGTGATGATCACACAGCAGAAAACACGTTTGTAGGTGGATTGTATATGGGGCTTACTTATAAAACTTGATTAGTAAACCTCTCCAGTTGGGACTTTCTTATTCCTTTTAAAAATTTCCTTTATCGTCGTAACTAAATAAATAAAACATTCTAATCTAAATGTTTTTGCTAACCCAATATATATCATAATGCCTGTCAAGATTTGGATACAGATTGTTACCCCGTCTGATAGGCCAAGCCATTGAATGGAAAATACAATAGCACCCATTATTACCGCTATTAATAAAGATGGCATAATATCGTTCCACTGCTCTTTCACACTATAATTAAGTAATATTAAGTTCGGATAAGCATTAAGCAACGAAGCTATTATGCCAAGTACAAATGAACCTATAGCGATTGCATGGACACCTAATGGTATACTAATTATTAAAATATTTAATCCGAGTAATTTTTTTATTATTTCTAGCTTCAAAAAAATATCACTACGACCTAAAGCGTTAATTGCCTGTAAATTAGCTGCATGGATTGGCCATAGGGCATAAACAGCACAAAATATTTGTAAAAATGGAACAGCAGGTAACCATTTTTCTGTTAACAAAACCTTTACTAACGGTTCAGCGATAACAGCTAGACCTATCATCATCGGAAATACAATAAATGAGCTCGTAACAATGACTCTTCTCACCATTTCCTTTACCCTTTCCCCATTTTCTTGATGAGCTGCCAATGTAGGAAGCATGACTGATTGTATGGATCCGTTTATATTACTTACAATGAAACCTGGAAACTGTTCTCCTCTACTATAAAAGCCCAATAATATTGGACTAAACATTTTACCTATTAAAAGTCCACTTATATTCGTATAAATAGTATCAATCAACGAAGATATTAATAACTTCCATCCAAATGAAAATAATCCTATTATTCTTTCCATTGAAAAAAGTAATTTTGGTCTCCATTTGTCTGTAAACCATAAAATAACTATAACCAAAAGTTGGCTTGTTAATTGCTGCACAATCAAAGCCCATACACCAAAACCATTATATGCCATCGTTATTCCGAAAATCCCCGATACTAAGACTGCCCCTAAACTGCTAAAAAATAATTTCTTAAATTCCATATTTCGAGCAATATTCGCGTTCTGAATTGAATTAATAGCACCAAAAAATAAAGTTACCGATAAAATTCTTAAAATAAGTGTTATCTGTGTTTCTTCAAAGAAAACGGCAATAATAGGCGCAGAAAAGAAAAGTACTACATATAAAATACTAGCAACAAATAGGTTTAAGAAAAAAACAGAAGAAAAGTCAACTTCATCCGCATTTTTCTTCTGAATTAAAGCTGTATTAAATCCACTTTGAATTAATACATTAGCTAATGATATAAAAATTGCTACTAGTGCAATTAATCCAAAATCTTTAGGTAGTAGCAAACGAGCTACCACTATCATTATTATTAATTGAAAGCTCTGCGATCCCCCCCTCTCCATCATTTTCCACAAAAGAGAAGACAGGACTTTTGATTTTGTTATGTCATTGTTCATTAAACAAATTTCCCTTTTACAATTTTGAGAATCTTAAAAATACTCGGGCTATAATTTTCTATGAATAAAGCAATCTTCATTTTTAATCCTAGTTCTAAATATAACTCTTTATATTCCCCTGTTTTTGCTTCTTTATAATTACCCTTTTCTAATAATAGAAATAATTGAGACCGTTTTTTTGTTCTTTTTATTACTTCATCATATTGTTTATTTGTATAATGATTTACTTCTTCTAGCATATCTGCCATATCATTGTAGTGTTTTTTCTTTTTTTCAATGTTTGAAAAATTTTTGGCCGTCCAAGAACCTTCGTCTCCTACTCGATATGCTGACATAATTTCATCGATACAATATACTGTACCAAGTAAAGATAAATTGATAACTAAGGGATAATCACCAACAGGGGCATTTTCTAAGAAAGCGGGCCTATTAGTTCCGAATTCCGTTGGAAACAGCATGGAATTTGTTAAGAAAAGAGATCCACCGCCCTCTATTACTTCAGAAACTGTAAAGACTTTATTTCCTTTATTAGGTCTGTTATACAATAATATTTTCTTTTCTGTTGCTGACACCACATACCCCCCGTGAACGCATAAACTACATTCAGGATGATTATCCATATAGTCTACCTGTTTTTGCAGTTTATATGGATCTGTCCAGTAATCGTCACCTTCACATATCGCAATATATTTTCCTTTTGCTCTTTCAACATTAATATATTCTACGGACACTCCTTTTGAATATTGGTTTTCACTTTGGTAGATAGGTTTTATCAAATCAGGGTATTTTTTTTCATACTCTCTAATTATTTTTGCTGTGTTATCTGTAGATGCATCGTCATGAATTAATATTTCAATATTAAAAGTTGTTTTTTGCATTAAAAAACTGTCAATTGCATCTGCTATATATTTTTCATGATTATAGGTTATACAGCTAACACTAACTAAAATATTATCCATTTGGATACACCCTTTCACCAATCTCTAGCAATATGATATTCACCCAACTGACAGCATATTCTCCCTTTTTTACCTACTTTCTAATTTCAACAAAAATTTGTAATAAATATATAAAAGTAAACTAAGTTCATATTTTAATGCAGTTAAAACAAACTTTTTCCTTAATGTATACCCTTTCATATCTACTTTTTTCAGAATAGCTTTTAATTTTTTATCTTTACACAAATTTTTTATATTTAGTATTTTCTCTGAATATTCTTTAACATTTTCTCTTCGAACTTCATTTGCTATTGAAAGGATATACATGCTAACATATCTATTCTGCAGCCTTTGTTCGACAATAGAATTATTCTTAATTTCATTCTGTAATAATTTTTTTAAAATTTGATATACCTCATGTTGTATATTGATCATACCCACCCTATAGGATGAAGTTGCAGAATTCGAATTAATCATATAGTGATAATATAAACCTCTATTTATACTAACTTTTTTGCTTTTTAATAATACTTGGACACAAAATATGAGATCTTCCATTAAAGGAATTCCTAATTCAAACTTAAAATTATAATAACTGATAAAATCTCTTTTTATTATTAGGCGACAAACGCTTCCCATAATCGTAGATGCATTACTATTTAAATTAGAACTCCCTATCATATTAGCGATAATGAGATTGACTATTTCTTCTCCTACTAATAAGTTTTGTTTGATATTTAATAAATCTGGAGTAACTTTCCCCTTATTTTCAACTAAATAGTTTCCTATACACACTTCAGCATCCGAAGATTTAACTTGTTCATATAAATTTGTGTACATCCCGCGTTCTATCCAATCATCTGGATCAATAAAGCCTATATATTCACCTTTTGCAATCTCAATTCCAGCATTTCTAGATGAAGATACTCCGCCATTAGGTTTATCAATAATCTCTATTCTAATATCATTTTTTTGATATTCTTTACAAATAGACAAACTATTATCCGTCGATCCATCATTGACTAATATTATTTGAATATCTTCTAATGTCTGATTTTGTATGCTCTCTATACTTCGACGTAAGTATATTTCTGAATTATAAATTGGGACAATAACACTAACTTTAACCAACATATCCCCCCTAAATAGAACGAGGCTACTGAAAAAATATAAAATATGCAAGTTGAACTTAAGAATCCTGCATGCTGTTATCCATACATTCGAGCTGGCCACAAATAACAGATGTTGCATTGCACTCATGCATATACTACTGCGCTTTCGTCGTTGAAAAAATTTGCTAGGTGCGAATGTCCACAGTATTTCTTATTCATTTGAACTTTTTGTTCAATATATAAATATTTTTTTAGCAATTATTTGCTAATGCTTTACTTTTGTTAAAAGGATTTATTGCAGCGGAAGATGTTTTTTGAGAGAAAGCGTAGCTACGGGAACATGTGACTGCGGGCTAAGAGACACCGCACGAAGTGTAGGAATAGGACCGACACTCACCCGCGGAAACGGAAGGGTCAGGTGCAAATTTTTGTTAGGAGTTTTATGAGAAATCCACTTTTTTAGTTGCCTCTAATAAAACAGTAGTGTATAAATTCATCTAAAAAATATTTTAGTTGTAATAAGTAATTGCATAAAATAATTCAAGTCCTTGATACATGATCATTCCTGTAGAGAAAACAATACATATAATAACAAAAAGAGTTCTTATCTTTGTTGAAAGACTTTGTAGAATAATATGAATTAAAGGTAATATTAAAAAAGCTAATCCATATAACATACGATTAAAAATTAATACATTTTGCAAAGAACCAAGTGCTACAAATAAGTAAATTATAATAAAAGTAATATAGCGCAGTTGGCCATTAGTATAATTCAAGTGTTTTTTCTTTAAAATATAAAAACAAGTTATCATAATTATCGAAACAAATATGACGTTAACAATAACAACACGATTATCAGTAATATAACTAATTTCTCCATATAATTTTAATAAGTATCCTGCAGTTTTTAATGCTCCAATTGAAGATGATTCTAATAATTTTGATATATAATTAGCAAACATTCCCCATATTATTAACAAGGGGGCTAATTTATACATTTTCGGAGTTAAAACAAATATTCGGGCAATAAGCACTATAATTGTAGATGGGTGAATAAAAATTGGAAGTATATAGAGTAAAAACTTTAAAATACCTTTTCTCTGTTTGAATAGATCCATGTATACTGCCAGAGAGGCTATACTAAAAGCAAATACATTTCTAATACCAGATATTGACAACACTATGTTAACCAAGGCAAAGAATAAAAAAAAGTTAATTGAAAAAGCAATGGTATTTCTTTCGCGATCAAATTTTTCTTTCAAATCACATGTAATATACGTGAATATCATATACTCAATCAATATAGTGATAAAAACTAGTAAATTATTGTAATCGAATAAAGACACAACATAGTAAATAAAATTAATTATGAAGAGTTCCTTGTATCTTCCTTGTGTAAGAGCATAGTTTATACCACCACTTCTCATTCTATCTATTTCATTGTAATGATGAAACAGATCCCACAGAGGAGGAGGCTTTATTTGTGATGCTAGAAAAGCATATGCAATTCCAAAATAGATTAAAATAAACATATACTGTTTTTTATTTACTTTTATATTAATTAAGAAGCCAATTTGGTGTATTAAAACAATAATAAAAATATATAATGTAAATATTATATTCAATACCAACATAATCTATTATCCTTGCTGCTTAAGTACAAACTTTCATACTTTTCTACACATTTTTGTATATCGTATTGCTTCGACATATTAAAAGAAACTTCACCGAAACGCTGCCTTAACATTACATCCTCAACCAACTTTGACATTTCTTTTGTAAGCTGTTCTCGATTCCCAACGTCAACTAATAATCCATTTTGATTTTGCTTTACTA
Organism: Lysinibacillus sp. NPDC094177; assembly: GCF_050279145.1. Classification (NCBI taxonomy): domain Bacteria; kingdom Bacillati; phylum Bacillota; class Bacilli; order Caryophanales; family Bacillaceae; genus Lysinibacillus; species Lysinibacillus sp. NPDC094177. The sequence goes on along the minus strand of NZ_JBNNTW010000002.1, from coordinate 434,981 downwards.
TGTCTATAACCCCACCTGCTTTAGTTGTTACTATAGGCAAACCACTGGCCATAGCTTCGAGTACAGACAAAGGTAATCCTTCATAATTTGAAGTCATTATATAAACATCTGCTTTGTTAAGTTCCTCCGCTACATTACTTACAACACCTTTTAAAATTACTTTTTCTTCTAGACCTAGTTCTTTAATTTGTTTTTCAATATCTAATCGAAGTTCCCCATCCCCTAAAATGGTTAACATTACATTATCATACTTTTTTGCAACATCTGAAAATGCGTTAATCATGAGATTATGATTTTTTACATGTTGCATTCTACCAGTAGTAATAAAGTTAATATAATTTGTATTTTGCTTTCTCTCTAATTTTTTATATATTTCTGTGTTAACTCCGTTATAGATACAAGGAACTTTCTCATCTGGCAAGTCATATTCTTCACATATTGTTGTTTTTACAACATCACATATAGCTACAGGAGTAAATGAAAAAAAACGATAAGTAATTTTCATTATTTTTTTTAGAAATCCTGTTGACTCCATACTTGCAACACTATGGACAGTGTGGAACCTATTTTTAATACCATAAAGAATAGTAGCTGGTAAAACATATGGAACAACATTTAGATGTGTGTGTATAGTATGGGGCTTGTATTTTCTTACTACATTCGCAAATGCTAAAATAACTTTCGGATCAAAACCCAGCTTTTTATTCAAAAATTGAATATTAATATTATTCTTTTTTATGATACTTTCAAATTCCGTTCCCATTTTAGGAAATAAAGATAGTAGTAACACTTCGTACTTTTGTACATCTAAATTTAAAACAATATCAATCGCAAGCTTTTCACCGCCTCCAATTCCAAGAGTCGGAACTACAATTAATACTCGTTTCCTCATTTATAACCCCTCATATATATCACAAATTTTTTTTATAATAACTTCAGTTGAATAGCAGCTTTTAATTTTATTTTGATTCCATTTAGATATTTGTCTTCTGATCGAGGGATCTTGAATCTCATTAACAGCCCTAATTATTGCAGGTACATCTCCAACATCAAATAAAACTCCGCCTTTTTGTTCAATCATTTCAGGAATAGCGCCCACTGATGTACCGATAACCGGTAAACCGCAAGCCATAGCTTCTAAAACAACAAGGGGAAATCCCTCCGTATGAGAAGGAAACAGTAATATATCAGCATTTTTCATTTCTATTAATACGTTATCTTTAGAAACTTCTCCAATTAATTTAACATTTTCAGGAACATCGATATTTTTGTAATCATCACTTATATTACCTATTAGACGAAAGTTTATGTTAGGGAAGCTTTGAGATACCTCAATAATTTCATTACACCCCTTCGATCGATTCACATGACCTACAAAAATTATTGTTTTTATTTCGTCAGATATATACTTTAAGCCTGAGTGATTTATATCCTTATAGTCAATAAAATTTGAAACAATAAAACTTTCTCTTTTTAATACTTTCTTAACATACTGATTTGAATCGGAATTTAAAACAAGAATCGTATCAGTATGATTAATAAGTTCTTTAAAAATCCAAGTTGAAAATTTATTATTTAACATACTTGGTATATTACAGTGACATTGTAATATCAACTTGTAACCATTTTTCTTAATCTTTCTTGCACACAATAAATCTCTGATCATACCAGTTGTAGAACAAGAAGTGTTTAAATGAACAACATCGAATTTGTTCTTTTTCAAAGTTTTAATTAGGTTAATATAAATCGAAACATTCCTCTTTATTTCTTCTAGCATTTTCTTATTATTAAAGCTATAAATTCTACCTCCTCTAACGGAAGTATTAATAACTTTTACATTTTGTTTTCTTATAAGTTCGCTTTTTAAATACATCTCTGTCCAAGTTGCTATTCCTCCTGCTGGTGAAGGTAAGGGAGAAATTAATAATATGTCTAATCCATTTTTTAAATTAGTCATGTTGATTCTCTCCAAAAACCACACGATTAACATAATCCGTATACGACAAAATAATTCTAAGCACTTTATCTGACACATTTGGCATACTATAATCTACAACTCTTTTTAAATCGTAATTCTCTTGTGTCTTTAAAATCTCTAATCCTTGTAAAACTCTCTCTTTCTTCAGCCCTACCATCATGACCGTAGCCTCTTCCATTGCTTCGGGTCTTTCATGTGCCTGTCTAATATTAAGCGCTCTAAATCCAAGAATGGAAGATTCCTCACTTATCGTTCCACTATCACTTAATACGGCCTTTGCTTCTATTTGAAGTTTTACATAGTCATTAAATCCCAAAGGCTTTATTATTTTTACTAAAGGATTAAACTCTATCTCCTTCGCATGAATCATCTTCAAAGTTCTAGGATGTGTACTAACAATGACAGGCATCTGATACATTTCTGCAATCGCATTTAAGCTATCTACTAAATCTAAAAAATTTGTTTCTGAATTAATATTTTCCTCTCTGTGTGCCGATACTACAAAATAATTTACTTCTTTAAGATTTAGCCTTGCTACTACATCTGATTTTTCTATATCCACTTTTCTTGAATTGAGTACTTCTAACATCGGACTCCCCGTCTTAATAATTCGATCTGCTGGTAGCCCTTCCCTTAATAAATATTCTCTTGCAATGTCACTGTACGTTAAGTTAACATCTGAAATATGATCGACAATTTTTCTATTTGTTTCTTCTGGTACTCTTTGGTCAAAACATCTATTTCCCGCTTCCATATGAAATATAGGAATATGTCTTTTCTTCGCTGCAATCGCACATAAGCAGCTGTTTGTATCACCTAATACCAAAAATGCATCTGGTTGAATTTCCTCTAAAATAGGATCAATTTTCACTAGAATATTTCCTATTGTTTCAATAGCAGTTCCAGTTGCTGCATTTAAAAAATAATCCGGTGTCTTTAAATTGAACTCTCTAAAAAACACTTCATTTAACTCATAATCATAATTTTGACCAGTATGGACTAATACATGTTCGATAACATTTGATTTTTCTAATTTATTTATGACAGCAGATAGTCTAATAATTTCTGGTCGAGTACCTACAACAGTCATTACTTTTAGCTTCTTCACCTTATACCTCCAAATAAATTGTATCTGGTTTTTCAGGATCAAATATTTCATTCACCCACATGATTGTTACCATATCTGTGTCACCTAAATTTTCAATGTTGTGTGTATATCCCACTGGAATATCAACCACTTCCAATTTATCGCCACTAACAAAGTACTCCACTACTTCATTCGAATTAATATTTCTAAATCGAATCACACCTTGACCACTTACAACTAAAAATTTTTCATTTTTTGAATGATGCCAGTGGTTACCTTTTGTTATACCTGGTTTTGAAATATTTACTGATAATTGGCCTCTATCAGGCGTCTTAATAAATTCCGTAAAGGATCCTCTTAAATCTACATTCATCTTCAGATCATAACTAAATTGATTTTCTTTTAGGAAACTTAAAAATGTACTGTATAATTTTTTCGTAAAAGTGTGGGACATATTAGGAATAGAACGTTCTTCTCTACTTTTTTTGAAGGAATAAATCAATTCTACAATTTCCCCTAGTGTCGTCTTATGGACAACTGGGATTTGGCAATAGCCTTGGATTGATTTCTCATTCCCCTTCAAGGCTTCAAGCAATTCTTCCACAACATCATCAATGTAAACTAGCTTCATTTCAAGGCTAGGATCACTTACTTTTATAGGTAAATCATGTGCAATATTATGACAAAATGTTGCTACAGCACTGTTGTAATTTGGCTTACTCCATTTACCAAATACGTTAGGTAAACGATAGACTAAAATTTTCGCACCTGTTTTTTTACTGTATTCGAAAAGCAAGTCCTCCCCAGCCTTTTTACTAACACCATAAGGATTATTTTGTTCTGCTTGAGTAGATGATGCTAGCATAACAGGGCAAGTATTTTGGTATTTCTTTAATGTATCAAGAAGAATAGAGGTAAAGCCATAGTTCACATCCATGAAATCAGACTGATCTTTCGGCCGACTTACTCCAGCAAGATGAAAAATAAAATCCGCCTCTTTACAATATTCATCTAACAAGTCTACGTTTGTTTCTCTATTATATTCCAGAATATCAGTATAATTTTGGTTTTTAAGCTTTGCTATGAGATTCTTGCCGATAAACCCCTTTGAACCGGTCACTAGTATTTTCATCATAGACCCAACCTTTCAATTCTTCTTGAATATAATCAAGCTTTAATAACCTTTCTTTTATTTGCTGAATATTTAGCATTTCTGTGTTGTGAGAATTGTACTCCTCTTGTCTGGATAATTTTTGATCACCCTCTAAGAAGTATTTTTCGTAATTTAAGTCCCTTTTGTCAGCAGGCACACGGTAAAACTCTCCTAAATCTTGTGCAACCACATTTTCCTCTCTAGTAAGCAAAGTTTCATATAGTTTTTCACCATGACGAGTACCAATAATATCTATGTTATTATCCGCATTGAACAACTCCCTGATGGCATGTGCTAAATCCCAAACAGTCGATGCAGGTGATTTTTGTACCATAATATCTCCTGCATCGGCATGTTCAAATGCAAATAATACTAATTCAACTGCTTCTTCAAGACTCATTAGAAATCTAGTCATTTTTGGATCTGTAATTGTTAGTGATTGGCCATTTTTAATTTGGTCAATAAATAATGGGATAACTGAACCACGTGATGCCATCACATTTCCATAGCGAGTACCACATATTAATGTTCTTTTTGGATCAACTGTTTTTGCTTTTGCAACAATCACCTTTTCCATCATTGCTTTTGAAATGCCCATTGCATTAATCGGATAAGCGGCTTTATCTGTCGACAAACAAATTACCTTTTTTACACCACTTTCAATTGCCACAGTCAGAACATTATCTGTTCCAATTACATTAGTTTTCACTGCTTCTAATGGAAAGAACTCACATGATGGAACTTGTTTTAGCGCAGCAGCGTGGAAAATGTAATCTACACCGTGCATAGCATTTTTCAAACTCGATACATCCCTTACATCGCCTATATAAAATTTCAATTTTTCATTTTTGTAAACTTTTCTCATATCATCTTGTTTTTTCTCATCTCTTGAAAAAATGCGAATTTCTTTTATATCGGTATTTAAAAATCTCTTCATAACTGCATTTCCAAATGACCCCGTACCGCCAGTTATTAATAATATTTTGTCCTTAAACATATTATTGTTCCCCCAGTAATTTATGCATAAGATTCACATATTTTCGAGTACATTTTTCCATCGTGTATTTCTCAAGAAATAACTTCCTACAATTTTCCCCCATTTTTTCGCGTTTCACTCTATCATCAAGGAGTTCTTTAATAACAATTACTAGTCTGGAGCTATCCTTTGCTTGCATAGCGTATCCTGCATTATGATCTATTAAATCTCTAGCTATATCAGAATTTGCTCCTATAATAGCGATTACTGGTTTACTAGCCATCATATAGCTATAGGTTTTACTTGGTACGGCTAGGCCAGTCAATCCATCCGATAAACTTACAATGAAACAATCGCTGATACTAAGAGCCTTTTGAAAATCATGTCCATGTAAAAAATCAAAAACACGTGCGTGATTCAAATTCTCTGTTTCTATAATCTCTTTTAATTTATCCATTTTATTTCCATGTCCAGCAAAAAGAAATTGAACGTTCTTATCATTTTTTAATTGACGGATTGCCTCCAATATCGGATCCAAATCTTGACATATTCCCATATTGCCAAAATAAGATACGACTAGATTTTCATCTGTTTTTATGGATTCTAATAGTTTATTTTCAGACGCTTTAGTGGCATTAGAGAATGCTTTATCCTCGCACCAATTAGGGATTACTTCAATTTGGTGTTTTTTTAATGCTATTCTATGTTTTAGTAGATAGTCTTTCATTTCATTCGATAAAGCAACAACTGTATTAACATGTTTAAAAATACATTTATTTACTTTTTTCATCATTTTGCTAATTACACTATCTTCGGAAATAGTGTTTGTAAAGTAAGCTATTTCTGGGTATACATCATAGCTTACAAACACTACTTTTGTGTTAAAAAACTTATTAGCCAGAGCTGCTATTAACGGTAATATTGGTGGATTTGAGTAAACGATTATTGCCTCATACTTTCTCAATTGTCTAAAACGTAAGGCTACAGAAAATGTAAAAGAAAAATAATTAATTAATCGTCCGATGAAATTACTACGTTTAAGTTGGATATATTTTAGTCTACTTATCTTAATATTTTCATAGGTTTCTTGCAGCGGGACATTATTTGTTAAGTTGTACTCTTTTGGATACCCAGACAATGCGCTGACAGTAAAACCAGCCTTACTAAGAGCCATTGCAGTGTTAAAAGGAAGTGTAGCCGACGAAATATATTCAGGATAAAAATACTGGCACAAAAATAATACATTTTTCTTTTTCTCCATCATTAAACCACCCCTACTTTTAGCTCACATGACTCACTGATCCAAATGTCTAAATAAGTTAAGTAGTTATTGCAATGTCCAGATAAATACATTCAACACAATTTCCCCTCGTTGTACTTTATTACAAATTATGAACCTATATAGGTTCATCACCGTAACTTGGGGTTAATTTTTGTTCCAGTTGAACACTTTCCGAGGAGCTGCTCCCCTTGCAAGCTCAGTCAAGGGTTTCGCCGTCGGACTCTGCCCCCCCAAGAAGCTTTGATCTGTAGCGAAAATCGAATTCAGTCAGCTTCACTCGCCCAACCTTCACTCTATTTAACAAGTACTTTATTTATTAAATTGAAAGTCCCGACTTTTGATGATGAATCAAATATTTGTTATATATATTAGAATTAATCTTAGTGCTACTTACTTTATAACATTGGTCATTTCATTTTATTCGATAAAGCACATTGTTATAATTGCATATATATGCTCGAACAATATCTATATTCCTTTCTACCGGAAATATAGAAAAAATAACAAATTTATACTCTAATTAAAAAGGATATTAATATCCAATCACATTCACCTATAAACTAATGTGTTTATCTGTAAACGAACACTATCAGATATTAATAGTAAACTTATTAACTTTTTAGAATACTTTATAAAAAGAATGTATTTTTTACAAAAATGCCCTAAAAGTCATAAAATACTTTTAGGGCATCTTCACAATGAGAAGTTTTGTATATTTTAATATAAATCTAATACTCACTATATTTTGACGCTTTATGTTCTTGCAAAAGTTCCATCATTTTACGCTTATATGTTTCTACACCGGGCTGATCAAATGGGTTGACACCTAGTAAATATGCGCTCATTGTACATGCCTTCATAAAAAAATAAATTAGAAAGCCAATATGATAAGCATCTAGCTTTGGTAATTCCAGCTGTATAACCGGGACATTACCTTCCGAATGAGCACGTGCTGTGCCTTCTTTAGAAATAGCGTTTATTTCATTAAATGTTCGATTCGTTAAATAGTTTAGTCCATCCTCATTGCGTACATCATAGGGTACTGCCAAATCATCATCAATTTCATGAAAGTGAAGTAATGTTTCAAACAAAATTGGGCTACCCTCCTGTATAAATTGGCCAATAGCATGCAAATCTGTTGAAAAATTTACTGTAGATGGATAAAGACCTTTTCTGTCTTTACCTTCACTCTCACCAAACAGTTGCTTCCACCATTCATGAAACTTATTTAAGGCCGGTTCAAATGAAGCAAGCAATTCAATTTTGTATCCTTGTTCATATAATGCATGACGTAACACCGCATATCGATACGCCTCATTATACTCAAGTCTTGATTCTTTAAACTCTAATGCCGCTACCTTCGCTCCAGACATTAAGTTATAAATATCAACCCCTGCAACTGCCATAGGCAAAAGACCAGCAGCAGTTAATACCGAAAAACGACCACCTATGTTTGAAGGTATAACAAATTGTCGATAACCCGAAGCATCAGCTATTTTCTTTAATAGTCCTCTTTTGGCGTCTGTCGTGACGATAATTCGTTCAGCTGCTCTTTCCCCATAATGTAATTCCATATACTGACGTAAAACTCGAAACGCCAGTGCTGGTTCCATAGTTCCTCCAGATTTTGACACAACATTCACGTATACACTCTTATTCTCAATATTCTCCAGTAATTGCTTAATATAAGCTCCACTCATATTTTGCCCTACATAGATCACTTCAATTCCATCATGATGTGCACCAAAATAAGGTGTCAGGGCATCTTGCACAGCACGGGCACCTAGAAAAGAACCACCCACTCCAATGACAATAAGTACATCTGCAAAACTACGAATTTCATGCGCTGTCTTTTCAATATGAACAAATAATTCATCATAAGCTTCAAGCGGTGCATGAAGCCAACCAGTCGGAACATCCTCTGCCAGTTCTAAATATCGGTGGATTTCTTCTACATTTTTTGTATAATATGACCAATCAATAGTAGTTAAGTCATAATTCAGAATGTTCGTATGCAAAAATTGCTTACTCACAGTTTGACCTCATTTCGTATGATTGAATAAGTTGTTAATGCATAAAAGTCCTCTATTTCGCATCAACGCCTTCTTTCTATGAACGATATGATCAATAATAATAATGGTTCTTAGGTGTTTTAATATTATTTAGAACAACGCCCAAAATTTGCGCTTTTGAAGAAACAAGTGCAGCCTTCGCTTTTAAAACATCTACTTTTTGTACTAAATCCATATTCACAACTAATATAGTACCATCACATTTATTAGACAAAATTTGCGCATCTGATACTGATAATAATGGAGGTGCATCTAAAATAATGATGTCATAATCCTTCTTTAAATCCTGCATAAGTATTTCCATTGTCTTCGATGATAGTAGGTCAACCGGATTTGGTGGAAGTGGTCCGCTTGGGATAATACTTAACTCTTCCACTGATGTTTTTTGAATAACATTAAAGTAAATCTCCTGCCTTGTTAACACATCTGACAATCCATTGGTATTTAAAGTACTAAACGTATGGTGTAAAGTTGGTTTACGCATATCGGCATCTATGATGATTACTCTTTTACCTTCTTGAGCAAAAACAACACCGAGATTTGCAGCATTTGTGGATTTACCTTCCCCCGGTATAGATGAAGTAACGAGTAGTGATTTTTTTTCTTGATCTGGCAAAGAAAATCGAATATTTGTACGTATCGTTCGGAATTGTTCAGATATGATTGATTTTGAATCTGTCACTAGTTTACGTGCCATTATAGTTTTTATTTTTGTACTTTTTTTCAAACCAAATATGGTTAGTTCCTCCTCACTCTACGTGATTTCATAGATTTATTCGTTTCTTTTTCCAGAGCGATTACTCCAACCAAACCAATAATTGGTAAATTTAATATTTCTTCTATTTCTTGCTCTGATTTAAACCTTGTATCCAAAAACTCTAGTAAAAAAGCTAAAATGATTCCCACCATTAATCCACCAACAGTTGCACTAATAATATTTAGTAGCTTATTTGGTTTTACTGGTTTAGGATTATCTATTAGATTAGCTACTGATAGAATTTCTATATTATCAACATTCATTAATATAGGGATTTCCTTTTTAAAGACATCTGCCAACGTATTCGAAATTTTCACGGCCTTAGATGCTTGTTTGTCCATAACTATAATATTTACAACTTGTGAGTTATTTGCACTAGATACTGTAATTTGTTCCGCTAAACTATCTGATGTTTTATCTAACTCAAGTTTTTCTATGACTTTCGATAATATTACAGGACTTTTAATGATGACATTATACGTATTTATTAATCGTAAATCTGTTTCATTATTCTGTGCCCATTGATATTGTTCGATATTAGATCTTTTTTGATTTACTAATATTTGCGTTTCTGCTTGATAGATTGGTGTTAATAAATAGTAGCTAATGATTACAGCTGCAGCACTTGCAATAACTGTACAGCTTAAAACAAGGAACCAACGTTTTCGAATTGTTGTCAATATGTCTTGTAAAGTAAGCGTTGTCTCCAATGATCTTCACCCCTTATCCGAATACCCTGTTAGTATATTTTCAAAAAAATATGTCGCTGCTGTGCCATTCAATTTCAAAAAGCTATCATTAATAGAATCGGATTCAGAGATTTTTTCCTTCTCTTCACTTTTGATTATATTATTGTACTCCTCAGTTTATTCTAAAACCTTCCCTCGTAATTATGAGCCTATCATTTTTTCATTAGTGAATTTACTTCAACCAACAAATAATAAAAATGACTTGCAACATATTTATGATTATTTTCAAAAAAACAATACTTCCAATTTTTATGGAAGAACCACTTTCATCAAATAATATCTATAAAAATTCCTCTATTTATTGATTAAATGCTTGTTGAAGCTGTAGTAGTTTATCGGCTGCTACATCACGATTCTCCCCTACTACCCCAAAGTAAAATTTGCATTTAGGTTCTGTACCAGAAGGACGAATAGCTACCCAGGAACCGTCTGCTAACATATACTTCAGCACATTTTCTTTCGGTAACTTTAATACTTCAATAGAGCCGTCCGCAAGTTTTGCTACCCCACTTAAATAATCTTCCACACGTACAACTTCAACACCGGCAAGCGTAAGCGGTACATTTGCTCGGAAGTTTTCTAAAATCCCCTTCATCTGCTTTTGCCCAGCTTGCCCCTCAAACACATGTGACTCAAGTACTTCCTTGTAATAACCGAACTGCTCGTATAAATCATCCAGCGCATGCAACAATGTCTTGCCTTGCTTGGCATAATAACCAGCCATTTCTGCTGTGACAAGTGCCACTTGCACCGCATCCTTATCCCGTACAAATTTTTGGATTAAATAACCGTAACTCTCCTCATATCCAAAAACAAATGAATGGTCTCCTGTTAGTTCAAATTGCTCAATTTTCTCAGCGATATATTTAAAGCCAGTTAACGTATTTACTGTTGCTACACCAAATGCCTTCGCCACAGCCGCGCCCAGCTCCGATGTAACAATTGTTTTCAACATCACGCTATTAGGCGTAAGTGTACCTTTTTCAGATTTCGCCTGCAAAATATACTGTAACAACAACGCACCAAGCTGATTCCCTGTTAATAATTTATAGCCATCCCCATCACGGACAGCCACACCTAGTCGATCTGCATCTGGATCTGTAGCTAATAGTAAATCAGCTTCTTTCTCTTTCCCTAGCATCATCGCTAGTTTAAATGCCTCCACGTCCTCAGGATTCGGATAACTCACTGTCGGAAACGCTCCGTCCTGCGCTGCCTGCTCAGTTACTACAGTTACCTCACTAAAGCCCAAAGCCGACAGTCCTTGCATTACCGGTACTAAGCCCGCCCCATGTAGAGGCGTGTACACAATACTCAAATCTTTCGCTACTTCCACATCACTTCGCTCCTGCAAATAAGACAAGCACGCACTATAAGCTTCATCGATTTCATCTAACATAAACGTACTTATTCCATCCAATTGGAGCTGTTCAAAATTGGTCAACTCAACAGCAAACAAATCTTCAATTTCATGCATATAAGACACAATCGCATTTGCACCGGTCGATGTAAGCTGCGCCCCGTCTTCACCATATACTTTAAAGCCATTATATGTCTTTGGATTATGACTCGCTGTAATGACAACCCCTGCCACTGTCCCTAAATGGCGTACTGCAAACGACAGTTCCGGCGTTGGACGAGATTCACTAAAAACAAAACTTCGCACACCTAGCGCACCTAGTACACATGCTGTTTCAAGTGCAAACTCATATGAAAAATGACGTGTATCATAGGCAATTGCCACACCCCGCTGCTTCGCTTCCTCACCAAACGACGTAACATAACGAGCAAGACCATACGCCACACGACGAATTGTATATACATTCATACGATTTGTTCCAGCGCCTAGTAATCCACGCACCCCACCAGTACCAAACTGTATATACTGATAAAAGCGTTCCTCTATTTCTTTACTATCTTCCTCAATACTTTGTAGATCCTTGCGTAAATAATCGGGGACATTTGCCGCTTGCCAAGCTTTAAAGCGTTCCTGAACGATTATTTTTTCCATTACACTCACATCACACCTTCTTTACTTTCGTCTATACATACATATATCATCATAAAAACATGCAGAACCTTACTAGCATAAAAAGAAATAAATATCATATAAAATGATTTTGGTTGATATTTCAAACACGTAATTTTTCTAATGTCGAAATCGATAAGGGTAAACAATTTAAAAATTCTGATATTTTTAAGTAGATCTACATACTCTCTAAAATAATTCTAATCACGCGTTTTAGTTTTGCTACTGCTATTTTCCAATCAGAAGGTAAACAAATACCTGTCTCACATAAATTTCACTCACAATATCGGTTCCTTTATGCGCATTAAATGGACAATAAAAAATGTGCCTTCAAATTCTGCATCATCTTTATACGATCAACTTGACGAAATGCTACTGCATATCGATTATATTTAGCACCTTTCTGCAATACCATCATATTTTTCTAAAAATTGGATACAACCGAGTACTACATTCCGTTTTCTATTAGTTCAGTATTTAGAAATAATTTTTTCCCACCATTTACCACTCTTAATCTCCGCTAGTTCTAACATAATAATTGGTTGATTGTTAATAATCCTATAATTATTCTCTAGTAAAATATCAATTGTATCTAATTGCTTTTTCCTTTCCAGATAATAAAGTCCCTCTTGAAAATGATATGACCTTGTCGTTAAATTATGTGCATCCGAGCCATATGTGTGAACATAATTAGCCCTTACAAGATCCAATGATAATTTTTGAATTGCCTTTCCAAAATGTCCTGCAAGACTTCCTGCTGTAATTTGAGTAAAAGCTCCTTCGCGGATAAGTGGCTCAAGTCTACTAGGATTCTTAGCAATTGCAAGATTTCGTTCAGGGTGCGCAATAATTGGTGTATAACCAGATGCCTTTAGTGCGATAATCATATCCTTCGTGTAGGTTGGAACTATATTTGAAGGTAACTCAATAAGTACATAATTTGAATTTGCCAAAACATGTAGTTGTTTATGATTTAATAAATTCACCATTTGGTCGTTTAATCGAATCTCATGTCCGCTATGTAACGTAAGTGGTATTTCATTTTGTTCAATCAATTCACGTAAATGCTTTAATTTTGTTTGTACTGTTGAATAATCAGCATCAAAATGAGGATTGAGGGCATGAGAAGTTGATATTATCTCCGTTATTCCCTCCTTTACGGCTTGTTTCAACATCAGTAATGATTCTTCTTCTGTTCTTGGTCCATCATCTATATCGAATAAAATATGTGTGTGTATATCAATCAAACGTATCACAGCTTTCTATTTTTTTTATTCAATTACTCATCAATATTTATTTGAATCGCAATTGTTATAAAACTTATTGAATAATAAAGCTTTCCCATATCTATTTTTATGAAATGATTTTAAAAAAATGATACGATCAATGAAGTTTTCAATGATTCCTTCAATTTATTTTTTGACACAGAAAAAGCTCTGCAAGACCTAAGTCTCACAGAGCCCCTATTATTATCTATTATTTCGCATACTCTACGGCACGTGTTTCACGAATAACCGTTACTTTAATATGGCCTGGATAATCAAGTTCTTCTTCAATTCGCTTACGAATGTCTCGTGCTAAGCGATGTGAAGCCAAGTCATCAATTTTTTCAGGTTGTACAATTATTCGGATTTCACGACCAGCCTGAATCGCAAAGGATTTTTCTACACCATCATAGCTTTCGGAAATTTCCTCTAATTTTTCAAGTCTACGGATATAGTTTTCAAGCGTCTCACTTCGAGCACCCGGACGAGCTGCTGATAACGCATCAGCTGCAGCCACTAATACGGCAATAACAGATGTTGCTTCTGTATCACCGTGGTGAGAAGCAATACTGTTTATAACGACCGGATGTTCTTTGTATTTTGTTGCTAATTCCACACCGATTTCGACGTGGCTACCTTCAACTTCATGGTCGATTGCCTTACCAATATCATGTAATAAGCCCGCACGGCGAGCTAATGCTACATCTTCACCAAGTTCAGCAGCGAGCAAGCCTGCTAAATATGCAACCTCAATTGAATGTTTTAGGACGTTTTGTCCATAGCTTGTACGATATTTCATGCGGCCTAAAATCTTCATTAAATCTGGATGTAAGTTATGAATGCCTATTTCAAATGTTGTTTGCTCACCTGTTTCGCGGATTTGTTCATCCACTTCACGACGAGCTTTTTCCACCATTTCCTCAATTCGAGCAGGGTGAATACGGCCATCCTGTACAAGTTTTTCAAGTGCAAGTCGCGCCGTTTCACGGCGAATTGGATCAAAGCCTGATAAAATAACCGCCTCTGGAGTATCATCAATAATTAAATCTATACCTGTTAACGTTTCCAAAGTTCGGATATTACGACCTTCACGACCGATAATACGACCTTTCATTTCATCATTTGGCAAGTTCACGACAGATACTGTTGTTTCTGCAACGTGATCTGCTGCAAAACGCTGCAGTGCTAGTGATAAAATTTCACGTGCTTTTTTATCTGATTCTTCCTTCGCACGTGTCTCAGCTTCCTTCGTCATCACAGCAATATCAGTTGTTAGCTCTTTTTCTACTTCTCCTAAGATAATAGCTTTTGCTTCATCTCTAGTTAAAGCAGAAATTCGTTCTAATTCTGCTTTTTGCGCGGCAACGAGCTCGTCCACTTTGCTTTCCATCTGTTCAATATGCTGTTGTCTTTCGGTTAGAGCTTGTTCTTTACGCTCTAAGCCTGCTTCTCTCTTATTTAGAGCATCATCCTTGCGATCAAGATTCTCTTCTCTTTGCAATAAACGGTTCTCTTGTTTTTGAAGTTCTGAACGACGTTCACGAATGTCATTTTCTGCTTCAGTACGAAATTTGTGAGTTTCATCTTTGGCTTCAAGTAGTGCTTCTTTCTTCAATGCCTCCGCTTCTCGTTTTCCTTCTTCAACGATTGTTTCAGCGACATGTTTAGCACCAGTGATTTTTGAGTCATTCACTTTTTTCATGTAGATATAGCTAACAGCGGCACCAACGATGAGTCCAAGCAAAGCGGAGATGATAGTAATTCCATCCATATGAACACCTCCTCTTGCTATTTGGGTAATACAGTTTCAGTCGGCGCATACACCTATTTCGCCTTAGCATAATTGTGTTCCGGATTTTGAATTGTTTCAGGCCTGCACGAGGACCGACACGATGTTGGTCATTTCGGTAATGCCATAGAACGTGACACTTTTACAGATGCAGGTCAGCTAGCCGTTTTCGCAGGATACGAAGATTTCAGGCCAACATCCTTATATTCATTCCTTTCAAAATCCGTGACATCCGCCAGAGGCTTTCTCTTCATCTAAACGAAGATAAAATGTACTGCCTATTTAAAGTCATAATTCAGAAATTATACATATTTAATTGTATAGCTAGGCTCAAACTCTGTCAAGGATAGTCGGGCACATGTTCGCCCCTCCAGAGGAAAAAGTAAGTCATATCCATTAAGAGAATTATTTCCCTAATACTTTTACACTAACCCTTTTTTTAACTTTTTACATTAATACATAGCAGCAGTACTTAGGAAGTATTTTTACAACTATTTATTTTTTGATGAAAACTTTATATACCTGGTTCTACATCAAATGTTACGGTATAGAAAAATATGAAGCTTCCGTCACTTTAATAATTCTATCCGTCAGCACCTCTTCCTGTCCGTCGGCTCACTGCCAAGCCTCCTCGATTTGTTGATACAAACACTGCGGTTCCTGACTAACCCAACAATAACATGTGGTTGATTTCCATTCCGACAGGCCGCTTTCCTGATGCTGTCAGGGTAACAAATGCTTTTTGTTTTAACAAATGTCTTCCACAACTTTTGCTGATGAGCTAAATGTATGAATATCCTAACAATTATTATAAAACCATATTCCCAAGTATGTGTAAATAAAAAAATGCATTGCTCTCACTATAAGAGTGGGAACAATGCATTTATATTATTCATCTTCAAGAAGAAGCTTTAATTCCTCATCCATATCTTCCTCTTCATCATGCGCAGCAATTGTGTAAGATGAAGATGCAATACCGTAAGAAGCACGGATTTTATTTGCGATGTCATCTAGTACTGCTGGATTTTCTTTTAAATATTGTTTAGCATTTTCACGACCTTGACCTAGGCGCTCATCACCGTAAGCATACCAAGAACCGCTTTTTTGAACGATATCTAGTTCAACACCTAAATCGACTGTTTCGCCCTCTTTTGAAATTCCTTCACCGTACATAATATCAACTTCAGCTGTACGGAATGGTGGTGCCACTTTGTTTTTGACAATTTTAATTTTTGTACGGTTACCCATAATGTCATTGCCTTGTTTAATAGCTTCCGCACGACGAACCTCTAAACGTACTGAGCTGTAGAATTTAAGCGCACGTCCACCAGGTGTTGTTTCTGGGTTTCCGAACATAACACCAATTTTTTCACGAATTTGGTTTATGAAAATGGCGATCGTTTTTGATTTATTAATAGCACCTGAAAGCTTACGTAAGGCCTGAGACATTAAACGGGCTTGTAAACCAACATGCGAATCACCCATATCTCCTTCGATTTCCGCTTTCGGAACTAATGCTGCTACGGAGTCAATAACGATGATATCGATAGCACCACTACGTACTAATGCTTCTGCGATTTCAAGCGCCTGTTCTCCTGTATCTGGTTGAGATAATAGAAGTTCATCAATATTGACACCCAATTTTTGTGCGTAAATTGGATCTAGTGCATGCTCAGCATCGATAAACGCTGCTTGTCCACCATTTGCCTGCACTTCTGCGATGGCATGAAGAGCAACCGTTGTTTTACCTGATGATTCTGGGCCGTATACTTCAATAATACGTCCACGTGGATAACCACCAACACCTAATGCAGCATCAAGTGCTAGCGAACCACTTGAAGATGTAGCGATTTCTAAATCAGTCTTTTCGCCAAGTTTCATGATGGAACCTTTACCAAAATTCTTTTCAATTTGTTTTAACGCCTGTTCTAAGGCAGCTTTACGATCACTCATTCATTTTCCTCCTTCGAAAACTGTTCACTGTTTTTCTCTATCTCTACTATACTTGTTTTTAAGAGAAGACGCAAGAAAAAAGCGAACGTTTATTCGTTTTTCTTCAAAATAAAAATTTGGGTAACTTTTATTACCCAAATTTCTATTTTCACCTCTATTTAGTAGCGTTTTGTAAAGCCTCTTTCTTCCAAAAGCTGCATTAAATAATGACATGTAAACTTCACCGTACGAAGTCGATTAGTATTACGCATACCCGATAAATGAAGTAAATACGTAATTGGCTCTTCATTGCCAATCGCAATACCAATCCAAACCGTCCCCACTGGTTGATGATCATGGGCTGTAGGACCTGCTGCACCTGTTAATCCGATACCTATATCTGTATCAAACTTTTTACGTACAGCACTAGCCATAGCCGCTGCACACTCACTGCTTACAATCCCATGTGTATTTAATAATTCTTTAGAAATACCGAGTTGCTTAATCTTAGCCTCTTCTGTATACGTCACAACGCCACCAACAAGGGCATCCCCTACACCTGGTATCTCTGCAAGCTCTGACTGAAATAATCCCGCTGTTAAACTTTCTGCTGCAGAAATTGTTAACTTATTATCTAGTAACATTTCTACTGTTTTAGAGGCAAGAGAATCATCATCTATACCGTATTGATAGTCCCCAACAAGCGCTTGAATTTCTGCTACCTTTGCGGTAATAAGCTGCTGTGCTTCTTGCTCCGTTTCTGCCTTGGCAGTTACACGCAATGTAACCTCACCGTCAGCAGCAAGTGGAGCAACAGTTGGATTTGTTTGCGAATCTAAAATATCTTGGACACGTACCTCAAGCTCTGCCTCTCCAATTCCATAAAAACGCATAACATGAGATGTAATAACCCCTCCAGCATTTAACATCGCACCAAGCTTTGGCTTTGCTTCAAACTGGAACATTGGCTCAAGCTCTTTGGGTGGTCCAGGAAGCAAAATATACGTACGCCCATCTTTTGTTAGTATCATGCCTGGTGCCATACCGTGATGGTTTGCAAGCACCCCACTACCTGCTAGTATTAGAGCCTGCTTACGATTATTGTCCGTCATTGGACGTCCTCGTTTTGCAAAAAATTGCTCAATATTTGTCAGTGCAATGTCATCAAATTCAAGAGTAACGTCAAGATGACGAGCAATCGTTTCCTTTGTTAAATCATCCTTTGTAGGACCAAGTCCACCAGAAAAAATGATTAAATCAGCACGAGTCTCTGCAATAGAAATAGCCTCTTCTAAACGTTGTGCATTATCTCCAACAACTGTGTGATAATACACATTTATCCCTAACTCGGACAACTGACTAGAAATGAATCTTGCATTTGTGTTCGAAATTTGACCAAGCAATAACTCTGAGCCAACTGCAAGAATTTCAGCATTCATGATCCTCAAGACCTCTCTTATTTAGACTCAAGTAAGACACGTCGATTTAGATAGAAATAATCCCATCCAGACCACAGTGTAAAGAACAATGCGATATATAACATAATTGTATCAAATGGAATACCGATAAGTGTAAAGATTGTATTGTGTAAAAGTGCTGCTCCGATGGCCACAATTTGAGCCCACGTTTTAATTTTACCAAGCTGGTTCGCCGCAACAACTTCTCCTTCACCTGCCAATATTAAACGCAGGCCAGTTACTGCAAACTCACGGCTAATAATAATTATTATTATCCAGGCAGGCGCCATATCAAGCTCTACCATTAAAATAAAAGCTGCTGAAACTAGTAATTTGTCAGCAAGTGGGTCTAAAAATTTCCCAAATGTTGTCACAAGATTATACTTACGTGCATAAAAACCATCCACCCAATCAGTCGTTGAAGCAATAATAAAAATGAGTGCACCTACAAAATGATGAACAGGCATCTCCGCACCGAATAGTGACATTGTTCCCCAGCCAAAATCAAACATCATAACAATGACAAAGAACGGAATAAGTAAGATTCGAGAGATGGTAATTTTATTTGGAATGTTCATTTTTCTAACACCTTTCATGATGAAAGAAAGTAGCCATCGCTAGATGACTACTATTCTTTATTGAAATTGATGACGATGTTTTGCGTTACAATTTGCTGTGCATACGTTAAAGGCTCGTCATTAATGTATACTTTAGCTTGTGTTGAGTTACCTAAGCGGATACGAGCATAATTTTGAGAAGTTGCGTCGAATTCTACTACTTCTCCTGCATTATATACACGAGTATCTGTTAGTATTTCTTGTTGCTGTTGGTTTCGAATACCGATAAATGTAGGACCAGATACTTCAATACGTATTTTGAATGTTTTTGCACCTGTTAACGTGTACGAAGTTGTAGCCTTATCCGCTTCAACAGTCCCAGCTGAAATCGATTGCTTAACCTCTTCAGTTTGCTTTTCGTCCGGTGTTCCCTGTGCTGAATCTGTTGAATCTGTTGAGTCTTGTTTGTCATTTGTTTGAGCTTTTTTATTTTCTTTTTCTTTATCTTTTTCTGTATCTATTGGTTTTGCTTTTGTATCATATTCTATTTCTGATGGAGTTGAATCGTCTCTATCATTTGGTCCTGCACTATTTCTAGACTGCATAAGCACCCAAATTGCTACAATAATGACAATGATAAATAAACCAACGATTATTTTTGGCATTGCCTCCATCATTTTAGTAGAAGGGCCCTTTGAAACTTTTCTTCTACTTGGGCTATTCGTTATCGATTGACTTACTTGATTGTTTGTAGTACCTGGCAGCTCGCTTTTATACGTTTCTAAAATTTCCTCTGCGTTCAAATCAACAGCGTCTGCATATTGCTTAATAAAAGCTCGTACATAAAACGAACCAGGCATAATCGAATAATTGCCCTCTTCAATACCTACTAAATAACGCTTTTGAATTTTCGTTATTTCTTGTAAATCGTCTAAGCTGTAGCCTTTAGACAGTCTCGCCTCTTTCAGTCGAGTTCCTAATTCCGCCACTCATAACACCTACTTTAATATCAAATTAAAAATTAAATCCTCCAAATGAATTGGATTCGGACATCAACTGGGTTTTTTCCATTATTTCATACGAAATTTCTTCATCTGGGTGATGACGTAATTCAATGATATAATCAAAATCCTCAATCTTATATTCTGAATGCTGAACAAACATGTCTGGATGCTCGACGACCTTAATGGAAGGCATACTCATCATTTCACGCACTAGTTGTAAATGCCGCTCATCAGTTGAACGACGTGTCACAATGCCATCTAATATAAAAATATTATTGTCACTGAATTCATCACCAGCAAGTTTATTGCGAACAGTCTGCTTAATCATTGTAGATGATAAAAAAATCCACTTTTTATTGGCACATACACTTGCCGCTACAATTGACTCGGTTTTGCCAACACGAGGCATTCCACGTATTCCAATGAGCTTATGTCCTTCTTTTTTAAATAGCTCAGCCATAAAGTCAACTAAAATACCAAGTTCATCTCGTACAAAGCGGAAGGTATTTTTTTCATCTGCATCTCGAGGAATATAATGACCGTGCCTAATGGCTAAACGATCACGGAGTTTAGGTTGTCGAAATTTGGTCACGTTAATATGTTCCATTGTCGAAACAATTGTACGAAAACGCTCAATTGTCTCATCATTGTCTGTATGCACTAACATACCACGTCGATCCTCATCGACACCATTTATTGAAATAATATTGACACGAAGCATCCCTAAAAGTGAAGCAATATCTCCTAATAATCCAGCGCGATTCACCTGAATTTCATATTCAAAGTACCAATCGCTCAAAACACATTCGTTCCCTTCCTATTAGTTAACGTAAAAAATCCTTTATAAGTTCCATCATAGCTGATTTTTTATGTAATGGAAAGTTAGAATACATGGAATTATGGTGTTATTTTTAAAAACTTACTAATTTTTTTTTGAACGTTTAAAATAGGCTTACATACGTTCCCTTTTCTATGCAAAAATTGCTTTTTTATATAAAAAAAAGAGGAGATAGCTCTCCTCTTTTTTTACTGTACATGCTTAGTTTGTACAAGTTTAACGACACAATTCGCCAATGCATGTTTTTCATCTTCAGAGGCAACGCTCCATAAATCCGACAGCACTCGCTCTTGTTCATTTTTAGGATCGACATTTGTCGCCAAATATTCCCCAATTTGTACAGCAGCTGATTGAATCATTTTCTTTGGCATGCCGCTTGATTCGGCTTGCATAACATTTTGACCTAAAAACGATGTCCATTTTTGCCAGTTTTCTAAAATGGTCATATGTTCCTCCTCCTTTACACATCTAGTATGTGCAAAAAAGAACATTATATGTACCAGCCACCGTTTAATCTAATTATTTGTCCCGTAACATAATCTGCATTGCCAGAAAGGTAAAAGCGCACCATTTCAGCAACATCTGTTGTTTGTCCAATTATACCTAGGGGAATGTCCTCTAAAATATATTCAAGCTCCTCTTCGCTTAAATGACTGTTCATCGATGTATTAATAAAGCCAGGTGCAATGGCATTAACACGAATTCGTGACAGTGCCACTTCTTTCGCATATGACTTCACAAAAGCATGCTGGGCGCCCTTCACAGCCGCGTAAAGTGCTTCACCAGCCGATCCAGCCTCTCCCCAAATCGAACCGATAAAAAGCACATAGCTGACATCATGAGCGCGAAGCTTTGATGACAGCAATGCCGTCAGATGCATTGGATTTTGCACATGGACACGCCATAATGCATCCATATCCTCCACCGTAGTATCTTCAAGAAGAGAATAATGCGACTGACCATTTGCAAAGACAATCGCTTGCACATCAAAAATTTGTGAAGCTAACAATTGCGCCCCTAATATGTTCGAAAAATCTGCCTGTACAAGCATAAATTCCTGTTCAGAGAAGTTTTCTGAAAGAGAGCAGTATAAAGCCTGTGCTGCTTTCTCATTGTTTGAAAAGTGTATGTAGAGGGACCAGCCGTCTTTTGCCAGACTCTGACAAATAGCACGACCAATCTCACCAGATGCACCTAATACAAGGGCAAACTTTTTCACTGTATACCCTTTTCTGTAGGTAAAATTTTAAAGACAGTTTGTTGAGACTCACCTTGAACTGAAGAAAATGCTTTTTTCAAATCTTCGATTTTTAGTTCTTCTAGTACAGGCACGACATCGAACAAATTCATATCGTTAAACGAATAACGTGTAAATTGGTTGGCGATAAATTCAATAGAGTTCAGAGCACGTAGGAAGAAACCAATTTTTTTACGTTTTACTCGTTCTAAATCGGCACTCTCAAATTGTGCATCTCCATCATATTTTGCTAATTCTTCCTTAATAGCTTTCTCTAATGCAGCTGGCTCTGTAGAATCTGAGCCAATCATAGCAAAACCAAAACCATTTTCTAACGTGAAATCAAATGCATACGTTTCATCAATTAAACCATCTTCATAGACACGCTCATAAAAATTAGATGTACGTCCAAAAATAAGCTCAAGTGCGATTTGAACAGACAGCTCATGTTTTAACATGTCACGACCGGAAAGATTTGTTTCTTTTGCTTTTAAGCCGATATAAACCTTTGGCTTTTGTACATCCATATGCAACTCGCGCTCTTTGATAGCTACCTCAGTCGGCTCTTTATCAAAGAAGCGTTGAATTGGTGTTGGTTCAGGGAATTCTTTTTTGCCTTGATTGTCACGAATAAACGTCATCATTTCATTAGGATCTACTGCGCCTATGACAAACAATAACATATTGGACGGATGATAAAATGTATTGTAGCACGTGTATAAATGGTCCGCTGTAATGCCATCAATCGACTCTATTGTACCAGCGATATCAATTTTTACTGGGTGATTATGATACATATTTTCGATTGCACCAAAATATAGGCGCCAATCTGGCTGATCATCGTACATTGTAATTTCCTGACCAATTATGCCCTTCTCCTTATTGACTGTTGCTTCAGTAAAGTAAGGCTCTTGAACAAAATTTAATAATGTTTCTGTGCTGTTATAAATATTGTTCGTCGAAGAAAATAAATACGCTGTACGTGTAAATGATGTAAAGGCATTGGCCGAAGCGCCGAATTCACTAAATTTTTGGAAGACATCTCCATCTTCTTTTTCAAACATTTTATGCTCTAAGAAGTGGGCAATGCCATCCGGTACAGTAATGCTTTCAGTTCCACCAATTGGCACAAATGTACGATCAACAGAACCGTATTTTGTGGTGAACGTTACAAATGTTTTGGAAAAGCCTTTTTTCGGTAAAATATAGACATCTAAGCCATTCTCTAATTTTTCATAATACAATGTTTCATCTAATTGTTTGAATTCAATTGTTTTCATTGTGCGGCTTGCTCCTTCCCAGATAAGAAATAGACCGCTTCAAGCTGTACTTGCTTTGCCATTTCAACAATATCTTCCTTTGTTACAGCTTTCCATTTGTTTGCCCAAGTTTCAACAGAGAACTCCTCAGGTAAATCTTTATATTGGTCAAAAATTTCTATTTGTCCTCGTGCAGAATCCAATGATTCTTTTAGCTGATTCGTCAGCATTGCCTTTGTTTGCTCTATTTCCAAATCTGTAATATCGCCTGCTTGCATAACAGCAAGTTGTTCCTTAATTAGTGATAGTGCTTTTTCTTCATTCTTTGGTTCAATCCCAGACACAACAAAGACTAAGCCATAATGTGATGCATATGAACTTGACGCATAGTAGGCTAAACTTTCCTTTTCACGAACATTCATAAATAATTTGGCATGTGGATAGCCACCAAATACACCATTAAAGATTTGCATTTTGGCGAAATCAGGGTCACCAAATCGTACTGGTGTACTAAAGCCAATATGCATCTTCCCTTGCTTCATTTCTTGTTGTTCACGTACATAATCATTTTGTGGATGCTGTTGCGGAAGCACAGCAGGGACTTCTTCAGGTGTACGATCGTTAAATGGTAGCGCTTTTTTCAGTTTCGCTACGATTTCGTCTTCATTGATATCACCCGCGACATAAATGTCTATTTTATCATCAGCAAGCATGGATTGATATGCTTCAAACAATGACGTAGGGGTAATTTTTTGAATGTCCTCGACAGTTCCGTTAGCAGAAGTAGAGGCTGGTTCATTTGGACGTAAAATTTGTTGAATGCGTTGCTGCGCAAAACGTGATTTATCGTCAAAAATGGACTCAATACGCTGAATGACCGTTTTCTTTTCACGTTCTACAATAGATTCTTTAAATACATCATTTTCTAAATTTGGTTCAAATATTGCTGTATGCAATAAATCAAGTACCTCGTTTAAAACACTTGTATTTGCCAAAAAATGATCATTAACGGTTTCTACATTCATTAGTACTGTATGTTCATTACCACGTTTAGCTGTGTCAAAATATAACACTGTGCCATACAAATCATCCAAGAAACTTCGGAATGCAGCTGTTGTCTTATATTTAGCATTACTGTGTTGCAACACATTTGTTAACACTGTACGTTCAGATGCATTTGTGGCCGTTAATGCTCTTCTCCATTTAATTGAAAAATTTACGGTTTTAAATTGGGTTGTTTGTCGGATATGCAAATTTACACCTTTTGCAAAAGGTATTGTTTTAAACATATATAGAACCCTCCTTATCTTTCTTAATATAACAAAGTACTACACATACTATACATGTCTATTGTCTATAATTGCAAAAAGAATCCAAAGTATGTATATGATATGTGTGAAATTGCATTTGGTTGATTGAAGAACCTGTTTATACTAGCAAATAAAGATCAACCTCCAACCATTATTTTCCCAAACACTCAAGATATGTACAAGGAAAAAGACTGAGCATTTTCGCCCAGTCTTTAGTGTAAATAATTATCTGTTTTTTAGCGTTTACCCTTAATATAAGGTTGACCACTAGCTTTTGGCGCATTTGCTTTACCGATAAATCCTGCTAATGCAAAAATAGTTAAGACATACGGTAAAATTTGTAGGTACACAGCAGGAACATCTTGAATGTAAGGAATTCCGCTTCCTGCAACACTTAACGTTTGTGCTACTCCAAAGAATAAAGCTGCACCTAATGCACCGATCGGATGCCATTTCCCAAAAATCATTGCAGCAATGGCCATAAAACCTTGACCCGCAATTGTTGCATGTGAGAAATCGTTTGTAATTGATTGCGCGTACACTGCACCACCAAGACCACCTAATGCCCCAGAGATAACAACAGCAATATAGCGCATTTTATTAACATTTACGCCCATTGTATCTGCGGCCATTGGATGTTCACCAACAGCGCGTAAGCGTAATCCAAACGGTGTTTTATAAATGATAAACCATGCCCCAATAGCTACTGCAAAAGCTAATATCGATGTACTGTAGACATTTTGGAATAATAATGGACCAAAGAACGGGATGTCCTCTAAATAAGGGATAGCGAAACGATTTATTGCATAGGCTTGGTCAATCATATCTGTTTGACCTTTACCATAAATCATTTTTACTAAGAATACAGTTACCGCTAAACCTAATAAGTTGATAGCAACCCCCGATACCGTTTGATCGGCACGGAATGAAATTGAAGCAACTGCATGGAGAAGTGAAAAGATTCCCCCAATAATGACAGCTGCCAACATTGCCACCCAAATTGTTGCTGCACCGAATGTTGAAGCAAATTCTAGATTAACAAAAATACCAACAAATGCACCAACAATCATTAAACCTTCTAGTCCGATGTTTACAACACCAGAACGTTCAGAGAATACACCACCGATTGCCGTAAAGATTAAAGGTGTGGCATAAAGAATTGCAGAAGGGATGATGAAATATAACATTTCTAAAAAGCTCATGTTATTGTCCCTCCTTTTTCTTGCTCAATTTTTGTAATGCTACTCGTATGATATAGCCTGATGCTACAAAGAAAATAATTAACGCAATAATAATAGATACGATTTCCTCTGGAATACCCGCAGCATTTGGCATATTTAACGCACCGTATTTTAGTGAGCCGAATAATGAAGCTCCAAATACTACCCCTAGTGGTGTATTGGCACCAAGTAAGGCCACGGCGATACCATCGAAACCTATACCAGTAAAGCCTGCCTTAATAGAGGCGTTTCCGAAAGTACCTAGTGCCTCCATCGCACCACCAAGACCAGCGAACATACCTGAAATCGTCATAGCTAAAATAATGTTTTTATTAACGCTCATACCAGCATATTCTGCAGCATGCTTGTTAAAGCCTACCGCTTTTAGCTCATATCCACGTGTTGTTTTTTCTAAAATGAACCACATAACTACTACCATTAATAGTGCAACAATGATCCCATAGTGAAGACTTGAATTGTCTGTAAGCTCTCTTAAAAACGGAGAACGTAATGAAGCTGATTCATGAACACGTTCTGTTTTAAAGCTACCGTCAGACAATTTTTTAATCACTGCATTTGCAATATAAAGCGCAGTATAATTTAACATAATTGTCGCAATAACTTCGTGAACTTTAAATTTCGCTTTTAAGAAACCTGCAATAAAGGCCCAAAATGCACCTGCAGCTGCTGCCGCAAGCAATGCTAATGGTAAATGAATAATTTTAGGTAGTTCAAATGCATACCCTACCCAAGCTGCTGCTAGCCAACCTAAAATTAGCTGACCTTCAACACCGATGTTGAATAAACCTGTGCGAAAGGCAAATGCTACCGCAAGACCCGCCAATATGTACGGTGTTATTTGACGGATTGTGTTCCCAATTGAATATGAATCTCCGAAAATACCTGTCCAAAGGGCACTATAACCTTGTACTGGGTCATAGCCGCTGACTACCATTACAATAGCACCAACAATTAAACCGATAATGATAGAGATGATAGGAACGAGTATATTAATGACACGATTAGACATTAGTCGTTCCCCTCCTTAGCATCATTCATGTTATTTTTACTACTTTGTCCTGCCATTAATAGACCAAGCTCTTGTTCTGTTGTTTCTTTTGGATGTAACTCATCAACAATTTGACCATCATAAATAACAGCGATACGGTCAGAAACATTCATGACTTCATCTAATTCAAATGAAATTAACAGTACTGCTTTTCCTTTATCACGTTGCTCGATAAGGCGAGAGTGAATAAATTCAATAGCACCTACGTCAAGGCCACGTGTCGGTAAAGCAGCAATCAATAAATCTGGATTACGATCAATTTCACGACCGATAATAGCTTTTTGCTGGTTACCACCTGAAAGGGCACGTGCTGGAGTCATTTCACCATTACCAGTACGCACATCATATTCCTCAATGATTTGGCGTGCTTTTTCAGACACTTTCTTATAGTCCATGACAAAGCCCTTAGCGATTGGAGACTGATAATATGTTTGCAGTACGATATTATGGCCAATTGGGAAATCTAATACTAAACCGTGCTTATGGCGGTCTTGTGGGATATGCCCAACGCCTTCCTCAGTTATTTTTCGAGGTTTCATATTTGTAATATCTTTGCCATTTAATTTAACAGAACCACTCTTTATTTTACGTAGACCAGTTATGGCTTCGATTAATTCAGATTGTCCGTTGCCATCGATACCTGCGATACCAACAATTTCACCTTTTCGTACTTTTAAGTTCAGACCTTTTACTTTATCGATATTACGGTAGTCTGTAACAATTAAGTTTTCGATTGTAAGTACTTCATCAGTTGGTTTGGCTTCTGTTTTTTCTGTTTTAAATTCGACTTGACGACCAACCATCATTTCAGCTAATTGGTTAGGATTTGTTTCAGCAGTTATTACTGTTCCAATCCCTTCACCTTTTCGAATAATCGTCACACGATCAGAGACTTCCATAATTTCTTTTAGTTTATGAGTAATTAAAATAATAGATTTGCCCTCTGCAATTAAACGGCGCATAATTTGAATTAGCTCAGTAATCTCCTGTGGTGTTAAAGATGCCGTTGGTTCGTCAAAGATTAAAATTTCTGCACCACGGTATAGTGTTTTTAAAATTTCAACACGCTGTTGCATCCCTACAGTAATATCTTCGATTTTGGCATATGGATCAACATCTAAACCATATTTTTCAGAAAGTGCTTGCACTTTCTTTGCCGCATCTTTAATGTTTACAATCCCCATTTTTGTAGGTTCAGAACCTAAAATAATGTTCTCGGTCACTGTAAAGTTTTCCACTAACATAAAGTGTTGATGGACCATGCCAATCCCTAAATCATTGGCCACATTTGGGTTTGTAATCTTAACAGCCTTCCCACGAACTCGAATTTCGCCACCCTCTGGTTGATACAAACCAAAAAGGACGTTCATTAAAGTCGATTTACCTGCACCATTTTCACCTAGTAATGCATGGATTTCGCCTTTTTTCAGTTGGAGGGTGATGTTATTATTCGCCACGAAATTACCGAATTCTTTTCGGATTCCTAGCATCTCAATCACGTGTTCCAATTTCGTCACTCCCTTAATAGGCACTTTTATCAATTTCGCCTTAGCGTAATTGTGGCTGTCGCCTTTCTATCGCCACAGAAAACATTTTGTAGCTGTAGCTACAGATAAACAATACGTTCCAATTTTTGAAACAGTTATTTAGATTTGTTTGAGACAAACTTAATAATACTAGCCATAGTCACTGTTAGTTCAACGTTTTTTCACATCGACAGCACTAACTTCAGCCAGAGGTTCCATCTTCGTTCAGCGGCATTAGCACCCTATTAACAAAAAATTCACGCATATTTTGTCCCACTAATAGAGGTAGATATTCTTCTGAATGAAGATAAATTAATACAGGAAAGGTCATCGTTAGAAACCTTTCTTCTATTAACTTGTTACCATCATTACTATTCTTACGATAAACTCATAGAAAAATTACTACCTCTATGGTAACTAAATTTAATCAAATAGAGTATTGCAAATAGTCAAAATATAACGATAGATTGAAAAATCATCATAAGGGCTTTTTTATAGTCCCTTATGATGATCAAAAGATGAATTATTTTTTCACTTTTTCTGGAACTTTAATTTCACCTTTAGCAATTTTTTCTTTATATTCGTCAATTACAGTTTGTACGTCTGCTGGAATCGCACCGCGAGAATCTGCAAGTTTCACTCCGTCTTCAGCTAAACCATAAGTAAGTGTTTTGCCTCCTGGGAATTCACCTTTTTTCGCTTTATTTGAAATATCTACAACTGCTGTGTTAACACCTTTTAACATAGAAGTTAAAGTTACATTTGTTTTATCGTCTACTTTACCTTCTTCGTATTGGTCAGCGTCTACACCAATTACCCATACATTTGCATTAGGGTCTTTTTTCTTACGTTCTTTTGCCTCAGAGAATACACCGTTACCAGTTGCACCAGCAGCGTGGAAGATTACATCTACACCAGAAGAGTACATGCTGTTTGCAGTAATTTTACCAAGGTCAGCTTTATCGAATGCACCAGTATATTTTGATTGGATTTCGATTTTTGGATTTACAGCTTTTGCACCTTCAACGAATCCAGCCTCAAAGCGGTTGATAACTGGAATATCTACGCCACCCACGAAACCGATTTTACCTGTTTTAGACATTTTCGCAGCAGCTACACCAGCTAAGAAAGCACCTTCTTGCTCTTTGAAAAGAACATTAACAACGTTGTCTGCTTTTACTTCAGCATCGATTAATGCAAAATGTTTTTCCGGGTTGTCTGCAGCTACAGCTTCAACTGCGTCAGCCATCATGAAACCGATTCCATAAACTAAATCAAAGTTACGACGTAATAAAGCGTTTAAATTTGATTCATAGTCTGCGTCTGATTTCGATTGTAAATAATCGATGCCACCATCACCTTTTTCTAGGCCATTTTCTTTACCGAAAGCTTTAACACCTTCCCAAGCAGATTGGTTGAATGATTTATCATCAACGCCACCTACGTCAGTAACCATTGCTACTGAGAATGCATCTCCTTTGTTGCTTTCGCCTGATGATGCATTTTCATTTTCTTTTTCTTTTGCAGGTTTTTCTTCTTTCGCACCACATGCACCTAGAATTGCACTTGCAGCTAATACTGATGATAATACTAAACCAAATTTACGTTTTTTCATTTTGTTAACCCCCCAAAGGTATTGTAATTAGCAGGAAAATATTTAGAAATGTTCTACACCCGTTTACGAACTACATGGAAGCTGAATTTATCAGCTCGGAAATAATTTTTTGAATACAGCACTACTTGATCTTGATCATCGTAATGCAACTGCTTTAATACTAAAAGAGCTGTTTCACGCCCGCAATTTAAAATCGGTGAAGCTTGCTCATGATACCCGATTGGATCAATATATGTAACAGCATAGGCAACATGAATTTTACCGGATTGTTCAAGTGCAGAGAAAAGTGAAACTTCTTTTTTTTCTACAAAGTCAGTTGGCAGGAAGCTTGCTGGTAATCTGTCTATGCAATAAACTACTGGCTCGCCATCCGCTGTTCTGACACGTTCAATTGTGAGTATTTTATCTTCGCCATCACATTGGAAGCGTTTTAAATCTTCCTCAGAAGGTATGTTTTCCGTCGCCTTTAAAAAGCGGGAACCGGGTTCCATACCTGCTGCCTCGATCATAGAAGAAATGCTCGATAAATGCTCGATACCTGATGTAAACAACGGCTTAGGGTTTACAAATGTACCAACCCCATGTCGACGCACAATAACATTTTCCTCTTCCAACAGTCGTAGCGCTTCTCTAAGTGTTGCTCGACTGACTCCTAGTGATTTCGATAATTCAAACTCTGAAGGCAATTTCTCATTTTCTTTAAAAACGCCTGTTTCAATGTCAGACTTTAAACGATCAATTACTTGAAGATAGAGATGACGATGATCTGCTTTAATAGTCACATATATCACCACCAAAATCAGAGATCAGACATCTGATGTACAACATTCCTACTAATCGTTCATAAATATAACATTTTTATAGACTGAAATCAATTACACCTTAGCGTAATTGCGTCCGAATTTTGAAATGAATTTGGGCCTACCCGATGTATACAACATTATTCAACTTTTTGTCGTTATTTCGGCTCTAATTATCGTATTGATGAATGAGCACTTGTCGAGGTTTACTACCCTCTGAAGGCCCGACAATACCGCGTTGTTCCATTTGATCGACTATACGAGCAGCTCTCGAATAGCCGATACGGAAGCGGCGCTGCAACATCGAAACAGAGGCCGTCTGCATATTTACAACTAACTGCACTGCCTCATCAAATAATTCATCCGTTTCTTCTAAAATTGTATCTTCCTCAGTCGGAATCATTTCCTCCTGATACTGTGCCTTTTGCTGTTCTATAACAAAGTTTACAACTGACTCAACTTCTTGATCTGATAAAAAAGCACCTTGCACACGTTTTGGTTTAGATGCACCGGCAGGTAAAAACAGCATATCTCCTCGACCGAGTAAACGTTCTGCTCCACCCATATCTAATATCGTTCTAGAATCGATTGCTGACGACACTGCAAAGGCAATGCGCGAAGGAATATTCGCTTTAATAACACCTGTCAACACATCTACACTTGGTCGTTGAGTTGCGATTATTAAATGAATCCCTGCTGCACGTGCCATTTGTGCTAAACGTGTAATAGAATCCTCTACATCACTTGAGGCTACCATCATTAAGTCCGCTAACTCGTCTACAATTACCACAATATAAGGTAATTTAGGATGTTTTTCATCCGTCTGCTCATTGACTTTTTGTACATGACCATTGTAGCCTTCGATATTACGAGTACCTGTATGAGAAAATAGATCATAGCGGCGTTCCATTTCTGCCACAACTTTCTTCAGTGCTTGAGACGCTTTACGTGCATCCGTAACAACTGGTGCTAGTAGATGAGGAATCCCGTTGTAAACATTTAATTCCACCATTTTCGGGTCGATCATCATCAACTTTACCTCATGTGGTTTTGTACGCATTAGGATAGATACGACAATACCATTTATACACACACTTTTCCCACTACCTGTTGAACCTGCAACAAGTAAATGCGGCATTTTATTGAGCTCAGCAAGTACTGCCTGCCCAGTAATATCACGACCAAATGCGACTTGCAATAATGCTTCTGGTTTTGCACCGTCTTTAGCCTCTAACACTTCCCGTAGTGTAACAATAGCTACTTCACTATTCGGTACCTCAATGCCAATCGCTGACTTTCCAGGAATAGGTGCTTCCATACGAATATCCTTCGCAGCAAGTGCTAAGGCAAGATCATCCTGTAAGTTTACAATTTTACTTACTTTCACACCTATATCTGGTAGTATTTCATATTTCGTTACAGCTGGGCCTAAATGAACCTGCGTTACTTTTGCCTTTACACCAAAGCTTTGCAAAGTTTGCTCTAGCTTTTTCGCATTTGCCTGTATTACAGAATATTCGCCACTTTGGTCATGCTGTGGAGGTAATTGTAATAGATTGAAAGAAGGAAGTTGATAATCTGCATTTTCTACAGCATCTGTGCCTTCAATATAGACATCATCAACAATCTCGCCATGTTCAATATCTTCATTTTCAACAGCTGCAAATGCTTCTCGTTCATGAGACACATTTTGAGTAAAGGCAGAGATGATTGGTTCATGAGAAACCTCTTCTTCCTCTTGTACCTCAGGCTCCTGATCGACAGCTGCAATTTCATCTTTGCTTTCTACTTTTGAACGACGATTTTTAGCTTTCTTTGGCATACTCTTTTTCTTATCACGATGTTTCTTTTGCCATTTGCCAAAAAGGTCGGGCATTTTTTCCGCTAAATATGGAACAAGCGCCTTTCCTGTTACTAAAATTAATCCGATAAAGAAAATAACCCATGCAACAACCTTTGCACCCGTTGCCTCAAATAATACATGAAGAGCACTAAATAACAGTGCACCTATCATACCGCCGCCAAGTGCATTACTTCTATTGATGATACCATCAGTACTAATTAAAATTCTCCAAGATTCTCGCAAAACAGAGTCTGATAATAAACCACCGGATTTTGACAATTGCTCAAAAAGAATGCCATGACTAAAAATTGTTAAACTCATAACAATTAGGAGCATACCTAATATTAGACGATCATAAATGCTTACTTTTTTCCGACCAATCATCAGTAACAACGCAACAAATATAAGCATAAATGGCACAGCAAAATGTAAATTTCCTAAAAGAAACATTGCTATTGTTTCTAGAATACGGCCTATCATACCATATTCAAAAATCATAATAACCGCAAACGCAATTAAGATAAGCCCTAATATTTCATACATAAGCGGATGCATTTCTTTCTTTTCTGTAGTCGTTTTTCCTTTAGTGACTTTTCTTTTTTTACTAGTCGCCATCTATTTCACCTTCTTTTGTAATCCATTCTTTATATGTAGCGAATAATAACATGTAGAACTTGATTATTTCAAAAAAAGACTCCTCACCAAAACGTGGGGTTGATTTCCGTTCCGACTGGGCGCTTTCCTGGGGGCGTCCAGCCTCCACTCCAATCAACTTATTATACATGGCATATGTTTTACCAAATGACATCCACAACTTTTGGTGATGAGCCTACACACGGCGTATATCACAATAAGTGTCATCTCTAACTTTCTGGATTGAGCTAAAAAAGGATTTTCCACCGTTTACATTCGGTTAGAAAATCCTTTTTCATTCAACGATGTTCTTTCGTTTTTAATATTCCATAATGATTGGGATAATCATTGGGCGGCGCTTCGTTTTTTGGAATAAATAAGTATTCAGTGTATCTCGAATTTCTTGTTTAATATTTGTCCATTCAAATGTATCTTTACCAACGTATTTTTCAATAACATTTTTTGCAATATCAGAAGCTTCCACCATTAATTCTTCTGATTCGCGTACATATACGAAACCACGCGATAAAATTTCTGGACCAGATGCAATTTTCTTTTGAGCACGGTTTAATGTTACGACAACAATGAAAATACCATCTTGCGATAATAGCTTACGATCGCGAAGTACTATGTTACCTACATCGCCAACACCAATGCCGTCTATTAATACATTACCAGCTTGTACACGGCCACTCATTCGCATTTTACCATTTTTATATTCTACAATATCCCCTTTATCGGCGATAAAAATTTGTGATTTTTGCATACCTAGCTGTTGAGCAAGTTTAGAGTGAGCAATAAGCATGCGGTACTCACCTTGCACTGGGATAAAGTACTTTGGTTGCATTAAGTTTAGCATTAACTTTAAGTCCTCTTGGCTACCGTGACCCGACACATGTACATTTTTGCTAGATGTTAGAATCTCAGCTCCCGCTTTTGCGATAGAGTTCATCGTATTAGCCATCTGCACTTCCATACCAGGAGACGGTGTAAAAGTAATTAATACTGTGTCGTTTTTCTTAATTTTAATGTCTCGGTGATGTTTGCGGACGATTTTTTCTAACGCATCAAGTGGCTCCCCTTTATTACCTGTAGTAATAATAATAATCTCATCATCTTGATACTTTTGCATTTCTGAAATAGGGATGATTGAATCTTCATCTACTGTTAAGTAACCTAGCTGTACACCTAAATCCACAGCTTTTTCTAAAGGTTTTCCTACAATGACTACTTTACGGAATGACTTTTGAGCTTGTGAAAATACTTGTTGAATACGAATAAAATTCGATGCATATACAGCAACTAAAATACGACCTGGTGCTGAATGGAATGTTTTTGATAATTGCTCTTCAATCACAATCTCAGATGTCGTATAACCTGGTCGCTCAGCTTCACACGACTCAGATAACAGCATAAATACGCCTTCTTCCCCTAGCTGAGCCATCTTTGCTAAATCAGGTTTAAATTTTCCTGTCGCTGATTGATCGAATTTAAACTCACCCGTATGAACAATTGCTCCTTCAGATGTATGGAACACTACCCCTAACGAATCGGGAATACTATGTGTTGTATGGAAGAATGTCACATACGTTGAGTTGAAATTCATACGACTACGGTTCGTAACCTCAAAGAATTTCACCTGATGTGGTGCAGGCAATTCCTTTAAATGTTCCTTTGCAAGTGCAATTGTTAATTTTGATCCGTACACTGGTGCTTTCACTTTTTGTAATACATAGGCTATCGAGCCAATTGCATCTTCATGACCATGTGTTAAGAAAATCCCTTTTACACGATCTTTATTTTCTTCTAAATACGCAATATCTGGAATTACAATATCAATGCCCAGCATTTCATCTTCTGGGAACATTAATCCACTATCCACCACAAATAGCTCATCGTCAATTTCTACTACGTACATTGCTTTTCCAATTTCGCCCACGCCACCAAGTGGGATGATGCGAATTAATTCATTTTTCTTTTTCGTCAATTTGTTTCCTCCTAAAAAATATCCCGAACAGCAACCACTTAAGATTTATTATACGGTTTGCAAAGCTTTTGCACAAATTAAAAATACATCTTTCATGATGGAAACAGAAATTTATTTCTAATTTTATTACTAATAGATGGAAAGAAGGTTGAGTATGTGGCATTGTAAAAGGTCTAATTTTTGTCTTTTATTAAGCGACGTAGCTTTTTGGGATTGGATATATCGCCTTTTGTAATCCATTCTCTGTAAGGTTGTTCTAGCGCCTGAGCGGATTTCCGCCTTACCTGATCAGCTTTTTTCCTACCCGAGGGGGCCTCCTTCCAGGGCAACGGTCTTATTCTTCTATATTTCTTACAAAAGAAAAAAGACCGTAAACAAACTAAAATTTCTCACGTTTGTTTACGGTCTGAGGATTTAACTAAAGGTACTTATTTTTCTAAAGCTTCTCGCTTTTTCTTGATACGTATCCCAAATTCGGTCAAAGTTTGCTTTTTCTTCATCTGTCATTTCCATCATTGGCAGACGAACATTAAGTGTATCAAAGCCTAATTTGGTCATCGCGTATTTTACAGGCGATGGATTTGGCTGAGCGAACAGCGCACGTACAAGTGGTAATAATGCTCGGTGAATTTTGGCCGCTAGCTCGTGATTTCCTTCTTCAAACGCTTTAATCATTAATTGCATATCATTACCAACAACATGGGCAGCCACAGAAATAACACCTGCTCCGCCGATTGCTAGTAGTGGAAGTGTTAAACCATCATCCCCACTATATACTAAGAAATTATCTTCTGAATCAACATTCTCAATAACATCGCCCATTTGATCTAAATTGCCGCTCGCTTCTTTAATCCATGCAATATTAGGAATTTTACTTAAAGCGACGGAAGTTTCATAGGCAACATTGACACCTGTACGTCCTGGCACATTATAAAGCATGACAGGTAAACTTGTTTCTTTAGCAATTGTTTCAAAGTGCGCAAAAATACCGCGTTGATTTGGCTTATTATAATACGGTGCTACAAGCATGATACCATCTGCACCATTTTCTTCAGCCTTGTGCGTCATTGCAATAGAGTAAGCAGTTTCGTTATCCCCAGTACCTGCAATTACGGGTACACGACCTGCTACTTTTTCTACTGTAAAGCGTACAACTTCAATTTTTTCTTCTGTGGACATAGTTGGGTTTTCAGAGGTTGTGCCACATGCGACAATACAATCTGTACCATTATCAATCAAATGATTAATAATACGTTCTAGTTCTGGATAATTAATCGTGCCATCTTCTTTGAACGGCGTAATCATTGCCGTTCCAATTCGACCTAAATTCATCCTTACACCCCTCTTATAGTAAGTTATCCTCCAGCATTGCTTCTGCAATTTGAATAGAGTTTAATGCAGCGCCTTTTAAAAGATTGTCAGAAACGATCCATAGGTGGAATCCTTTTTTATTGTCTAAATCTTGACGGATACGTCCTACATAAGTAGCATCTTCCCCTTCTGCATAGATAGGCATTGGGTAAGTTTGTGTTGCGATATCATCTTGTAATACTACACCTGGTGCACTGCGTAATACTTCAAAAATCTCTTGTACCGTTGCATCTTTTTTTACTTCAATATAAACAGATTCAGAGTGTCCTGAAACGACTGGCACGCGAACACAAGTTGCCGCTACGTTTAGCTCTGGTGCATGCATGATTTTTTTCGTTTCATTAATCATTTTCATTTCTTCGTATGTAAAGCCATTGTCTGTAAATTTATCAATTTGTGGAATGACATTACGTGCGATTGGGTAATGACGTTTGTCGCTACCAGAAGGTAATATATTTGCTTCTACATCCTTACCTGCATCCCAGTTTACACTTTGTGCCTTTAATTCCTGAATAGCAGAAATACCTGCACCTGAAACGGCTTGGTATGTTGATACAATAATTTTAGTTAAGCCAAATGCGTTACGAATAGGTTCAAGTGCAGCCATCATTTGAATCGTAGAGCAGTTTGGATTCGCAATGATCCCTTTATGCTTAGCAAGATCGCCACGATTTACTTCAGGAACAACTAGCGGTACGTCTGGATCCATGCGGAAATGGCTCGTATTATCGATAACTACTGCACCGCGTTTTGCCGCTTCTGGCGCCAGCACCGCTGATACCGAACCACCCGCTGAGAATAAAGCGACATTGACGCCTTCAAAAGCTTCAGGTGTCGCTTCTTCAATTGTATATGTTTTACCATTAAATTCGATTGGTTTTCCTGCTGAACGTGCAGAAGCTAAAAACTTAATATCTCCGATTGGAAAATTCCGCTTAATTAGTTGCTCCATCATTTTTGTGCCAACTGCTCCTGTTGCTCCAACAACCGCAACTGTTAACTGCTTTGTCATCTGTCATCTCTCCTTGAATACAAGTTCCATAATGTGTGCTATTGTATCATAAAAATACTGAAAATTGTGTGTAATTCATGAATTATTTAAAATATTGTACTAACAGCGGTTGTAATTGCTTTTTCTCAGTAATTGCTTCATGAACAGTTGCGACCATTTGATCGAAATCAGCAATCAAAGAATTTGGCTTTGAATGTGGTGAGTCCTGCCCAAATGGAATAAAATAAATGTTTTTAGCATTAAGCAACCTCATAATATTCATACCATTTAAGCCAAGAGCATCATTTGTTGATATGCCTAAGACAACAGGTGAACCGTTACGTAATGTTGCCTTAGCAGCCATTAATACCGGACTATCGGTTGCTGCATTAGCAAATTTACTTATACTATTACCTGTCATCGGTGCTATTACCATCGCATCCAGTGGATTGGATGGTCCGAATGGTTCTGCCTCTTTAATAGAAGAAATAACCTTTTCTCCTGTTAATTCCTCTATTTTTGCAATCCACTCCTCCCCCGTACCAAAACGCGTAGCCGCATGTAAAACGGAGTGCGTAATTATTGGAATAACTGTTGCTCCTGCATCTATAAAGTTTTGAATTTTAGGTACTACATCCTCATACGTACAGTGGGAGGCTGTAATACCTAAACCAATTCGTTTCCCCGTTAGCAATTTTCTTCCTCCTCTATTGCCTTGCACAATATTGTAGCTGCATCATGTGCAAAGTATTTCCCAGGTAATGATGGTAATAGCACATATGTTTGTAATTGTTCAGCGTCTATATCTAAACAGCCAGGTTCTGAAGCCAAATCATAAAGTACTGCTGGGACATGCTCTTGGAATGATTCTGTAATCCATTTAGCTGGAATCGTATTGATAAAAATCCCATCATTAATTGACCATTGGCGATCATCTAAATTCGTTGCTTTATAACCATATGCCTTTGCTTCACTCACTTGTACAACCGAACGCGCTACTATATGGACATTAGCGCCCATCTTGACGAGTAAAGATGCGAGCATTTTGGCTGTGCGTCCAAAACCTGCGATAGTAAAGTTTTGTCCGTAAATACATTTTTGCTCGAGTCCGTAAAACGTGGCGATAAATCCCTCCGCTGTTAATCTCGCGTTTTGCCAAATGAAAGATTCTTGTTGTAAATAGCAATTCGTTTCATTTCTCTCAAGCAATTGCTTCCAATGCATAGTCAAACGCCCTGTATAAAACTTAACTTGAGATATCCCATAAAGCTGTTCCACTTCAATTTTTAGTGGAAGAATAGGAAGAATAATTCTATTTGGTTGGAATTCCAATACAAGCTTATTTAACTCTTCATTCCAAACAGATGTTCTTTTATAAAATACTGTTCTCGATGGGCTTCTTAGCATAGTAGCTAATTCCTTTAACCTTAGATCCTCACCGATAACAAGCCATTTTTCATTTTCCAAAAGCTCACCTCACTGTAAAAATTCTGACTGTACCGTAGTTGTTTTGTTAAATAAAATCCGATCTTCACCAATTAGTATAATTTCATGCCAAGGTATCATTTCACTAACTTTCACTTTCTTTTTTTGGAATGGCAATTTATCTTTAACAATCTCAAAACCATGAATCTTTCCTGTTTGCACATCTAATAGACATTCCGTATGTGCCAATATACCAAAATGTACGCCACCCTCAACTTGAATTAACTCTTTATCCACCATCTCTGATAGTAGCATGCCTCATCTCCCTCCTTGAACCGTTACCCCAATATATGCCGAGTTTTTGCAATTCGTGACCCTTACCCAAAGTATGAAAATATTGCATTTAACAACCCAACCGTATATAGTGTATATATACAGTTGTGCGAGGTGAGAAATTTATGCATATCCATTTAAGCAACGCCAGTGATAAACCCATTTATGAGCAAATAACCGTACAGCTTAAGGAAGCGATACTAGCCAATAAGTTACAGGCAGGCGACGCACTACCATCTATTCGTGCACTTGCAAAGGATTTAAAAATTAGCGTTATGACAACAAAACGTGCTTATGCTGATTTAGAGAGGGATGGATTTATTGAAACGGTAGCTGGGAAAGGAAGCTTTGTTACAGAACGAAATCAAGATTTTCTACGCGAGGAATTATTGCGTCAAGTTGAAGAACATATGCAAAAAGCAGTGAAAACGGCCAAAACTGCGAGAATGACAAAAGAGGATTTACAGGAGTTACTTTCATTAATTTTGGAGGAGGACAACTAAATGAATGCTATTGAAGTTCATGATTTACAGAAAAGCTTTGAAGGGTTTTCTCTTAATGATGTAAGTTTTTCAGTACCTCAAGGCACTGTCATGGGTTTTGTAGGAGAAAACGGTGCTGGGAAGTCTACTACAATTAAATGCATACTTAATTTACTCAAAAAAGAATATGGCGAAATTTTGCTATTTGGTAAGGATGTTGTCGAACATGAATTATCGATAAAAAACGACATCGGTGTGGTTTTTGACGATTTACATGTGCCTGAAACACTTAATGCGACGCAACTCGACAAAATTATGAAAAAAGTTTTTAAAACATGGGACTCAGGCTATTATTTTGAGCGATTAGCACAATTTAAAGTTCCGGAGAGGAAGAAGGTTAAAGAGTTATCCCGAGGAATGAGGATGAAGCTGTCCATTGCATTAGCCATGTCGCATCATCCAAAGCTGTTAATTTTAGACGAACCAACGAGTGGACTAGATCCGATTATACGTGATGAAATTCTTGATTTATTTTTAACGTTTATGCATGATGAAACACATAGCATTCTATTTTCTTCTCATATAACAAGTGATTTAGAAAAGATAGCTGACTATATAACATTCATTCATAATGGGGAAATTTTATTTAGTGAAGGTAAAGACGTGCTGCTCTATGAGTACGGAATATTTAAAGGCAATAAAGAGGAAGTAAGTGCAATACCAGAACATGCCATTATAAGAAAACGTAATGGAGCCTTTGGTATAGAAGCCTTAGTTCTAAAAAATGAAGTAAATGAGGTATTTCCCGTTGAGAAGCCTTCTATAGAGGATATTATGCTATTTTATGTGAAAGGTAGTGTTTGATTATGGCAGGTCTCATCTTAAAAGATTTAATGTCGATTCAACGTCAAATAAAAGCACAGGCATTCCTGTTGATTTTCTTCCTATTTATATCAATTTTTATGCAACAAAGTTTAATACTCTTTACACTTATTATATTTATCGTGACCTTTCAAGCTATAACTGCTCTTACTTATGATGAACAAAGCGACTGGGATAAATATGCAAATACTTTGCCCATTTCAAAAGGGGACATAATACTTAGTAAATATGTACTTAGTGTCCTTCTTATGCTTTTTGGGCTTATCCTCGCACTACCGATTGTATTTATCATTCATCGTTTTACGAATACCTGGGCATCAGCAGAGTTTTTTCTAACATTTAATCTCCTTGTGACATTAGCCTTTTGTATGCTAGCACTATTATTACCGATCTACATTAAATTTGGTTCTATAAAGGGCAGAATGTTTCTTATTGCTATTTGCTTCATACCTAGTATCTTATTTAATCTTCTAAAAGAGTATTTACCAGATATCACATTAACATTATCTAACTTAAAACAGTATATGTTTTTTGCTCCTTTTGCCGGACTTTTAATCTTATGGCTGTCCTCTCTCATTTCAATCGCAATATATCAACGTAAAGAATTCTAGTAGGGACGGAGACAATGCAGGATTTACTTTTACAAAGAATAATGGTGCAAAAATGGTCCGTTCTTTGTATATAGCAAGAGAGGTCATTTGAATAGGGAAAGTATTATGTCAATGAGATTAAGGTGTCCTAATCAATTATACCTCGGCATAATTGCGTCTGGAATCAGCTTTGTGCTCGCACAAAGCACTCCTTTCCGATTCCGTGACATCCGCCGGAGGCTTTAACTTCTTTCAGCGGATGTTCGGACACTAGCTGAGCATTTATCTCACACCTATAGAGGTGGGGGATAAATGATGAAAGAAGTTAAATTTCGATAAAACGAGCGGGGAAATTCTCTTGTTTTTTCCAAGTTCATTGATTTGGCGAAGCATATTATCTTTTGGCACAACAATATCGTAAATCGCCATATATGGACTTAAATTAAGGGTTTCTTGAATTGAAATCATCGGGGGCACCACCTGCACATTAATTCTTTTATTATAAAGGAAAGCGTGACTAAAATAATAGTATGATACATTGCGTTGTTTGGAGAAGCATCGCTCGACTCCTGCGGGAAAGCGAGACAGACGAGACCCCGCACGAAGCGAAGGAGGAGGCTCGGCGCTCGCCCGCGGAAAGCGAGCGTAATGCTTCGGAAAACAACAGTAGAGTCACAGTGCCAAATGAAAAAAGCGAGGTATTCAACGATTTAATCGTTGAATACCTCGCAATGTGAGAAGATATGGACTTTTTCAGTGCCCTCCCTATTTAGGGCAACCTTTTTTAAGCTTCTGGGCCGATAATTGAAATGGCTGGCTCAGCTTTCATGATTTTTGCTATTAAGCGATCGATGGATTCCATTGATACTGCATCGATTGACGCTAATACTTCATCAACTGAACGATGTTTACGATGCACTAACTCACTTGTACCGTTGCGATTCATACGAGCGCCTGTCCCTTCTAGACCGAGTACAAAACTACCCTTAAGCTGTTCCTTCGCATTTATAAGTTCTTCCTCTGTCACGCCACCTGCTACGATATCAAGTAATGTCGCATCAATTGTATGTTGAAGCTGTGATAATTGCTGACGACTTGTACTACCATAAATCGTAAATGCTCCAACATCAGCATAACAAGATTGGTAAGAAAATATTGAATATGCTAAACCACGTTCTTCGCGTACTTCTTGGAACAAACGAGAGCTCATATTACCACCAATAATATTATTAAGTGCAATAAAGCTATACATATCCGGATCCTTTACACCAATTGCTGGATAAGACATGGCTAAATGCGCTTGCTCTGTATCGCGAGTTTTTGAAATCTCTCCTGGATAAAAATGAGGTTTCGAAAGCACAGGCTCAACTGCAAGTGGAGATGGCTGATATTGGCCAAATAAGTCTTCAATTGTTTGCATGAGCTTTGCAGAAATATTTCCCGCTATTGAAATAACAACTGATTCTGGACCATAATGTTTAGCCATATAGTTACGTATCATATCTGCTGTAAATGTTTTTAAAGTAGCCGCAGTTCCTAGTATTGGGCGACCAAGTGCATCGTTTGGATACATGACTCCCCATAGCTTTTCATGAACATCGTCATCAGGTGCGTCTTCACTCATTAATATTTCCTCTAGTACAACTTGTCTTTCTTTCTCTAATTCTTCTTTTGCAAACGTAGAATTAAAGAACATATCTGCTAATATTGTGACTGCAAGCTCAGCATGATGGTCTAAAACCTTTGCATAATAACAAGTGTTTTCCTTAGATGTAAAGGCATTTAACTCTCCACCAATTCGGTCAAATTCTTCAGCAATTTGGCGAGCTGTTCGAGTTTTTGTCCCTTTAAAAA
The DNA here is from genome assembly GCF_050279145.1 of Lysinibacillus sp. NPDC094177. Lineage (NCBI taxonomy): Bacteria > Bacillati > Bacillota > Bacilli > Caryophanales > Bacillaceae > Lysinibacillus > Lysinibacillus sp. NPDC094177. Next base: position 391,629 of record NZ_JBNNTW010000002.1, on the reverse strand, counting down.
GCATATGTTCTATAAAATGAGTAATGCCATTTTCCTCAGGTAACTCATAACGAGATCCTGCATTAACAAAAATGCCTAGCGCAACCGATCTTACATGATCGATTTGCTCAGACACAATACGCACACCATTCTGACATGTATGTACTTGTACCAAAAAATCTCCCCCAATTTTTTCTCTGGTTCTACAACAAAGATGGATATTCCACAAATACTATAGAACTAGATTCCTTATATTTGATTTAAAAAAGGCTGCGCATTATACGCAGCCTTTTCTACAATTTATTATTTATCTTGCTCAGCGCGTTCTTTTTCCTCTTGGATCACTACTTTACGAGATAAATTCACACGACCTTGCTTGTCAATTTCAATAACTTTTACAAGTAATTGATCGCCAAGTTTTAATACATCTTCAACTTGTTTTGTACGTTCCTCTTGAATTTCAGAGATGTGAAGTAAGCCATCTTTACCTGGGAATATTTCACAGAACGCACCGAATTTTTCAATACGTTTAACTGTTGATAAGTAATACTCGCCAACTTTTGCTTCACGTACGATGTCTTCGATAATTTGTTTTGCACGAGCATTCATTTCTTCATCTGCAGAAGAGATGTAAATTGTACCATCTTGCTCAGTATCAATTTTTACGCCAGTTTCTTCAATAATTTTGTTAATTTGTTTACCGCCTGGTCCGATAACATCGCGAATTTTATCAGGATTAATTTTCACGATTACAATTTTCGGTGCAAATGCAGATAATTTTTCACGTGGTTCTGCAAGAGTAGCAAGCATTGATTCTAAAATGTGCATACGGCCAATTTTAGCTTGTGTTAATGCTTCTTCTAAAATATTGCGTGATAAACCATCAATTTTAATGTCCATTTGTAGTGCTGTTACACCTTTAGCTGTACCTGCAACTTTAAAGTCCATATCTCCAAGGTGGTCTTCCATACCTTGAATATCAGTTAAAATAGAGTAATGTTCGCCTTTTTTAATAAGACCCATTGCAATACCTGCTACAGGTGCCTTTAATGGAACACCAGCATCCATCATCGCTAACGTTGAAGCACAGATAGAAGCTTGAGATGTAGAACCGTTTGATTCAAGTACTTCCGATACACAACGGATTGTATATGGGAATACAGATTCATCCGGAATAACCGCGTCAAGAGCACGCTCTCCTAGTGCACCATGACCGATTTCACGACGACCTGGTCCACGAATTGGGCCTGTTTCCCCTACAGAGAATTGCGGGAAGTTATAGTGATGCATAAAACGTTTTGATTCTTCTACACCTAAACCGTCGATAATTTGTACATCACCAAGTGCACCTAATGTACAAATAGAAAGGGCTTGTGTTTGTCCACGCGTAAATAATGCTGAACCGTGAGTACGTTGTAATAAGCCTGTTTCAGAAGAAAGTGGACGGATTTCGTCTAATTTACGACCATCTGGACGAACTTTATCTTCTGTAATCTGACGACGTACTTCGTCTTTAACCATTTTATCTAGAATTGTATAAACTTGCTTCATTGTTACTTCATCCGCTTCTTGCTCTTCATAAGAAGCAATAACACGGTCTTTTACCGCTTGAATAGCCTCATCACGTGCATGTTTTTCTGCAGTTTGAATGGCATCATGCATGTCTGACTCACAAGCTGCTTTTATATCTGCTTGAATCGCTTCATCAATTTCAAATAATGTTACTGGTAATTTTTCTTTCCCTACTTCTGCAACAATTTGCTCTTGGAAAGCAATAATTTTTTTGATTTCTTCATGACCGAACATAATGGCTTCTAGCATTACTTCTTCAGGCACTTCTAGAGCACCTGCTTCAACCATGTTGATAGCATCTTTGTTACCTGCTACAGATAAATGGATTGTTGATTGTTTGGATTGTTCGACTGTTGGGTTCACGATAAATTCACCGTCAATATAGCCAACTTGTACACCTGCAATCGGTCCGTCGAATGGAATATCCGAAATAGCTAACGCTAATGAAGAACCAACCATTGCAGCCATTTCAGACGTGCAATCCGGATCGTTAGACATAACCATCGAAATCACTTGTACTTCATTACGGAACCCGTCTGGGAACATCGGACGAATTGGACGGTCAATTAAGCGGCTTGCTAGTATTGCTTTTTCAGATGGACGTCCTTCACGTTTAATAAAGCCACCAGGAATTTTACCTGCTGCATATAAACGTTCTTCATAGTTTACTGTTAATGGGAAGAAATCAAGTGGTTTCGGTGATTTTGACATTGTTGCTGTTGAGAGCACAGAAGTATCACCATAGCGTACTAATACGGCTCCATTTGCTTGTTTTGCTAACTGTCCAACTTCAATTACAAGTTGACGGCCAGCCCATTCATAGGAATAGACTTTCTTTTCGTTCATTCAATGAACCCCTCTCTATTATAAAAACACTTACTTCGTCTGTATGTACTAATAGTAAGTGTACCAAAAATGCTTGTTCTATGCTAAATATTTCATGAAATAATAATACATTTAAATTCAGTTATTGCCAATTTATTTAGGATTTATTTCTGTATTTTATTGAAACAGTGTTTTTTAACTTGAATTAATAATAGAACTATTAAATGCTTGTTTTCTCAACAGTAAAGCTTACTGTCTTCTTTAATGTTTATAAACATAAAGAAAAAGCGGGATTAATCCCGCTTTTCGATTGACAATTAGCGACGTAAGCCTAAACGAGTGATTAGTTCACGGTAACGTTGTACGTCAGTTTCACGAAGATATTTTAATAAGTGACGACGACGACCTACCATTTTAAGAAGACCACGCTCAGAGTGGAAATCTTTTTTGTGTGTACGTAAGTGAGCATTTAGAGCGTTAATTTCCTCTGTTAATACTGCAACTTGTACTTCTGGAGAACCAGTGTCACTTTCGTGAGTACGGTACTCAGCAATAATTTCGTTTTTACGTTCTTTTGAAATAGCCATTTGTATGGACCTCCTAAATAATTGTTAATCCCCATTAGCACAGTAAACGTTGGAGTCATCGATATACCGAGCTAAGGTTAAGCATATTATGCACTTATGAATGTTACCATAAATCAAAAGCTCAAGCAAGCGTTAACGTAAGTGCCTATTCATAGGTTAAAGCAGATTTAGGCTCATCACTAAAACTTGGGGTTGATTCCGTTCCGACTGGGGAGCGACCGATGGGGCAACAGGATGTTTGTCACGAAGGCGTTATCACAGGACGTGATGCTCTTAGCCTTCGTTCCTCTATAGCGCTCCAGGGTCTTATCTGTGACGCTGATTCCCAAGGAATCGCCCAGCCTCCACTCCAATCAACCTATGTCTGTGGAAAAGCGTAACGTCAGCAACAACATAATGTTGCTCACTCAGTCGTTGCCACAAAACTTTACTTTATCTGAATTTAACATTGCTTCATTTGAGATTTACTGTTGAAACATTTTAAAATATTCAATTGCTTCTTGTTTATCCTTTTCGATTTGTGCTTTCAATGCTTCAATACCATCGAATTTTCGTTCACTTCTTATACGTTTATACCAAGCGACATGCACTTCTTCACCGTAGATATTTTTTTCGAAGTTTAGTATATGGACTTCGATGGATAATTGCTTGTCATTTGGATCTTTAAATGTTGGTTTATAACCTACATTACAAACTCCATCATACCAGTTATTTTGAACAAGTAATCGAACCGCATACACACCGCTCGCGGGGATATAAGTACCCTCTAACGCTTGGACATTTGCAGTTGGGAAACCTATTGTACGTCCTCGTTTATCACCATGTACAACGATACCAGTAATTTCAAATGGTCGTCCTAGAAGGAGTCTTGCTTCTTCCATATCTCCCTCTTGCAAAAGCTTACGGATACGTGTAGAGCTAATTTTTTCGATATCGTCGGTTTTCTTTTCAACAACCGTTACACCGTAATCTCCATTACTCAATGCACGCATATCTTCCATTGTACCTTTACCAAATGCACCAAAAGAATAATCAAAGCCAGCTGTAACATGCTGAATGTTCAACTCACGAATAAATGTATCAATAAATGCATCCGGTGAAAGCTTTGCAAAATCAGATGTGAAATGTACAACAAATGCTGTATCAACACCCTGTTCTTCAAAAAGCTGCAATTTTTGCTGTAATAACGTTATATAAAATACCTTTTCGTTACGTCCGCCAAGCACTAATGAAGGATGTGGATCGAATGTCATAACAGCTGTTGGAATTTGACGCTTGTCTCCTTCTTCCTTCGCTGCCTTAATAACCGCCTGATGCCCTCTATGTACACCATCAAAAAAGCCAAGTGCTAATGAATACGGCTGCATGCTTTCTCGTTGCTGTAGTTGGTGTGGGTATTTTAAATGAATGACCTCCATACAAAAAATCCTCCTACTCTATCGTCGGAAACATCTTATGTGGCTTCATAAACCCTTCCTTTGTAGGATGGGCATGATAGACCGCAATTGCTTTCCCACTGATTCCAAAAACAATTTTATCATGTATCTTTAATAATGCATCTGCGGGAAGCACTTGTCCATTGAAAATTTCTTTTTCATTAGCAGAAGTTATCTCAATATATGGATAATCTGTTAGTGCATACTCAACTGGTAAAATGCATGTATCAATTTGTTCAGCTTCCATCAGCTCAGCAACTTGTGCCAACGTAAAGCAATTTTCTTGTGTAAATGTACCTGAAGCTGTGCGTACGAGCTCTTTCATATGCGCAGGATAGCCAAGTGCCGCTCCGATTTGCACAGCTAGTGTTCGAATATACGTCCCTTTACTACATGCTATACGTACAGGGAATGTAATTTCTTGTCCTTCATATATTTCTACATCATCTAGTAGCTCTAATGCATAAATAGTAACTTGACGTGTAGGTCTTTCGACAAATTCGCCTTTTCGAGCATATTCATAGAGACGTTTACCATTTACTTTGACAGCTGAAAACATCGGTGGCGTTTGCTGAATAACACCTGTTAACGAGGCTAAAACTTCTTGCAATTGAGTACGTGTGAACTTTTTATTTGTACTATCTTGCTCAACCGTTTCTCCTTCTGCGTCCTCAGTTGTCGTTGTACGGCCAATCGAAATAACAGCTTCATAGGTTTTTCCTGCATCGGTTAAATATTCTGCGATGCGTGTTGCTTGACCAATACAAATGGGAAGAACCCCCTCAACACCTGGATCAAGTGTCCCTGTATGCCCAACTTTTTTGGTACGTAAAATTTTTCGTAATTTAAAGACGCAATCATGACTTGTCATGCCACGTTCCTTCCAAAGCGGTAAAATACCGTTCATAAATTTCCTCCTAAAATCAATTCATTTTTAGCATCATAACCAATTTTGCCTCGGCATAATTGCGTCCGGAATCAGCTTTGTGCTTAGGCTTGCATGACCGTTGCACTTACGTTACAAAAGACATTTTGATAGATTTACATAATCTTCTGTTGCGTTTCCTATGAATGTAAAAAGTCTGCCTGCATGAACATGCATATGGCAGACTTTTTTAGTTAAGCTTATTCTTCGTGTAAACCACGTAGCAATGAATCAATACGGTTCCCATATTCAATCGATGAATCAAATTCAAAGATTAATTCTGGTGTACGACGTAAACGGATTCGTGAACCGATTTCTGAGCGAATGAAACCAGAAGCCTTTAATAAAGCTTTTAGTGTTTCCTCTTTTTCACGTTCATTGCCTAGAGTTGTAATATAAATTGTCGCTTGCTGTAAATCACCTGTTACCTCAACACCAGTAACAGTAACAAAACCAACACGCGGATCTTTTATTTTACGTCCAATAATATCACCAAGTTCTTTTTTCATTTGCTCAGCGACACGGTTTGAGCGTAGAGACATAGTTTGTCACCTCAATTTCGATGTACAGAAAGTTGTGTCCTCACTTGCACTTATATTTACATGCAAGGTATGGCTAAATCATACAACACAACTTCTAATGTTACTTATAAATAGTCTCGCCACACATTTAGCTGTTCCCAAGATGGATTTGACTGTAAGTAGTGAAGCGCGTGATTAATTTCACGCTCGGCTGCTTCTTTTGAAGAAGAAACAGCAACAAGCGCCAATTTCGTACGCTGCCATACATTTTGATGATCAATTTCCGCAATGGATACATTAAATTTTTGCTTAGTGCGTGTAAGCATACGCTGTAGTACAGCACGTTTTTCCTTCAACGAATGGGCAGTTTGAATCATGAATTCAACCTCTGCATAAACAATCATTATGCACGTTTAACTTCTTCCATAATATAGGCTTCAATAATGTCGCCTTCTTTAATATCGTTGAAGTTTGTAATTGTAATACCACATTCGTAACCTTTTGCAACTTCTTTTACTTCATCTTTGAAACGTTTTAGTGTATCTAATTCACCTTCAAAAATTACTACGTTTTCACGGATTATACGTACGCCAGAATCACGAGTTACTTTACCTTCTGTTACGTATGAACCAGCAATAGTACCAACTTTTGATACTTTAATTGTTTGTCGAACTTCTGCTTGACCAATAATTTTCTCGACGAATTCTGGATCAAGCATACCTTTCATTGCTTGTTCAATTTCCTCGATTACTTTATAGATAATACGGTGTAGACGAATATCTACGCCCTCTTCTTCTGCTGCACGTTTTGCATTGACATCTGGACGAACATTGAAACCAATAACAATTGCATTTGAAGCCGCAGCAAGAGAAATATCTGATTCTGTAATCGCCCCAGCGCCAGTGTGAATAATTTTCACGTTTACGCCTTCAACATCAATTTTCATTAATGATGCAGCCATAGCTTCTACAGTACCTTGAACGTCAGCTTTAACAATTAAGTTTAGCTCTTTCATTTCTCCTTGACTCATTTGTTCGAATAAGTTATCAAGAGTTACGCGTTGTTTTTCTGAACGTTGTGCTTGAATCGCTGACATTGCACGAGTTTCACCAACTTGGCGTGCTGTTTTTTCATCTTCAAAGACAACGAAACGGTCACCAGCTTGTGGTACTTCATTTAAACCTGTGATTTCTACTGGCGTTGATGGTCCAGCTTCTTTCACGCGACGTCCTTTATCGTTCACCATAGCACGTACACGTCCGTAAGTATGGCCAACAACAATTGGGTCCCCAACTTTTAATGTTCCATCTTGTACTAAAAGAGTTGCTACAGAGCCTCGACCTTTATCTAGCTGTGCTTCAATTACTGTACCCAGTGCTAAACGGTCAGGGTTTGCTTTCAATTCTCCAACTTCAGCGACAAGAAGAATCATTTCTAATAATGTGTCAATGCCTTCACCTTTTAACGCAGAAATTGGTACGAAAATAGTCTCGCCGCCCCAAGCTTCAGGAACTAGGCCATGCTCTGTTAATTCTTGCATCACACGGTCTGGATTAGCTGAAGGTTTATCCATTTTATTGACTGCAACGATAATTGGTACTTCTGCTGCTTTCGCGTGGTTAATCGCTTCTACTGTTTGTGGCATAACACCATCATCAGCAGCTACTACTAAAATCGTTAAATCCGTTACTTTCGCACCACGCGCACGCATAGTTGTAAACGCAGCGTGTCCTGGAGTATCTAGGAACGTAATTTTTTTGTCGCCTTCAGTTACTTGATATGCACCGATATGCTGAGTAATACCTCCAGCCTCTCCAGCCGTAACTTTTGTATTGCGAATAGAATCTAATAATGTAGTTTTACCATGGTCAACGTGCCCCATAATTGTCACTACAGGTGGACGTTCTGATAAGTCCGCCTCGTTAACTTCTTCTGTTTGTTCGAAGTGTGTTTCTAAATCCGTAATATCTACACGAATTTCTTCTTCAACTTCTACACCATAGTCTGCGCAAATTAGTTCAATTGCATCCTTATCTAATTCTTGGTTAATTGTTGCCATTACACCAAGCATAAATAATTTTTTGATAATTTCTGATGGCTCACGGTGTAATTTTTTTGCTAATTCCGCTACAGAAAGTGATTCAACAAAAGTAATTTTTTCTGGTAATTCCTTTTGTTTCACTGGTAGACTTGGTTGGTGTGTTTTTGGATGGCGACGTTTCCCGCCATGAATTCCTGGTTTTGGACGTTGGTTGTACCCGCCTCCACCTCTACGATTATTATTATTATTATTATTGTTATTATTATTATTTGTCATATTTCGATTTTGATTACCTTTTGTATTCTTAGATTTTTCGTTAGACGAATTTGAGTTTTGATGCGTTTGTTGCTGATTATTTGTTTTAGGCTTAGAAGTAGCAGATTGTTGCTTTTGCCCTTCTTGCTGTTTCACCGATTGCTGTGGTTTTTGTTGGCCATTAGATTGTGGTTTTTGCGATACGTTTTGAGTAGGTTTCTTCACTGCTTTAAATGTTTGGTTTAACTTTGCCACAATGTCTTTTTCTAACATAGACATATGGTTTGTTACACTCAAATTTAATTTATTTAGTGCTTCAATAACCTCTTTACTCGTTTTATTCACTTGTTTCGCATATTCATGAACTCTGATTTTGGTCATCTGCTCACCCCCGATTATTTTTCGTTGAGTAGACTAGACAATTTGCTTGCAAAACCTTTATCGGTAATAGCTAAAGCCACTCGGGCCTCCTTACCTGTAGCATGTCCTAGATCATAACGATCACCAATTACATGATACTCAACGTTGTAATACGTGCATTTATCTTGAATTTTTTTGCTAGAGTTTTTAGAAGCATCGTTTGCAAGCAGTACTAGCTTAGCATTACCATTGCGGACTTCCTTTACTACTAACTCTTCTCCTGAAATCACTTTACGGGCTCTTGCCGCTATTCCAAGCAAATTATGCACTGCTTGATTGATCATATAATAGACTCCCTACGAATCAACAAAATAAGTTCCTCGTAGATTTCTTCAGGGATTTTTACATCAAGTTGGTGCCCTAAAACATTTTTCTTACGGGCGATTTCAATCGCCTTCTCCGATTTAGAGACATAGGCACCACGTCCGGGCTTTTTCCCGGAGATATCAACACTTACCTCGCCCTCTTTCGAACGAACGACACGAATCATTTCTTTCTTTGGTAGCATTTCTCCAGTAGCTACACATTTTCGAAGAGGTACCTTTTTATTAATAGCCATAAGAATCACCTTTCCTCTCTGAAGCTTGTCGTAAGAGGTGGACTAGCATGCGCTACATTGGCATAAACTCGGATTTACATTAAATCCACAGAATTTTCCATTGTAGGCTCTGCCATTATTCAGTTGGCGCAGCCCAACGCCCACTGAATAATGGCAGCTAACTAGTCACACGGGCTTTCTTACTTATTCTTCGTCGTCTTGATATAAGTCAACTGCCACATCATCAAAATCACTTTCTTCATCCTCAGCAGGTATGAAAGTGCTTGTAGCAGATGGATAAATACCTAACTCACGAGCATCTGTTTCACTCTTAATATCAATTTTCCAGCCAGTTAGCTTGGCAGCTAAACGTGCATTTTGACCACGTTTACCAATTGCCAGTGATAATTGATAGTCTGGAACAACAACCGTAGTAGATTTTTCTTCTTCATTTACTTGAACATCTAAAACTTTTGATGGGCTAAGAGCATTTGCTACAAATACGACTGGATCTTCTGACCATTCAACGATATCGATTTTTTCGCCGTTTAATTCATTTACAATTGTTTGCACACGAGCACCTTTTGCCCCTACACATGAACCTACTGGATCTACCTCTTCGTTATGTGCATGAACAGAGATCTTAGAACGATCTCCTGCTTCACGAGCAATTGATTTAATTTCTACAATACCTTCATAAATTTCAGGTACTTCCATTTCAAATAAGCGGCGTAATAAACCCGGATGTGTACGTGAAACAATAACTTGCGGTCCGCGTGTTGTACGTTCAACCTTTGTAATATAGACCTTGATGCGATCATGTGGACGATACGTTTCACCTTGAATTTGTTCGTTTTGTGGTAATGCAGCCTCTACTTTTCCTAGACCTACATAAATATTGCGAGCATCTAGACGCTCAACTACACCCGTTACGATATCATCTTCACGGTCCACATATTGTTCGTAAATTATACCGCGTTCTGCTTCGCGTACACGTTGTGTAACAACTTGTTTCGCTGTCTGTGCAGCAATACGACCAAAGTTTCGAGGCGTCACTTCCTGCTCAACCACATCATCCAGTTGATATGCAGGGTTGATAGCCTTGGCATCTTCTAAAGAGATTTGTAAACGATCGTCCTCTACTTCTTCAACAACATCTTTACGTGAAAAAACACGAATAGAGCCCTTATCTAAATTTAAGTCAACACGAACATTTTGTGCTTGATTGAAGTTGCGTTTGTAAGCTGTAACTAATGCCGCTTCTATTGCTTCAATTAACACATCTCTTGAAATTCCTTTTTGTTCTTCTAGCGCATTTAGCGCATCTAACAAATCACTACTCATTTTTGTTTTCACTCCTAAATATGCATTATGCTTAAAAATCGATGGCAAGTCGTGCCAATGCGATTTTTTCTTGTTCAATTGTTACTGTAATTTTACGCGTTTTAATGCGTACTTCCATCACTAATGTATGTTCATCATATGACGTTAAGTAGCCTTGGAATTCCTTCATGTCCTTGATGGGCTCATAGGTTTTAACATAAATAAATTTGCCAATCGCTTTTTCAAAATCAGTATCTTTTTTTAATGGACGTTCTGCTCCAGGTGAAGAAACTTCTAAATAATAGTTTTGTGTAATTGGATCATTTTCATCCAATAGCAAACTTAGTCGTTCACTAACTTGAGCACATTGTTCAATGTCAATTCCACCTTCAGGTGTATCCACATAAACACGTAAAAACCAGTTACGTCCTTCTTTTACGAACTCGACATCTACAAGCTCAAGATTCAACTCTTCAACAATCGGTTTAGCGAGCTCTTCAATTAAAGATGGTACTTTGCTCATTGTTTCCTCCTGTATCTATCTAATTCTGGCGTAATAAAACAGAAATTCCACCAGTAGCTTTGGTGAAATTTAACGGTCTTACCTGCTGTTAGTCAAAAATTTGTTTTGCTACGGTATAACAACAGAAAAGAGCGGGAAGGTCCCACTCTTTTGCTGGAAAAATATCAACAAATTATTACCATAAGGATAGCATAGTTTACAGCACAATGCAAATTTCCTTATTCTAGACATCTATTTGGTATGGCCATAATTGTGTCTGGAAATTGAAAGTTGTGCTAAATTTGGCTCATCACCGTAACGTGAAGTTGATTTCCGTTCCGGCCGGGCGCATTCCCGTGGGCGCCCAGCTTTTAACTTTAATTTACTTATATACAACAGATAAGTTATTCGTTATTGATTAAGACGCCTTTAGACTTACCTTCATATTTTAGAAAAGCGATAACTGATTAGCATCAGGCATTCCTTCTAAACACCCTAATTGATCCATGTATTCTATTAATGTTTTGGATACTCGACCTCGTTGCTGTAAATCTTCTTTCGATAAAAATTCTCCGTCCTCACGCGCTGCCACAATTTGTTTAGCAACGTTCGTACCAAGTCCAGGAATCGCATCAAATGGTGGAATTAAAGAGTTCCCATCAATGATAAATTCACTAGCCTGTGAACGATATAAGTCCACCTTCTGGAAGCTCATACCGCGCTCACACATTTCAAGTGCTAGTTCCATTACAGTTAATAGGTTTTTTTCTTTTGTTGAAGCATCCAAGCCCTTCATATTGATTTCATCAATTTTTGCACGAATCATTTGCGGACCCTGTACCATGGCAATTAAATCAAAATCATCTGCACGGACTGTGAAATACGCTGCATAATAAAGAATCGGGAAATGCACCTTAAACCATGCAATACGAACTGCCATTAGCACGTAAGCTGCAGCATGGGCTTTCGGGAACATATATTTAATCTTCTTACATGATTCGATATACCAGCCTGGTACATTATTCGCTAGCATATCCGCTTCGAATTCTTCAGATAAACCTTTCCCTTTACGCACGGACTCCATAATTTTAAACGCCAGTGACGGTTCTAGCCCTTGATAAATTAAATACACCATAATATCGTCACGACAGCCAATTACTTCTTTCAGCACACATGTACCATTTTGAATTAACTCTTGCGCGTTACCGAGCCATACGTCTGTTCCGTGTGAAAGTCCTGAAATTTGTACGAGCTCTGAGAATGTTGATGGCTTTGTATCTTCAAGCATTTGGCGTACAAAGCGGGTACCGAACTCAGGAATGCCAAGTGTTCCAGTCTTACAGCCAATTTGTTTTTCTGTTACGCCTAAAGATTCAGGGGAACTAAAGATTTTCATAACGACTGGATCATCTGTTGGAATAGTTTTTGGATCTATTCCTGATAAATCCTGTAACATCCGAATCACAGTCGGATCATCGTGCCCAAGAATATCAAGCTTTAAAATATTATCGTGAATGGAATGGAAATCAAAGTGCGTTGTACGCCATTCTGCATCCTGTGCATCCGCAGGAAATTGCACTGGTGAGAAGTCGAAAATATCCATATAGTCTGGTACTACGATAATCCCCCCAGGGTGCTGTCCTGTTGTACGTTTTACACCTGTACAGCCTTGCACTAATCGATCTACCTCAGCACCGCGGAAATGTAGGTTGTTATCATTTGCATAGCCCTTTACATAGCCATACGCTGTTTTTTCTGCGACTGTACCGATTGTCCCGGCACGATATACATAATCTTCACCGAATAGTACCTTCGTGTAGTTATGAGCTTGTGGTTGATATTCCCCAGAAAAGTTCAAATCGATATCAGGTACCTTATCTCCTTTAAAGCCAAGGAACGTTTCGAATGGGATATCCTGACCATCCTTTTTATATGGTGTTCCACATTCTGAACAATCTTTATTTGGTAAGTCATAGCCTGAGCTTACTGAACCATCATCAAAAAACTCGGAATGCTTACAATTTGGACAAATATAATGTGGTGGAAGTGGATTTACTTCAGTAATCTCCATAAAGGTCGCCACTAATGAAGATCCAACAGATCCACGGGAACCTACTAAATAGCCATCAGCTAATGATTTTTTCACAAGCTTTGCAGAAATTAAATAAATTACTCCGAAACCATGGCCTAAAATCGACTTTAATTCCTTTTCAATTCGGGCCTTCACGATTTCTGGTAGCTCTTCTCCGTATATACTATGTGCCATTTCATAGGTTAAATTTGTGACCTCATCATCTGAGCCTTCAATTTTTGGTGTATATAAATCATCTTTAATTGGCTTAACATCACCAATCATATCTGCAACTTTTTGAGAGTTAGTGACAACTACTTCCTTCGCAAGATCCGGTCCTAAAAAATCAAATTCTTTAAGCATTTCATCAGTCGTTCTAAAATGAACTTCAGGTAGCTTTGATCTATTTAAGATGTTGGCACCACCTTGAGAGCCAATTAGTATTTGTCTAAACATTCCATCTGTCGGATCCAAGTAATGGACATTACCGGTTGCTACAACTGGTTTATCCATCTTCTTCCCTAGCTTTACTAACTTGCGAATAATATCTTCAAGTGTCCATTCATCACGTATGACATTGCGCTCAATTAACGGTGCATACACTGCCTTTGGTTGAACTTCTATATAGTCATAGAATCTCGCAACTTGCTCTGCTTCCTCTGGGGATTTATTCATCATCGTCTCAAACAATTCACCATTACTACAACCTGATCCGACTAATAAACCTTCTCTATATTGCTCTAGGACCGCTCGTGTTACACGAGGAACACGATAGAAAGTTTTTGTATGGGAGTGGGTGACTAATTTAAATAAATTTTTAAGTCCAGCATTATCTACTGCTAATATCGTACAGTGCATTGGTCGTCCTTTTTTATAAGCATCCCCACCACCAATATGCTTATTAAAGTCGTCGTGATATTTGATATCTAATTCATCTGCATCTTTTAACAGCTGTAAAAGTAAGTAACCCGTAGCCTCAGTATCATAAATAGCTCGGTGATGCTGGGTTAATTCAATATTGAATTTTTTACAAAGTGTATTTAAACGATGGTTTTTCATCGTTGGATAAAGCATTCTGGCCAGCTCCAACGTGTCAATAACTGGATGAATCGTTCCTTCTAGCCCGAACTTTTTATAGCCTGTATATAGAAAGCCCATATCAAACGATGCATTATGGGCTACTACTATGCCATCTCCGATAAATGCATGGAACTCCTTAATGACTTGCTCCACTTCTGGTGCGTTACGTACCATATCATCTGTAATACCTGTCAGTTCAATGGTCGTTGCCGAAAGTGGATGATGTGGATTTGCAAAGCTTTCGTATTTGTCTATAACATTTCCATCTTGAATTTTAACCGCAGCAAGCTCAATGATAGTATCGTAAGCAGTAGAGAGACCTGTCGTCTCTACGTCAAACACGACATAGGTAGTATCAGCTAATAATCGGTGCTCAGGTGCATAAGCAATCGGTACACCATCATCAACTAAATTAGCTTCCAAGCCATAAATAACTTTTATCCCATGCTTTTTCCCCGCTGAATAAGCCTCTGGGAAGGATTGTACAACAGCATGGTCGGTAATAGCCACGGCTGGATGACCCCACTTTGCAGCCTGCGCAACAAGTCTATCAACTGGTGTCACAGCGTCCATTGTGCTCATTGGTGTATGCAAGTGCAATTCAACTCGTTTTTCTCCCTCTGGCGCCTTATCCTGTCGTGTTTCTTTTTTGATTTCATTGATATCATTTGCCATAACGATTAAATCACGAATGAATGTGTCAGTTTGTACGGAGCCACGGACTTTTACCCACATACCCTTTTTCAAATGTTGCATAAGTTCCGCATCATCATTATCACGTGAGAACATTTTTACAACGATAGAATCCGTATAGTCGGTAATTTTAATTTGTAATAAAGAGCGACCACTTTTCAGCTCCCTAATTTCCGTATCAAAAACAAAACCTTCTATGATAACACGGCGTTCTTCCTCAACAATGCGTTTAATTTCCATTGTTTCATCGTCTTTAATTAACATACCAAGCTGGAATGGACGGTCACCAAGGTTCGCAAGAGCTGGATTTTCTTTCTTCTCTTTCTCACGTTTTTGGTAATCTTGTATCGCTTGCTGGGATAAAGCTGCCTCCTCTAAACGCTTCTGTTCTATGAAAGCTTCCTGTGCCGCAATCATTTCTTCCGATTGATCTTGAAGAACAAAGTCTATCACAATATGTGGAAAGCCGAATTGACTATAGCTTTCGGAAAGCTTTTCTGCATACTTTGTTTTCAGCATCATAAATTCCATTTCTTGCATGCAAGATAAAGTGATTTTTTGCCCATTCCACATAGGCATTTGCGATGCTAGACAATGTTTTAAAGGTGGCGCCATCTCATCTATTTGTTCTACTACTGTTAGCCAATATTGTTGGACAAGTTCTTCCGTAACATTTTTCTCTACCGTATCAAAAGTTGTGTGGATTTGAGCGATAGATGAAAATTTTTCAGTCAAACGAGTACGAAAAAGTTGGTATAGTGGAAAAGGAAGTACATCTCGTAATTTAATAGAAAAATTCCATAGCCTGTTCTTTTTGTGTACAGTTAGTCGTGATAATTCACCTTCCTCAAAGAAGGACATATACACATCATCTGTTAACTCTAGTTGTTGCAAGAGCATTTGAAACCTCGTTCTTGCTTCTTGTTGCTGTTCCAATCTATTGACACCTACTTTCAAAAAGAGGCAGTCTTAAAGCCCCTTGTTTTATTTCCTCATCAACGTTTACGAATCAAAGAAAAAATTCGCTCCCTTTCCGCGGGCGACCGTCAAGCCTCACAAATCCTAAACATCTATGAATTCATGCTTGGCTCGCTGTCCCCGAGAAGTGGCGCGAATCTTTTATCTATTTAATGCCATTTTCATCCTTTTTGGGACAAGCATTTCTAAAGGAAATTAATTTTGACGGAAGAATTCGTTTAAGCGATCAATGACCTCTTCTTTTTTCCATTCGAACGTTTCACCTGTTTGACGGAATTTCACTTCAACAATACCTTCAGTTGCTTTTTTACCTACTGTTACACGGACAGGTAAGCCAATTAAATCAGCATCCGCGAATTTAACCCCAGCGCGCTCAGCACGATCATCAAATAGCACATCATAACGGTATGATTTTAATAAGCCATATAACTCATCAGCTAATGCAACCTGTGTTTCATCCTTTGTATTAACAGGTACAACATGGATATCATAAGGAGCTAATTGTGTTGGCCAAACAAAACCATTTTCATCTTGGAAATGCTCTGCAACAGCAGCTAAAATACGTGATACACCAATACCATAGCATCCCATGATAAATGGCTGTGCCTTACCTTGCTCGTCTAAGAATGTACCATTCATTTTTGCAGAGTAAGTTGTTCCTAATTTGAAAATATGACCAACTTCGATACCTTCTGCAAATTTGATAATACCTTGTCCATCTGGAGATGGATCACCCTCTTGAATAAAACGAATATCTAAGTATTCATTCACTGCAAAATCACGCTCAGGATTAACGTTTACTAAATGGAAATCATCTTCGTTTGCACCGGCTACACCGTTACGAATAGATTTAATAGCATTGTCAGCTACTACTTTTACGTCTACTGGTAATTTAACAGGACCAATTGAACCAACACCGCAGCCTAATAAATCACGGATTGCCGCTTCACTAGCAAGCTCAACAGACCCAGCATCAAGCGCATTTTTCAATTTAATATCGTTAATTTCGTGATCTCCACGAGCCAGAACTACAACCAATTCACCGTCAACATCAAACACTAATGATTTAATGACATTTGAAGGTTCAACATTTAAGAAAGCTGATACTTCTTCGATTGTTTTTTGGTCTGGTGTTGTCACCTTTTCAAGCTCTTTTAATGCTTCATCTGATGGTTGATAGTCTGCAATAACTTCTGCCATTTCGATGTTTGCAGCATAATTAGATGTGTCAGAGTATGCAATTGTATCTTCCCCAATTTCAGAAAGTACCATAAATTCATGTGTACCTTTCCCACCTATTGAGCCGGCATCGGCAATAACTGCACGATAGTTTAAACCTAAACGAGAGAAAATATTTGAATAGGCACGATACATATCATCATATGTTTCATCTAAACTTTCACGTGATGCATGGAAAGAGTATGCATCTTTCATAATAAACTCTCTGCCTCGTAGTAAACCAAAGCGAGGTCGTTTTTCATCACGGAATTTAGTTTGAATTTGATAAAGTGTTAGCGGTAATTTTTTATATGATTTAATTTCATCGCGTACTAAAGTTGTGATCACTTCTTCATGAGTTGGCCCTAATGCAAAATCACGATCATGACGGTCCTTTAAACGCATTAATTCTGGACCATATTTTTCCCAGCGGCCTGATTCCTGCCAAAGTTCCGCAGATTGTAATGAAGGCATTAAAAGCTCAATTGAATTGATTGCTTCCATCTCTTCACGAATAATATTTTCTATTTTTGTTAACACACGTTTTGCAAGCGGTAAATACGAGTATACCCCACTTGTATTTTGACGAATAAACCCTGCACGTAGTAATTGTTTATGTGATTTTACCTCTGCATCAGCAGGTATTTCACGTAGCGTTGGGATAAATGTTTTACTTTGCTTCATTCAGTGTTCCACCTTTTTTAATAGATAAGTTTTATACTCTAATTAGCATAAACAAATTTAGCTTTGAACGCAATGTTTCAAAAGAATTGCGCTCAAAGCTATGTTTTTTCAATCAATTTTCACCTTGGCGTAATTGCCAGGGCTTCTTCTAAATATTGTTTTTCTTGAAAAACTTAACTTAACTCATTTGGTTAAAAGAAAAATCTTTGTATATCGTTCCATGTAACTACGACCATTAAGATCATCAATAGTACGATACCTACAAAATGCACAAGACCCTCTTTTTGACGATCAATTGGTTTACCTCTTACTGCTTCGAAGCCAAAGAATAATAGACGACCACCGTCAAGTGCAGGAAGCGGTAGTAAGTTCATAATTCCAAGGTTAATACTTAACATCGCAGCCCAATTCATTAAATTTATGAATCCATATTGAGCTACCTGCTCTGTCGCTTTATAAATTCCTACTGGACCTGATAGAGCATCTATAGTAAACTTACCAGTAATTAACATTCCGAGCAATTCAAATATTCGAGCAGTCATATTATAGGTTTCTTGAGCGCCATAAACAACAGCTTTTAATGGATTAAATTCACGCGGACTCTCATACTTTACACCAATTTGACCATGTTTTTCATCATTTTGTACTATTTCTTTAACCGTCATATTTAGGTTAACTTGCTTACCATTTCGATCAACTGTTACAGTGATATTTTCACCTGGGTGATCTTGTACAAAAGTAGCTAAATCTTGCCATTTTTCAACTACTTGTCCGTCGATAGCAGTTACTCTATCGCCTGCAAGCATCCCTGCTTGTGCAGCTGGATCATTTTCTACTACTTCTGTAATGATTGGTTCATACGTAGGTACACCATGAATTAATCCAATTAGCAAATAAATAACAAACGCTAATATAAAGTTAAATAATGGGCCTGCAAAGATTGTCATAGCTCGTTGACCGACTGTTTTAGCGTTAAATTGACGATCATACGGTGCAATTAACGTTTCTTTACCGTTTTCTACGAGAATACAATCTCTCGCAACACTATAACGAACTAATTTTTCTTCTTCATCATAGCCTTCAACAAACAATTCCTTTTCTAAATCGGCACGCTCAACTTCTAAAAATAATAAATCTGGTAACTGCTTATTATTTTGATTAAAGATAAGTTTCTTCACAACATTATCCTCATCTACAATAAGCCCCACTCGGTAGCCCGGCTGTAAGTCGGTGTCATCCATGTCCTCACCAGCCATACGAACGTAACCACCAATCGGCAATAAACGAATCGTATAGATTGTTTCACCATGTGTTTTCCCATAAATTTTTGGTCCCATACCGATTGCGAATTCTCGAACCATAATTCCTGCTCGTTTCGCAAACAAGAAGTGACCAAATTCATGGAAGAATACAAGTAGGCCAAATATTAAAATAAATGCAATAGCTGTTTGCATAATACCCCACCTTTAAAAGCGAATAGTTATCGATATCTTCTCTTTTTATTTTACCATGTCTAACACTGTTTTTCTTGTTTCACTGTCCACATGCAAAATTGTTTGCAAATCTGGCACTACTATGTTGTTATGTGCTTGCATTACACGCTCAATCGTTTCATCAATTTCAAGGAATGTTATTTTCCCTTGTAAAAATGCCGCAACTGCCGCTTCATTCGCTGCATTCATTGCTGTTAAAATTGTACCGCCTGTGCGCCCAGCCTCATATGCTAGTCGCAATGCTGGATAACGTTCAAAATTCATTTCTTTAAAATGTAACTGACCAATTTGTGCTAAATTAAGTCGTTGTCCATTATGCAGTGGCATACGATCAGGGTAGCTTAATGCATATTGGATAGGTACACGCATGTCCGGCGTACCTAGCTGTGCAATGACACTAGTATCATGATACTCAACTAGGGAGTGAATAATACTTTCTCTATGCAAAAGTACATCAATTTTTTCATAAGGCATATTAAATAAGACATGTGCTTCAATGACTTCAAGTCCTTTATTCATCATTGTAGCTGAATCTATCGTAATTTTCGCACCCATTGACCAGTTTGGGTGATTTAGTGCATCTGCAACCGTAACATGCTTTAATTCCTCACGTGTTTTGTCACGGAAGCTACCACCAGAAGCTGTAATAATTAAACGTTCAATATTTTTCGGATTCTCACCATTCATCGATTGGAAAATCGCAGAATGTTCACTATCAACCGGTAAAATGGTTGCATTGTATCTCTTGGCCTCTGCCATCACTAAATGTCCAGCGGTCACAAGTGTTTCTTTATTGGCAATAGCAATTGTTTTGCCCATGCGAATTGCAGCTAATGTCGATTCTAGTCCAACACTTCCAAGAACCGCATTTACAAGCACTGTCGAATCAGGATGTGTAGCGACCTCTACAAGCCCTTTCGCGCCAAACGTAAAGTGTACTTGTGGATATTCCTTAGCAAGCATAATTGCATCTTCTTCTAATTGAACAGATACAAGCTCTGGCTTTAAAGTTTCAATCATTTCACGAGTTTTTTCGATATTTTTTCCTGAAGAAAATGCCACTAAATGAAAGACATCGCGTTGTTCTTTTAAAATATCATAGGTTTGCCAACCGATTGAACCAGTTGCACCAAGTAAACTAATTTTTTTCACGACAAATTGTCCCCTTTTTCTATCTCAGCAAATGATATAGCACGATTATTATCACTCTGTTTAGAGGAAAATGCTATTGTTATGACACATCACCATAACATAGAGTTGATTTCGGTTCTGACTGAACGCTATTGTTCCTAGTTACCAAAAAGATGTAAAAAATGTAGTAAAGGCACGACGAATAATAGACTATCAAAGCGATCTAAAATACCGCCATGCCCAGGTAAAATATTGCCTGAATCCTTTACGTCAAAATGACGCTTGATAGCCGATTCCACTAAATCGCCCATTTGACCAATAATTGACGCAAAGATTGTGATGAAAATAAGTGAGACATAACCATTCGCAAATGGATAAATTGCCTGCATCCCTACAGCAAAGATTACTGCAATGACAATCCCCCCAATAAAACCTTCCACGGTCTTCTTCGGTGAAATTTCAGGCCATAACTTATTTTTCCCTAGTTTTCTTCCAACAAAATAGGCACCTGAGTCAGTTGTCCAAACTACAAGTAAACAATATACAACAAACTCTAAACCATAACTTCGTGTTTCGATTAAGTAATGGAAGCCTAACCCTACATAAAACGCACCTAATAAAATAAAAGCAACTTCATCGAATGTAATTTTATTTTTTACAAGTACTACGTATATGAGCAATAGCATCATTAGACCATACACAACCATTAAATCGGAGGAATAGCCAATTGCATCTACTACCTTATTCGACCAGTTCGTTGGTATTACAAGTAATATTAATGTTAGTAACCCTAAAAATCCAGGTATTGAAAAAAGTGAAATACCTTTCATTTTTAGTATTTCATAAAAACCGACAACAGCCATTGCAAGCACAAGTATTGTAAATGGCACTTTTCCATAAATAACAAATGGAATAAATAGCGCTGCTGCAATTATTGCTGTGATAATTCGTTGTTTCAAGTTGTTTCTTCTCCCTTCAACCCACCGTAACGGCGATTACGTTTCTGGTAGTTTTCCACCGCTTCCAGTAAGTTTTCCTTACTAAAATCTGGCCACAATGTATCTGTAAACCAAAATTCTGTATAGGCGAGCTGCCATAACATAAAGTTGCTTAATCGCACTTCTCCGCTTGTACGAATTAATAAATCTGGCTCTGGCAGATGAGCTGTCATTAAATGAGATGTCAAGCATTCTTCTGTTATGTCTTGCATCGTTAATTGACCGTCCTGCACCTTTTGAAGCATTGTTTTCATGGCACTAACCATTTCCGAACGACTTCCATAATTCAGAGCAAAATTTAAAATTAATCCTGTATTATGTTTCGTCTCCTCCATTGCCTCATACAACGCTTTTTGCGTATGTGCTGGTAATAAAGATGGATCTCCAATCATTTCAACGCGTACATTGCGTTCCATCATTTCAGGTAAAAAGGAACCTAAAAATTCTACAGGTAAACGCATTAGGAAATCGACCTCTGGTTTTGGTCGCTTCCAATTTTCTGTAGAGAACGCGTACACCGTTAAAACTTTAATCCCTAAATCTGACGCAAATCTAGTTACCTTTCGTACCGTCTTCATACCTTCATGGTGCCCAGCAACACGTGGCATGGCACGTTTCTTTGCCCAACGTCCATTTCCGTCCATAATAATCGCTACATGGGCAGGAATCGGCTCGTTTTTAGCAAGGGCAACACGTTCCTCCAATGATAGTGAATCCATTTTTATTTGTTTACCTAATAGCTTTTTAAACATGCTAACTCCCCCACTACAACTAATCGGACGTATACTAACCTATCATAACAAACAAAAGCGCTTTTTGTCTTTTTTTTCCCTCTAAATTGACTATGTATGAACTAGCTTGTTTTAGAACTATACACATTTTAGGCTTATCACCATAACTTGTCGGAATGAAAATTAACTTTTCTTAAGACATTCCCAACTTTCGGTAATGCACTCTTTTATAAAGAAGGGCTTCTAAAGCTTTTATCACGCCCATTAAACTTTAGGTTAAAAGGGGTGATTCCCTTATTTCGTTCAATCTTCTATAATATATTTCGCTTCACTTAAAGAACAGTTCCTCTTAATCTTAAAAGAAAGCAAAAATAGATGAAAGATATTTTCTCTAAAACAATTAAAATTTAGTGTATGCTTTTACATAATAATTTAATAGTAAAGAGAAAAGACGTCCTGTTATTTATAGGACGCCTTCATCTCATCAAAAAGTTCCATCATAGGTATGCAAAATGAATTGCTTACACTTCTAGAATTTCTTTTTCTTTATCTTTCGTTACCTGATCTACTTTTACAATGAATTCATCCGTTAATTTTTGAATATCTTCACCGTAGCCACGTAGATCATCTTCTGTGATTTCGCCAGCTTTTTCAAGTTTTTTCAGATCATCATTGGCATCGCGACGAACATTACGCACAGCGATTTTTGCATCCTCTGCTTCTTTTTTCACTTGCTTCACAAGATCTTTACGACGTTCTTCTGTTAAAGCAGGAATCATTAAACGAATGACAGATCCATCATTTGTTGGAGTAATACCAATATCTGATTTCATAATTGCTTTTTCGATTTCACCTAAAATTGTTTTATCGTAAGGTGTAATAACTAATAAACGTGCTTCTGGTACCGAAACACCTCCAAGCTGATTAATCGGTGTTGGTGCACCATAATAATCAACCGTAATGCGATCTAATAGAGAAGCATTTGCACGGCCTGCACGGATTGAAGCTAGTTCACGTGAAAAAGCGGCAATTGTTTTGTTCATTTTTTCTTTAGCTTGTTCTAAAACTTGTTTAGCCATTATACATTCCTCCTAACAACTGTTCCAATTTTCTCGCCTTGTACGGCACGTTTAATATTACCTGGTTCCATAATCGAGAAGACAATTAGTGGAATATCGTTATCCATACATAAAGTAGAAGCTGTTGAATCCATTACTTGTAAGCCTTGTTGGATAACGTCTAAGTATGTGAGTGTATCATATTTAACGGCAGTTGCATCTACTTTCGGATCTGCAGAATAAACACCATCTACATTATTTTTTGCCATTAAAATCGCATCTGCGTCGATTTCAGCTGCTCGTAATGCAGCTGTAGTATCAGTAGAGAAGAATGGGTTACCTGTACCTGCTGCAAAAATTACTACACGTTTTTTCTCTAGATGACGAACTGCTTTACGGCGGATATATGGCTCTGCTACTTGTGTCATAACAATAGAAGATTGCACACGCGTTTCAATCCCTAATTTCTCTAGTGCATCTTGTAACGCTAAAGAGTTCATAACCGTTGCTAGCATACCCATATAGTCGGCTGCCGCACGATCCATTCCCATTTCGCTACCGATTTTTCCACGCCATATATTACCGCCACCTACAACAACAGCAACTTCTACATCAAGATCTACTACTTCTTTTACTTCTTCTGCAACAGCCTTGATTATTTTTGGTGATAAACCGAAGCCCGCTTCTCCAGCTAACGCTTCACCACTTAATTTGATAACTACTCGTTTATATTGTGGCACACTCATTGTAAACCTCCGTCAGACTTTATTTAAAACATCTCTATTCCTTTTCCATTATAGTATAAATAACAATAATTGCTAGTTACGAATACGGCAGAATAGGAAATTATATGGCTCATCACCATAACGTGTGGTTGATTTTCCGTTCCGGCTGGGCGCTTTCCTAAGGACGTTCAGCCTTTACTCTAATCAACTTATATACATAGCATGCATTTTAACAAATGACATCAACAACTTTTGGTGATGAACCAATTATATCTTTTTTCCGCTCTTTTCGGAAAAATAGGGAACACGCTATGTTGTGTTCCCCATTTTTTGTCTAGAAAATCTAGATATTATTTGATTAGGATCAAATACAAGCTAAATTAGTTACCTTTAACTTGGCTCATTACTTCTTCAGCAAAGTTATCTTCACGTTTTTCAATACCTTCACCTACAGCGTAACGTACGAAGCCATTTACTGAACCGCCAGTTGAAGCAACGAAGTCACGTACTTTTTGATCAGAGTTTTTAACGAATGTTTGGTCAAGTAAGCAAACATCTTCGAAGTATTTACCAAGACGACCTTCAACCATTTTTGCTACGATGTTTTCTGGTTTACCTTCGTTAAGAGCTTGTTCAGTTAATACTTTACGCTCACGTTCAACCTCTTCTGCAGAAACTTCGTCACGAGAAACATAAGTTGGGTTAATAGCTGCGATGTGCATAGCAACATCTTTTGCAGCAGATGCATCTGTAGAACCTTCTAAAGTTACTAATACACCAATACGGCCACCCATGTGTAGGTAAGAACCGAATGCATCTGCATCAGTTTTTGTTTTCACTTCGAAACGACGAAGAGTAATTTTTTCACCGATTGTTGCAATTGCTGTTGAAATTTGGTCAACAACTTTTACACCTTCAGCATTTGCAATCTCTAATGCAGCTTCAACTGTTGCAGGTTTAGCAGCAAGTAATTGTTCAGCTAATGAAGCAACTAATACTTGGAATTTATCGTTTTTAGAAACGAAGTCAGTTTCAGCGTTTACTTCAAGGATAATTGCTTCGTTACCATTTTCTAAAATGTAAGTTGTACCTTCAGCAGCGATACGGTCAGCTTTTTTAGCAGCTGAAGAAAGACCTTTTTCACGTAGGAAATCGATTGCAGCATCTATATCGCCATCAGTTTGTACTAACGCTTTTTTACAATCCATCATTCCAGCGCCAGTTTTTTCGCGTAATTCTTTTACTAATTGTGCAGTAATGTTTGCCATTTAGTGTTTCCTCCTCAAATTGGTTGTGCAAATTTTAGTGATAGGTTCTAAAAAAGGTGATAAGGGTTTTGAGCCACTTATCACCTTTTTGTAAACGTGAATTACTCAGCAGCAGCTTCTACAGCTGGAGCTTCCTCTTCACCTTGTTTTGACTCGATTAAAGCGTCAGCCATTTTAGCAGTTAAAAGTTTAACAGCGCGAATAGCATCATCATTAGCAGGAATTACGTAGTCGATTTCATCTGGATCACAGTTTGTATCAACAATACCTACTAGAGGGATGTTTAATTTAATAGCTTCTGCAACAGCAATACGCTCTTTACGTGGGTCAACCACGAACATTACGTCTGGAAGTGCGTGCATATCACGGATACCGCCTAAGAATTTGATTAGACGTTCGTGTTCTTTTTTAAGTTGGATTACTTCTTTTTTAGGTAGAACTTCGAAAGTTCCATCTTCTTCCATTTTTTCGATTGCTTTCATACGTGCAACACGTTTTTGAATAGTACCGAAGTTTGTAAGAGTACCACCTAACCAACGTTGGTTGATGTAGTAGTTGCCTGAACGTTCAGCTTCATCTTTGATCGCTTCTTGTGCTTGTTTTTTCGTACCAACGAAAAGAACTTTACCACCGTCTTGACCAACTTGACGCATGAAGTCATAAGCTTCCTCTAATTTTTTAACAGTTTTTTGTAAGTCGATGATGTAGATCCCGTTACGCTCAACGAAGATATATTTCTTCATTTTTGGGTTCCAACGACGAGTTTGGTGACCGAAATGTACACCAGCTTCAAGTAATTGTTTCATAGAAATTACTGACATGTGTATTTCCTCCTAGTATGTTTGGTTTTTATCCTCCGCATTTATCACTTGCAACAAGCTACCCTAAAAACTTAGAGCACCACTTACTGCATTAAAATGCGTGTGTATTAATAACACCATTTGCAACTATATCATAGCTTTATCCCATTCGCAACTGTTTTAATGATGAAATTTCAATAAAAGCTCGATTTCTGTTTTTCCTTTTTGAAGCTGCTTTGCAATTTCTTCCGGTGTTTTACCTTGTTTCGCTAATTCAACAACTTGTTGTTCCATTGTTAATGGTTTAGCTTCTTCCTTTTTGGTTGTATCAGTTGGTTGCTGGGCAGAATGTACTACCTTAGCTTCAGTTTTTGCCTTAGTTTGCTGCTGACGTGAATACGCATTAGCTACGATGTTTTTAGGCACATAAATACGCGTTTCATTATCTAAATTATTAGAACCGTCTACAGGACTTTCTTCCTTTGTCAGAGAATGCAGTTGCTCCTGTTCCTTTTGTCTCACAATCTGCTCTCCCTGTTTCACAGCATTCATTTGAGTTTCAGACTTTGAAGCTCTTTGCAGCTCTTGAATTAGGCGATCATTTTCATCTTTCATATCAGCTAAATAGACACTGATGGTGTCATCCATTTCACGCATTAAACGCTCCTGTTTTTTTTCTAAGTCCTTAAATTTTGCTAGCTTCGTATTTAATATGATAAGGAAATAAAATGAAAGTAGCTGTAAAAAAAATAGAACCGCAATTAGTATGGTTGTCATAGTAATCTCCTATCCACTAAAATCCACGAAATTTCCTTTAAACGGATGCTGTGCCTGCTTTTCTTGCTTCTCGTTATCCTTGTTTTTCTTTTTTCGAGTACCTTTTATATACTCGCCACCTGCTTCTTCATCTTCACTAATCTCATCCATACCCTCTGAAGTATTCACAACTTTTTGCTTGCGTTCGGTTTCTTTTTTTAACGCTTCATTTGCATGTGCTTGCTGAGCCAAAGTTTGTTGATGTGCCTGATCAGCCATTTTTCCTGCTTCAAATGTTTTTGGAATAGCTATTTGTAATTCGACACCTTTTAAACTCATGTGACTCCCTCCTTCAATGATGTGTATAAAGGATTATTATGCATTAATCATTTCATTGGATAATAATTTCCGTAGCTTTAACAGCGCCTTAGAGTGGATTTGTGAAATACGTGATGTTGATAATTCAAGCATTTCTCCAATTTCTGTTAATGTTAATTCCTCAGTATAAAATAAACTAAGCACCAGCTGCTCCTTATCATTGAGCTTTTGGATATTTTCCGCTAAATCACCTAGTAGTTCTGACTTAACGACAGCTTGCTCAGGAGTTTTAGTCGTATCATCGCGAATAACAAATGACTTTCCTTCAGTTTCATCTTGATCTTGCTGCTCATTAATGGAAAGTACATTTGAAAAGAAGTGCTCCTGTACAGTTTGGTAAACTTCCTCCACAGGTAAAGCCATATGTTCCGCAAGTTCCTCAGGTGTTACATGACGCATATATTTTTGTTCTAACTGCTCAATCTGTGCATCTAATTTTTTTGCTTTCTCACGTGCTGAACGTGGCAACCAATCTTCCTTACGTAAACCATCAATAATTGCCCCTCTAACTCTAAAAGAAGCATATGTATCAAATTTCAAGTCTCTCTTAATATCAAATTTATTCAACGCGTCAAAAAGACCGACCATACCTAAGCTCGTTAAATCGTCTCGCGATACACTCTTTGGTAAGCTCGCACCAATGCGTTGTACATGATAAGATACTAGGGAGATATATTTTTTTATTAGTAAATCACCAGCATCTGGATCACGTTCATTTATCCAGCGGTTCCACAGCTTTTGTTCATCGTTCAGAATTGGTTGTGTCATGTAATCCACCTCTCTTAAGAAAAACGCATTTACGCGCCTGTTTGCCACTGTCTTATATTCCCTTTTTGTTTTTTAAGTTCACTCGTTGAGGGTAACAAAGCGCCACTAGCTATGATCCTCTAACATAAAACCAATGTAATTCTTTCCTATATTATAACAAGAATCGACTATAATTTCATTTGTTTCTCCTACTCTATCACAGATTCTTTAAATTTATGTGTCGGACATTTTTTAGTTTGGATTTAGTCCAAGTTCACTAAGACACCATAAAATTAAAAATATACAAGAATTAAGATATCTATAAAAAAAGAGCCGCTACTCGCGACTCCTATTTTTAAGCATTATTTAATTGCGGATCATCCTCACGATTCATCATTGTGCGTACAACTTGAGCAATTTCTTCTGAGTTTTCATCTTGAAACTCAACGGTAGAGTTGGCCGTCGGTGTTTCTTGATTGTCTTCCTCGCGATTGTCGGATTCATTTTCTTCATGATCACCTTCACCGACTTCTGCATCGCCCTCAGGTGTGAATAAAACGTAGGCAATTAAAAATCTAACAAGATACATGACGAAAAACACAATTATTCCCGCCACAAATGACCCTATGATAATTCGTAGTGGTGTATAAGGTTTTAGAAATGTACTAAAAAAATATATAGAAAAGGCAATTAACGCTCCCCATAGGTTATAAAAAATAGAACCAAACATTATATTTCGCTCACTCCTTGGTTAACCGTTCGAATATGTAATGTAGTCGTCGCAGGATCAAATTCAATTGTTCTACCACTATTACCGCCCGTGTCTTCGGCAACTAAACGAATTCCATGACGCTTCAGCTCATGCTTTACAGCTTCTACATTACGTGGGCCGATGCGCATGGAGTCTTTATCTGAAGTAAATTGAAACATCTGCGCACCACCCGCAATTTTTGCCTTTAGCTTGAATTTTTGAACGCCTTCTAACTTTAATAAGTCAATCATTGCCGCAACACCTGTATCAGCAAATTTAGCCACATTTATTGACTCTTGTCTACCTAAACTCGAATCTGGCAACATCACATGTATTAAACCGGCAATTTTTTTTGATTCATCATATAAAATAACACCTACACAAGATCCAAGACCTGATGTTCTTATCGTATTTGGTAACTTTACTACATCCATTTGTGCAATTCCAACTTTTATAACTTGCCCATTACCACTGTTTAGCATCATCTACGAAACTCCTAATGCTTTAAAAATAGCATCAAATGAGTCTGGATCTGGTAATAAGAAGAAATGGCCTCTTACTGTTTCCTGATCCTCTACACCGTCTTCAAAAATGGATGTGTTTATGACGATAACATTATCGCTAACGTGTGATAATTCAATCAAACCAATACTAATAATGGCACCAAACATGTCGACACTGAGTCCTGGCACAGTTGGATAAATTTTTAAATTTGTAAAGTCCGATAATGCCGATAAATAAGAACCAGATAAAATATTACCCATTTCCTGCATAGCTGATAAACCTAACTCTGAAACAGGTCGTTTTCTAAAGTCGAATGATTCATCGAATATGAGACGACGAATAAAACGATTTGCTTGTTCAATTGGCAGGATAAAGAACATACTACCTTCAGCATCACCTTCAATGCGTAGATAGATGCCAACTACGACATTTTCAGATCCACCAGCAAGCTCCATCATGTCATTAAATGACACCATTTCAACTTTTGGTACTCGCATATCAATTTTTTTTCCAAGTAAATTGGAAAGTGCTGTCGCAGCATGCGCAGCACCTATATTACCGATTTCTTTCAATACATCTAAATGTAGTGATGTAATCTTTTGATTAAATGTCATTATCGATCCCTACTTTAGTGGATTTAGTACTTTCTCTAAATGCAATAAAATTAATAATCGTTTATCTATTTTAGCCACACCTGAAATAAACTCTTCTTCCAGTGAGCCTACTACTTCTGGCTGTGGTTCAATTGCGTTAGCTGGGATATCTAACACATCATTTGCAGAGTCTACAACGAAGCCTACTTCCATATCCTCTAATGAAATAATGATAATACGTGTTGTTTCTTCATGCTCAGAGACAGGTAATTCAAAACGTTCACGTAAATCCACAATTGGTGTTACGACACCGCGAAGGTTAATAACACCTTTTACATATTTCTCCGTTTTCGGTACACGTGTAATATGCATTAGTTTTTCAATCCCTTGTACATGTGACACTGGAATTGCATATTCTTTATCTGCTAATTGAAAAACAATTACTTTAATACTTTCTTGTTCCACTGCGTTTGTCATTGTTTACACCTCTCTTATTCATTCACCTTATTTAATAAGTGCGTTACAATCCACAATTAAGGCCACTTTCCCGTTACCTAAAATTGTTGCACCTGAAATTGCAAAGATATTCGTTAAGTAATTTCCTAATGATTTCAGAACAATTTCTTGTTGGCCAATGAATGAATCTACAACTAAACCAGCAAGCTTCTCACCTTTTCGAACGATGACCACTGAATGGAATTCGTCATCCTGTGGTTCTTTGCGAGGTACCTCAAAGATTTCTTCTAAGAATACTAGTGGTACTACTTTGCCACGGAAGTCGATTACTTTTTGATTATGCGCATTCATTATTTCTGATGAACGGATAATTGAAGTTTCAATAATTGATGAAAGTGGAATTGCATAAATCTCTTTTTCGATTTCTACTAACATTACAGAAATAATCGATAATGTCAGTGGTAATTGAATCGAGAATACTGAGCCTACATCTTGTGTAGATTCAATTGAAATATTTCCACCCAATGATTCTATTGTTGTTTTAACAACGTCTAATCCAACGCCTCGTCCAGATACGTCAGAAATAACATCTGCCGTCGAGAACCCAGAAGCTAAAATAAGTTCATTGATTTGCTTATCTGACATTGAATATGATTGTTCCTGAGTAACAATACCTTTAGAAATAGCTTTCGCTAGTACTTTTTCACGGTTAATACCAGCTCCATCATCTTCAATTTCAATAAAGACATAGTTACCACTGTGATAAGCACGTAGTACAACTGTTCCTTCTTCCGGCTTACCTTTTGCAAGACGAGCTGTAGGATTTTCAATACCGTGGTCAACAGAATTACGAATTAAATGAACAAGTGGATCCCCAATTTCATCAATTACTGTACGATCTAATTCTGTTTCAGCACCAATAATTTCAAGGTTAATTTTCTTGTTTAAATCACGAGATAACTGACGAATCATTTTCGGGAAGCGATTGAATACTGTTTCTACAGGAACCATACGCATTGTTAAAATAATTGTTTGTAAGTCACCCATGACGCGGCTCATGCGCTCTACTGTTTCGTTTAACTCTCCATGGTTAACCTCAGTTGAAATAGACTGTAGTCGTCCTCGATCTATAACAAGCTCTTCAAATAAGTTCATTAATATATCAAGTCGCTCGATATTAACACGAATTGTTTTATTACCAACAGGAGCATGGCTTTTATCAGCCTTGGCAGGAGCTGCTTCTTTTTCAGGTTTAGGTGCTGCAGTATTTTTTTCAGGTACTGTAACAGGTTTAGCCTCCGACTCTATCGTTGCTGTTGCTGTTGCTGTTGCTGTTGCTGTTGCTGCTACTTCTTGAATTGCTTGTTCTTTTTCACTAAATTGCTTTTGTTCGATAGCTGTAACAATCACTTCTTCGACTTCTGAAACTTTCATAATCTTTTTCTGCATATCCTCAGCAGATTCTTTTGTTACGAAAGCTACGTAAAATTGTTGATCGAACTGTTCGTCTTCAAGCTTTTCTACAGATGGACTTGATTTAATAACATCCCCATCTTTTTCTAATATTTCAAACACCATGAATACACGCGCGGCTTTTAACAGACAGTCCTCACGTAATTTCACTGAAATTTCGAATGCATTGAAACCTTGTTCAGCAGATTGTGAAATAACTGTTTGTTCAAAGCCGTCATACTCTAACACACTTGCTACAGCAGTAGCTGGTTTCCCAATAGTTGCGACAACTACTTCTTCAACTTCTGAAACTTTCATAATCTTGTTCTTCATATCTTCAGCAGATTCTTTTGTTACGATAGCTACGTAAAATTGTTGATCGAACTGTTCGTCTTCAAGCTTTTCTACAGATGGACTTGATTTAATAACTTCCCCATCTTTTTCTAATATTTCAAACACCATGAATACACGCGCGGCTTTTAACAGACAGTCCTCACGTAATTTCACTGAAATTTCGAATGCATTGAAACCTTGTTCAGCAGATTGTGAAATAACTGTTTGTTCAAAGCCGTCATACTCTAACATACTTGCTACAGCAGTAACTGGTGTCTCAGTAGTTGCTACTACTTCAGGAATCGCATACTCACCTAATTCAATACGCTTTAATTGAGCAACAGTTGAAGTTACATCACGTTTTCCATCTCCGCCATTTGCAATGTCCATCACCATTTCTTCTAGATGGTCAACAGACTCGAAGACAACATCTAAAATTTCAGGAGATACATGGATTTTCTCATTTCGGATCGCATCCAACACATTTTCCATTTTATGAGTTAAATCTGCTAAATCTTCAAAGCCCATTGTCGCAGACATACCTTTTAATGTATGTGCTGAGCGGAAAATTTCTCCGACAATCGCCAAATCGTCTGGATTTTTTTCTAGTTCTAATAAATGTTCACTACACGCTTGTAAATGGTCTTTACTTTCTTCGATAAACATCTCTAAATATTGATTGACTTCCATAAGAGGACACCCCTTTAAGGCAAATATTTCATTATTGTTTGTGCAATATCATCTACATCTGCTACTTCATCGACAAGCTGGGTTTCCACTGCTGCTTTCGGCATACCATACACTATACAAGTTTCAGCTGACTCAGCGATTGCAATCACATTACCAGTACTTTTTAGTGCTTTTAGTCCGTTTGTGCCATCATGGCCCATACCTGTCATAATAACTGCCACTTTATCAAAATCTTTAAATTGGCTCACATCTTCAAACATCACATCTACAGAAGGGCGATGTCCAGATCTAGGTGGTTCATTATTATCAAGGACAATGCCAAAGGAGGTACCTACTTTCCTAAGTTTTACATGATACCCACCAGGTGCAATATACGCCACTCCGTTTTGAAGAATATCTCCTTGCTCAGCTTCCTTTACGGTAATCTCACTCAATTGATCCAGACGAGAAGCAAGAGATTTTGTAAATCCTGCTGGCATATGCTGGACAATTAAAATTGGTGCTTGAATTGATTTTGGGATTTTTGTAATTACTTCTTGTAAGGCTCTTGGTCCTCCAGTAGAAGTCCCAATCAGTACAATTTTTCGACCTACTTTACTCCATTCCACATGTGGCTTTGATAGTTCTACCTTTGTCGGAAAGACATTGACAGGAGTAGCCACCCTGCTTTCACTAAGTGATTCTCTTCTAATTGTACTCACTTTTAATGCCTGTTCTTGTTGTCTTTTACTACCAGAAGGTTTCTTTAATTTTGAAATAGGTACCAATGATGCTTGTTCAACCTTGTGGACAAGTTCGGTTTGGATTTTATGTAAATCAAGAGAAATTGTTCCGCTCGGCTTCGCGACAAAATCTACTGCCCCAAGTTCAATTGCTGATAAGGCATTTTCTGCTCCTCGTTGAGTTGTACTAGAGAGCATAACAACAGGTACTGGACATATAGTCATAATTTCTTTTAAAGCATCAAGCCCATTCATTTCAGGCATCTCAATATCCATTGTCACAACTGTTGGCTGCAATGTTTGAATCTTTTTTATCGCATCTTTCCCATTTCGTGCTGTTCCAACTACTTCAACCTTCGAGTTGCCAACAAAAAAGTCACTAATTAGCTTTCTCATAAAAGCAGAATCATCAACAACTAATAGCTTGCTTTTATGTAAAAAGTCCAATTAATCACGTCCTTTCGAAAAAATACTTCTTAATTTAGTTAAGAATTTACCCGCTGACTGGTCATGTGCATGAACTTCCTCCGCACGGTGTTCCATAAAACGCGCCACTATAAGTTGAAGTGTCTTTGAAATAAGTGCGTCTGGATAAGCAAGTGAAAATGGTACTTGCTCACGCACAGCCTTACGCACAACAGAATCTTCAGGTAATGAGCCTAATATCGTAACCTCTTTGTCCAAAAAACGTTTCATCGTAAGCTTGAGTCGTTCATTGGTTTCCATTCCTTCTTCTTTACTATAAGCTCGGTTACAAAGTATATAAAATTGCTTGTCCGCATCTCGCATATGAATATATTTCATCATTGAATATGCATCTGTTATAGAAGTTGGCTCTGCTGTTGATAAAACAATGATTTCATCAATAGAGGTTAGTAAATCTAGTGACCAGTTAGTAGCTCCTGCTCCCATATCAAATAAGATGTAATCAAAGCTTTTTTGAAGCTGCTCAAATGCTTGAATGAGTCGTTCAAACATTACCTCTGACCATTCTAAGACACCCGACATACCGGATCCCCCTGCAATATACTTTAAATCGTAAGGTCCTTCAAATATTACTTCATCCAGTAACTTATTTCCTTCCAAGTAATCTTTTAAACTATAAGAAACATTTTTTCCAATTAAAATATTGATATTGCCCATGCCAATATCCATATCAACAATTACAACTTTTTTCCCTTTATTGGCTAATGTAGTTGCAAAATTCATTGAGAAGTTACTTTTACCGACCCCGCCTTTGCCACTTACAACCGCTATAGCCCTACCTAATTCGCCCTGCTGTTTCAACATTTTCAAGCGTAATGCTTCAGCTTGGTCTCTCATTTTTCTTCACCTTGGAAAAATAAATTTAGTACTACTTCTAGATCAGCTTCCTCAATATCCTCTGGTACTTCTTGACCATCTGTATAGTAAGCAAGTCCTTTATTATATTTAATCATTAAATTGATCATTGTGCCAATAGAATTTGTTTCATCAATCTTTGTAAAAATGAATTTTTCAATTGGTAATTGCTTAAATTGCTCCACAATGTTTGCCATATCCTTTTCTTTCGTTGTCATAGCAAGTACTAAAAAGGACTCTGCTTGATCATCAAATTTTATGAGGCGCTGTAAATCGTCTACATATTTTACCTCTTTATAATTGCGGCCTGCTGTATCTATAAACACTAAATCTAAATGGGCCAATCTTTGGATTGCTTGTTCAAAATCTGTTGCATTATAGGCAATTTCGACAGGAGCCTGCAATAGTCCTGCATACGTTTTTAATTGCTCAATTGCGGCAATTCGGTAAGTATCCGTCGTAATAAATCCTATTTTTTTCTTTTTTTCTAAAACTGCTCTAGCTGCCATTTTAGCAATTGTCGTAGTTTTTCCGACACCCGTTGGCCCTAAAACATTAATGTATTTTTTTTCATAGGATATTCCCCCAACTGGGAGATCCTCTAGCTCTTTGCGCAATAAATTTTTGGTAATCATCTTACATTGAGAAAAATTGATTTCTGACGCTTCTCTGAAATGCGTAAAAAGCTCATCACCAACCGTTGTGATGAGCTCCTCACTTAGCTCCTGCTGTCTTAAGTATTCAATGAAGGGTAAGAGTTCATCAGGATATTGATCTCGGATAGTCTTCTTATGCATGGAATGCATTAAAGATTTTAAATCTGCAATTTCCTTCATCAAATCTTCAGAAATGCCAGTTTCCTCGTGTAAGGGCGCATCATTCTGTGGCTGTACTTGGTGTATTTTAGCTTGCACAGCATTCGTAATCTCTTGTAACCTTGCATTTTCTTTTTTAGGTGTTGTTATATGTGAAGCTGCGGGTGCTGGAGCCACATTACTTGGCTCCATTGAATCAATCCCTGCAACAACCTCAAAACTTTTCTTTTTAATGATTCCAAAAAATTTTTTTGTAATTACTACTTTTGAATTCAAAATGACAGCGTCCTCACCTAATTCAGCACGAACAAGCTTCATCGCTTCTGGTATGGAGGATGCATAATATTTTTTCATTTTCATTCAACACTCACCACCCCAACACTTTGAATTTCAACCGTAGCGTCAAGTTCATTGTATGATAGAACTGGAATTTGCGGGAAATAACGCTCCGTTAGTTGGCGTAAATATATACGAACTGCTGGAGAGCATAAGATAATAGCAGATTGTTCCATAAAGGAAACGCGTTCTACTTCTGCAGCAATGGTCTCCAAGATCGTTTGAGAATCTTGTGGGTCCATCGCTAAGTAATTTCCGTGATCAGTTTGTTGAATACTATCAGCAATCATTTTCTCAACTCTACCCGAAACAGTTATAACTTTCAACGATGAGTTATCCCCTACATATTGAGATGTGATCTGGCGCGCCAATGCTTGACGGACATACTCAGTTAATATATCGGTATCGCTCGTTAATTTTGCATAGTCTGCTAGCGTCTCAAAAATAATTGGTAGGTTTCTAACTGAAACATTTTCTCGTAAAAGTTTACCCAGTACTTTTTGAATTTCTCCTGTTGATAACGGTGTAGGTGTCAATTCTTCTACTAAAATTGGATGCGTTTCGCGTAAATGATCGATTAACTGCTTCGTCTCTTGACGACCAAGTAATTCATAAGCATTCGCACGAATCATTTCCGTTAAGTGAGTTGACACGACGCTCGGTGGGTCAACAACTGTGTAACCGAACATTTCGGCATCCTCTTTAACTTGCTCAGTAATCCACTTTGCAGGTAGGCCAAATGATGGTTCAACTGTGTCAATACCTTCGATAGAATCATCATCACCTGGACTCATTGCTAAATAATGATCAAGTAGAAGTTCACCTCGTGCCATTTCGTTACCCTTTATTTTAATTCGATATTCATTTGGTTGTAACTGAATATTATCTCGAATACGGACAACAGGAATGACAATCCCTAATTCTAATGCTAACTGACGACGTATCATAATGACTCGATCTAATAAATCGCCGCCTTGAGCAGCATCTACTAACGGTATTAAACCATAGCCAAATTCAAACTCAATTGGGTCCACATTTAATAAATTCACAACATTTTCAGGGCTCTTCATGCCATCTGTTGCCACTTCTTCCTCAATTTCAAGTAATTCGTCTTCATCCTCTGGTTTCTTACGATCCATCATATAAGCACCAGTAATTAGTGCAATACCAATTGGAAGTGTAATCCAATTAGGTATTGGCGTAAATAATCCTAGTAAAACAATTGTTCCACCTGCTACATAAAGCAGTTTCGCTTGGGCAAAAAGCTGCCCTGTAATATCTTCGCCAAGACTTCCCTTAGAAGATGCACGTGTTACGACAATCCCTGTCGCTGTAGAGATAAGTAGCGCAGGAATTTGTGAGACAATACCATCCCCAACAGTTAACTTAGAAAAATGATTTGCTGCATCTGCAAATGAAAGACCCATCTGCGCAACACCGATGATGATACCAAATAATAAGTTGATAATAACCATGACCATTGAGGCAATGGCATCCCCTTTTACGAATTTTGTGGCACCATCCATCGCTCCATAAAAGTCCGCTTCGCCCGATACTTTATCTCGTCGCTCACGTGCTTCCCGCTCAGAAATAACTCCTGCATTTAAGTCAGCATCAATACTCATTTGTTTACCTGGCATCGCATCTAGTGTGAAACGTGCTGCTACTTCTGCTACACGCTCCGCTCCTTTTGTAATAACGATAAACTGAATTAACACAAGAATTAAGAATATAACTAAACCGACTAGTACATTTCCGCCGACTACAAAATCACCAAACGTTTCAACTACAGCACCAGCATCACCATTTGCTAAAATGGCACGTGTTGTTGATACGCCTAGTCCTAGTCGGAACAGAGTTAACAATAATATAACTGAGGGAAAAATAGAAAAATCTAACGCTTCCTTCATACTCATTGCTGTTAAAAGTACTATTAATCCTAATGTAATATTAATGACGATTAAGAAACTTAACATCCACGGAGGAAGAGGAATGACGAGCATCGCAACGATTAAAATAACCGCACCTAAAACCCCTATATCGCGAACTTTCATTTGTGTCCCTCCTACTTAAAAGCTTTAAATTTTCCGCTTAATTCGATAAACATAAGCAAGTACTTCTGCTATTGCTTTGAAAAACTCTTCTGGTACTTGATCGCCGATTTCTACTTGATCATACATTGCTCGTGCTAGTGGTCTATTTTCAACCATAATCACATCATGTTCTTTCGCAATCAGCTTAATTTTTTGAGCGATAAAGTCTGTACCCTTAGCAACGATGCGTGGGGCATCCATATTTTCCTCATCATACTTGAGGGCAATCGCATAGTGAGTTGGGTTTGTTATGACAACATCTGCGCTTGGAATCTCTGACATCATTCGACGCATCGCCATTTCGCGTTGGCGTTGTTTGATTTTCGATTTTATCAGCGGATCTCCCTCACTATTTTTATATTCATCTTTAATATCTTGCTTAGACATTTTAAGATTTTTTTCGTAATCATGTTTTTGATACATCCAGTCTAAAAAGGATATACAAAGTAAAACGAGGGAAGCCGCAATTCCCATCATACCAACAAGCTTACCTACTGTAATAAGAGTCACCCATGGGCTTTTAAAGGATAACGCCAAAACCTCTGGCAAATTTGTCCAAACTATAATAGTCGTAACGCCACCGATGAATCCAATTTTTAATACTGACTTTAAAAGCTCTATAATGGCTTTAACAGAAAATATTTTTTTTAACCCTTTTATTGGGTCCATCTTTTTCAAATCAAACTTCATCGGCTCCATTGTAAATAGAAAGCCAAATTGTATGAAGTTACCTGCCAATGCTCCAACAAAGGCAATTCCCATAATTGGACCAACGATAAAAGCCATTTGCACTAATGTTTCTGTAAATAGGTGCATCACACTATCGATTGTTAGTGTTTCTATACGTATGTTATTAATAAAAGTTTGCCTAAAAAAAGCTAAAACATCGTCTCGCAGTGAACCAGCAAAGAAGAATAAAAAGATAAATACCATGAGCATGACAATCGCACTGGAAATATCCTGACTTTTGACAACCTGCCCTTTTTTTCGAGCATCTTGTCGTTTTTTAGGCGTCGCTCTTTCCGTTTTTTCTCCCGCAAAATACTGTAAATCTAGATCCAGCAGTAGCAACATTTTACCCACCACCTAAAATAGCCATTAAATCACGCATAGCATAAATCATAATTGTAATAAGCTTTTGAATAACTTGAACCATTACAGCCATCATTGTGAATAACACTAGAAAACTAACACCGATTTTAATAGGAAAACCAACAACAAAAATATTTAATTGTGGTACCGTTTTCGCTGTGATTCCTAGCGCCAAGTCGACTAAAAATAAAGTTGCTACGACAGGAGCAGCCATTTGAAAGGCAATAGCAAAAACTGCCGTAAATGTTTTGATAATAAACTCTATATAATTGTCATTTGCGAAATTAGGAAATCCTTGATCCATCGGTAAGAATTGATAACTATAATAAATTCCATCGAGAATCATATGATGTCCATTTATAGCTAGTAGAAAAAGTATTGCTAGCATATTAAAAAATTGTCCTATCAATGGACTTTGTGCACCTGTTTGCGGGTCAATAATATTGGCAATGGCAAAACCCATTTGAAAATCTATAAAGCTTCCGGCAATCTGAACTGCCGACATGATGATATAGGCTACTAGACCGAGTAACAGTCCAACGAGCGCCTCTTTCATCACTAAAAGTATGTAATCACCATTAAATGCAAATGGCTCGACGTCAATTGTGTAATACATCATCCAAGCTAAAACTAATGCGAGAGTTATTTTGACTTGTGGTGGTATCGTTCTATACGAGAAAAAAGGCACAGTGACAAAAAATGCCGATACGCGCACAAGTACTAATAAGAAAACCGTAAAATGCGGGATTAATTCATTCATCTACTCACCCTATATAACGCGTTAAATTCTCAAAAATGTCTCTCGCATAGCTAGTCACTTGTGATAACATCCATGGACCGAAAAATACGATAGCAGCTAATACAGCGATGATTTTTGGAACGAATGCTAAAGTTTGCTCTTGAATCGATGTTGTTGCCTGAAAAATACTTACCGCTAAACCAGTGATTAAAGCAACTAATAGTAGCGGACCGCTTGTTAGAAGGATAATCATAATGGCACGCTCTGCAATTGAAATTACCAATTCACCTGTCATACTGTATCATCCCCTAAAAACTTTGTAGTAATGATTTCATCACAAGATACCAACCATCAACGAGTACAAATAATAAAATCTTAAACGGCAATGAAATCATAACCGGTGGTAACATCATCATCCCCATCGACATTAGAGTACTTGCTACAATCATGTCGATTACTAGGAATGGAATAAAAATCATAAAGCCAATTTGAAACGCTGTTTTAATCTCACTCAATGCGAAAGCAGGTACTAACATTGTAAGGGGAATTTCTTCTACAGACGCTGGCTTTTCTGCCTTATTATACTTTAAAAATAAATCAAGATCCTTTTGCCTTGTTTGCTTACTCATAAACTCTTTAAACGGCACACTGGCACGATCATACGCTTCTTCAATTCCGATTTTCTCAGAAAATAATGGCTGCAATGCCTCTTTATTGACCTCTTGAAATGTTGGCGCCATGATAAAGAAAGTTAAAAACAAAGAAAGACCTACAATGACCTGGTTCGGTGGCATTTGCTGTGTCGCCAACGCGGTACGAACAAACGAAAGCACTATAACAATTCGTGTAAACGATGTCATCAAAATTAAAATACTCGGTGCCAGTGATAGAACTGTTAACAACAGAAGAAGCTTTACAGCGCTAGAGACATTTGTCGGATCGCTGTTGGAAAAAACACTGATTACATCATTCATTTATCATCATTCTCCTTTTGCTTCCATTTCTCCAGTTCCTCACTGCGCTCCTGTTTAATTTCGGAAATTTTTTTTTCAAATAGCTCACCAAAAGAGTTTTGTTTTTGCTGTGTTGGTGAACTCTTACTATTTTTTCTCTTAAACTTAGAAAATACTTCTGCAATATACGGTGATGTTGCTGCAAGATCTTGTCGTTCATTATAAAGTGCTAAAAGTGTTGCAATTTCATCAGGATCAGTAATTTCACGTAACAGCTGGACATTCTCACCGACACCAACTAAATATAGTGTTTTACCTACTTGTAATAGTTGTACTGACTTTTGAGCACCTAACGATAAACCGCCTAAATTTTGTACTAATTGATTACGTTGAAAGTTTAAATTCCTTTTATTTAAAAACTTCATTAATCCATAAAATAAAACTACAACAAAAATAAGCGCCAAAACCATTTTTATGTATTCCCATGCAGATATGTCTCCAGCTGCTTGCAGATTTGAATCTTGCTTAGCAGCTGGAGTATTATCTTCATTACAATCTCCTTTATTAATGCAGTCGTTTACACTATTCGTATCAGAGGCTGCATACACAGAAGTCGCTGTAGGGTACAAAAACAGGAAGGATACAAGAAATGCGAAAATCATCGTTAGACGAAATGATTTTAACATTTTCATTCGATCATCCTAGAGCTTTTTGAATCGCTTCAATTACACGATCAGCTTGGAAAGGTTTAACAATAAAGTCTTTCGCACCAGCTTGAATTGCATCGATTACCATTGCTTGTTGTCCCATTGCTGAACACATAATTACAGTTGCATTTGGATCTGAACCCTTAATTGCTTTAAGAGCAGCAATACCGTCCATTTCTGGCATTGTTATATCCATTGTTACTAAATCTGGTTTTAATTCGTTGTACTTTTCAACAGCCTGTAAACCATCAGCTGCCTCCCCTACAACTTCAAACCCATTTTTCGATAAAATATCCTTGATCATCATGCGCATGAATGCAGCATCATCTACAATCAAAATTCTTTTAGACATGGTTAACTCCTCCAATTGAAACTATCTTAAATTATTTAAACGCTCTGCTTGACTTAAAACATCTGTAATGCGGACACCGAAGTTTTCATCGATAACAACGACTTCACCTTTAGCGATTAAACGGCTATTAACTAAAATATCAACTGGTTCACCAGCTAATTTATCTAGTTCAATAATCGAACCACTTGATAGTTCTAATATCTCTTTAACAGAACGCTTTGTACGTCCTAACTCTACAGTAACTTGCAATGGAATATCAAGTAGCATATTTAAATTTCTAGCTTCAGATTGCGAGATAACATTTGGATCAAAACTAGCAAACTGTGCTTGTTGAACATTGACCGGTTGAATTGGTCTTGTTGCTTGAGGAATCTGTTGTTGCTCTTGATACATTGGTTGCTGCACAGGCATAGCCTGCTGATTATATACTGGTTGAGCAGGCGGTGGTGTTACCGGTGCTTGTGTTTGTACAGGCGGCGGTGCTACTGGCGCTTCAGGTGCTATTGTTGCAGCCACAGGTTCCTCGATTGATTCTGTTTCTCCTAATAGAGATTTTACAATGTTTTGACTAAATTTCAGCGGTAATAATTGCATTAGGTTGGAATCAATTAAATTACCAATTCTCAATCTGAAGGATACTTTTACAAGTAAATCATCTTCAGGAATATTTTCTCGCCCTTCATTTTGAGAAATATTCATTAAATCAATAGTCGGTGGAGAAATATCCACTTTTTTGTTAAATACTGTCGACATTGAAGTAGCCGCAGAACCCATCATTTGATTCATAGCTTCTTGAACAGCACTTAGCTGAATTTCACCTAAGTCAGGTTTCGGATTTAAGCCATCTCCACCTAACATTAAATCAGCAATAATCGCTGCATCGGATTGTTTAATAACAAGTAAATTCATACCTGTTAACCCAATTGTATATTCAACCTGCACGGCAACATAAGGATGAGGAAATTCCTCTTCTAATTTATTACGGTTAATCATTGAAATACTTGGGGTAGTAATATCTACTTTTTGACCTAATAACGCTGAAAGGGCAGTAGCAGAGCTACCAAAAGAAATATTACCTACCTCACCTAATGCATCTTGGGCAAAGGAATCTAGGTAATCCTCTACTCGTATATCATTCATATCCTCATTTGTAGAAGCTTCAGTGCCGCTGTTTTTATCTTCCAACGTTTCGCCCCTTAATAACGCTTCAATTTCTTCTTGGGAGAGCATTTCATCACTCATCTTCGTCTCCTCCTTTCAAAGGGTCGATAATCTGGATTGCTAATTTTTTGCCTTTCTTTCCTGGTTGAACTGTAAATTTCGGTAAAGTTCCTACTTTTAATAGTAGTGGATCTTCAATTTTTTGTCCTAATTGAATGACATCCCCAATTTGCATTGTGAGGAAATCCTCAATGGTAATGTCTGTAATACCTAGTTCAACGGTAAGAGGTAATTGTGCTTGTTTCACACGTGTTTCAAGCATTTTTGTTTGCTCTGGAGACATCTCTTTTGTATTTGTCTGCATCCAGTAACGAACAGAAAGATTTGGAACAATTGGCTCCAATACAACATGCGGAATACAAATATTAATCATACCGCTTGTCTCACCGATTATCGTATTTAAAGAAATAACGACAACCGTTTCATTTGGTGAAATCATTTGTAAAAATTGAGGGTTGACCTCAAGCTCTACTAAAATTGGATCAATTTCCGCAACATTTTCCCATGCCTCGCGTAAATTGTCGAATGAACGTTCAAAAAGGTTTGTCATAATTTTAGTTTCAATTTCTGTTAAGTTATCCACATTACTATGACTCGCCCCACTACCGCCCATTAAACGATCTAACATCGAGTAGGCAATGTTCGGGTTTATTTCCATCAATATATTACCATCTAATGGCGGCACTTCAAACACATTAATGAGTGTCATATTCGGAATCGAACGTACAAACTCTTCAAATGGTATTTGGTCCACTGATGCAACAGTAATCTGCACATAGCTTCTCAGCTGTGCAGAAAAGAAGGTTGTCAGTAATCGTGCAAAATTTTCATGTATTCGGGTCAAACTTCGGATTTGATCTTTTGAGAAACGCAGCGCTCGTTTAAAGTCATACACTTTAACCTTGCGTCCCTCGTCCTCTTTTTTTATGTCATCAGCTGACATTTCCCCAGTTGATATTGCGGAAAGCAGCGCATCTATCTCTGATTGAGATAACACATCTCCTGCCATTTGCCCACCTCCGTTTCAAGCAGTTTCTTTATTATTGGGTGATGAAGGAGGTAAAATAAATTTCCTGAACTTCTCCCTCTTGCATCAATTCATTTAATCGTGTTTTTAATGATTTTTGGAAAATTTGTTTACCTTGTTTACCTTCTAAATCTTTTTGCTCCATCTCAGAAAGCTCTTGGATAACAATGTTTTTCACTTGGAAATCACGCTTCGTTAACTCAGCAGCAGCATCTTTATTTGTTGTTTGAATTTTTAACGACATGCGTACAATTTTGTTATCAGCTAGATTTGTAGTAATTTCTGGAACTTCTACTGAAGATGCTACAATTTCATCAATGGTTGGCTCAAGAGAACCTGCTGGCTTATTAAATTGAGTAAACAATACAAAGCAAATAACCCCGATAAGTATGATTGCTACTAGTACGATGATAATCATCGTTAACATTTTGTTATTCTTCATTTTCTTCACCTCGTAGATGCGGGTTTGATAGTATTTGTATATTTTTATAAAAGGCTGTTACCTTTTGTCGCACCTCATCTTCACTCTGTAAAACAATGATTTTGGTTCCAGTCGTTAATGTTATAGTCGTATCTGGAAAAGATTCGACCGTTTCTATGTATAAAGCATTTAATGTAAATGCTTTGCCATTTAGACGTGTTAGTTCAATCATTGAAATAGGGCCGGGTCTAGCAAGAGAGCCGGCCCGACCCTCCCTCATATGAAATTATGTTTTTAGTTTTGAGCACTTTGTAATCTTAACCGGTATTTCTTTACCTACATATTAAGTATATATCTCATACTAAAATCTACTTATTCAAATCTAGCGTTTTAAAT
The DNA here is from genome assembly GCF_050279145.1 of Lysinibacillus sp. NPDC094177. Lineage (NCBI taxonomy): Bacteria > Bacillati > Bacillota > Bacilli > Caryophanales > Bacillaceae > Lysinibacillus > Lysinibacillus sp. NPDC094177. The sequence goes on along the minus strand of NZ_JBNNTW010000002.1, from coordinate 346,902 downwards.
TAACAAGCTCTTGAAGAATTTCATCAGAAGTTGTGATAATACGTGTATTTGCTTGGAAACCACGTTGCGCCACAATCATCTCAGTAAATTCTTCTGATAAGTCAACGTTAGACATTTCTACCTTTCCTGGAGCAATACTACCCATACCTGCCACAGTACCTACTTGTGCATACGCTACGCCTGAGTTTGTTGTTTGTTGATAGTAATTGCCGCCAACTTTAGCAAGACCACCAGCATTCGGGAATTTAGCCATTATCAATTGTCCAGCCCACTGTAGATCACCATTTAAATCTGTATAAGTAACCGTACCATCAGCTCCAATGTTTACTTGTTTAGCTGTTGGCGGAATACGAATAGGTCCTACAGTACCTTCAGCAGGTGTTAATTCCCCTTGATCATCAAATAAATTAGCACCTTCATCACCAGATGCTTTTGGTCCATCTGCCGCTAAAATACCTGTATCATCCTTCTCGATAACAATATCTGAGCCAGCAGTTGTACCAACTAAATATTTCCCATCGCCATTTACTAAGTAGCCATTGTTATCCATGTAGAAAATACCGTTACGAGTAAATAATGTGTTATTGAAACCTTCTTCACCAATAAAACCGGTAGTTTCGTCTGGAGCGCCATTAGCATCAGCAACCATAAAGAAGCCTTCACCTTCAATACCTAAATCTAATCCACGTCCTGTTTGCTGTAAGGATCCGCCACCATGGATAGTATCGATAGTAGCTAATTGTGAACCTAAACCTACTTGTTGTGGGTTTACACCTCCACGCGTCGCAGTAGACCCAGATGCACCTGCTTGTGTTTGAGACATTAAATCTTTAAAATTAACACGCCCCTTTTTAAAACCAACTGTATTAACGTTAGCAATATTATTACCAATAACGTCTAGCTTTGTTTGGAAGTTTTTAAGACCTGAAATACCTGAATACATAGAACGTAACATAATGTCGTTCTCCCTTCATTTAAATTGTGTGCCTCTATCAATCAGCACACATAGGCTTCCTTTCAAAGGTCCAGCCCTTATAGCACTATTGTGCCGTCAATATTTGTAAATATTTGTTGTTTTGCTTCCGTGCGGTCCATTGCTGTAATGACAGTTGCGTTTTTAGCACTGACAATTAGAGCTGCTTGATCCATCAAGACTAATGGTTGTTTGACACCTTTTGAGTGCGCTTCAAATACCTTGTCCGATACAGCCTGCCATTCTTGTTCAGAAATCGCTATCTTACGCTCGATAATACGTTCATGTGCATGCTTGCTCACTTTTAATTCTTGTTGACTGGTAGCCTCTTGTAAATGAGCTTTAAACGATTGCTGTGAGTTTATTGGCTTAGGTTGTGTCTGGCGAATAGATGGATGCAATGGTACACGATGAATTGAAAACTTATCCATCATTCTTCTCCACCTTTATTCGCTTATTACAGTAAAATCTTTATCTGTTAATTTTTTGTCATTATCTAATACATAATAAATAAGGCCATCTTTATTCGTTACAGAAACGATTTTTCCTTGCAGTTCTTGTTCGCCATCCTTATACGTAACATTTTTACCAATTAGTTTGCTTGCTTGTGCAAGTGAAGATTCTGGTACTACATTATCACTTGAACCGCCTAATATAGCTGAGATATTACCAGGAGTTAATTCCTTACCATCGGTTAGTACAAACACCGCATTACCGTCGACAAACTTCACCGATTTAATTGTGCCTGTCCCCTCATTAATAACAGGTTTGCCTTCTTCATCTTTCTTATCTGTTACCTCATGCCATTGTACTTCCTTACCAACAAATGTTGAATAACTCATAAGCTGCGTTTGTTGCTGTGAGGCAAGTAATGATTCCATCGCTTTTGTCATATTTTGCATTTGCTCTAAAGAAGAGAATTGTGCCATTTGAGAAATGAATTCACGGTCGTCCATAGGATTTGTTGGATCTTGGTGTTGTAATTGAGTAATTAATAATTTTAGAAATGCATCCTTTCCAAGATCACTATTACCCGTTTGCTTCGTTGGCTTCTTATAGTTGGAATAATAAAAGTCATCTGTTACATTTGCATTTACTGGTTTTGTATTAGTCGTTGCATCTGCCATAGTTACACCTCCTCACTTATTAAATAGTCACTAAACGATTTACCTTCATCATCATCGTCGTTTTTTTGCTCTTGCTCATCTTCCTGTTGTTGCTTAAAGAAATTATTGAAGAAGTTTTGATCGCGTTGTTGGCGATCTGCGTTTTGCAATGATTGGGCAATATCGAGACGATCAATTTGAATATTTTGCTGTACAAAGGCTTGCTTTAATTGATGTGCCTGGCTATCAAGTAATTCACGTCCTTGAGCTGTTGAAGCAAGTAGGCGTGCTGTGAGGACACCATCATTTTGCACAAGCTCGATACGTATTGTTCCTAGATTTTCCGGATACAGTTTCAATGTTAAGCGTGTAATACCTTGTGCATTAGAGATTTGGGCTCTATTGATGATTCCTTGCATCTCTTTCAAAAATGCCTCAGACTGTCCTGGTTTTGCTGCTGGCAATGTAATTTGGAACGTGTCTGCCTTTGTTTGGACTGTATTTGAAGTCACTATTTCATTAGCACTTGTGTCTGTCTGTTTTGTAACTTGAACTTGTTGAACTACCTTCTGAAAACCTGGCAACGGAAGCGTTACTGTTGTTTTAGTTGTTACCTGCTGTTCAGATTGAGTCGTCTCTACTTGTGTTTGTATCGTTGTTAAAAGACTCTTTATGTTAGTTAGCAAGTTTTCCTGTGGTGCTGTTAAGTCCGTTTTTTGCCCAACTAATTGTGCTAACTTTAACACTTGAAGCAATGGCGCTACTTCTTTCGGTGTCACTTGCCCTTCACCTTGTATAGCTGCTGCGACTTGTGCTTGAAGCATTGGTGCCTGAGCATCTACTATTGCTAAAAGCTCCCATACATCTTTTGCTTCTTTATCCTCTCCTAGCAACTGTTGTACTAATTTTTGAAGTTGCTCGGTATCAATCCCTAATGCATCCTTTAGGTTATCAAGATTTAACATCTCATCTAAAGCAACAGCTTTGCCCTCTTCACCAATTTGAAGCATTAACAAGCCATCGTCGTGTGGAATACCCAGTAAGTCTAGTACGTCTTCTATAGAATCAGCATTTAAAACTGCTGTCATATCAGAAGTGTCTTTTATATCTGTTGGCTGTGTTGGCTGCTGTTTTTGATTTGAAGAAGAAATAACCTGTCCAAAAACTGAACCAAACGTTGCTAAATTTTCTTTGCTCGCCGGTCCATTTACTTTAACATTGGAATCGCCTGGTGTTGCAGGTTTTGTAGCTGCTGTTTTAGTTGGTATAGCCTTAGACATCATTTGCATCATTGCCACATCCATCATTTCACCTCCTTTCAGATTTTCTTATTGTTTAGCCATCATTTCTGTATATTTCGCTGCATCTTGTGGATTCATTTTTTCTAGAATCGCTGCTAACTTATCTGGCTTTAAGTTTGTTAAAATACGTAGTGCTTCAGTATCGCTCATTTTAATAAGCACTGGCGCCGCTGCTTTAGGGGACATCTTATCAAATGTTTTTAAAATATCATTAAAGTCACGCTTTACGTCACTTTGCTCTCTATTTAATTTTTCAATTTCAAATTTCAGCTGTTCATTTTCTGTCGTCAACTTTTCTTTATCAGTTGTTGCTGTATCCATTTTCTTTTGCAACTGAGCGATTTCCGCATCTTTTTCTTGTACTTCAGCCTGTAAATTTACAACCTTCGAATCATTATTAACTACAGCATCTTTTGCTTGTTGTTCTTCTGAAGGAACGAATGGTAAGCTTTGAACTGCCTTCTTCCCTAAATCAAAGACATTCGTATTCATTAGGGTTGCAACAACAAGTAGAACTGCCGCCACAAACATGATAGGTATTACAAACCACGTAAAAAACTTTCGAAAGCCACCTGATTTACGTTTAGGCGGTTGTTCTACTAATTCTGTTTTAAGTCGATTGTCTGTTTTTGCCATGAAATCACCTGATTTCTCTCTTGTTATACGTAAGCGATGAAATTTCATCTAAAAAAATGCCTTCGATACGATCCTGTTCCTGCTGAAATACTTTAAAATCTTTTTCTCGCATTTTTTCAAATTTACGTACTTCCAAGTTTTTTTCTAATAATTTTTCTTCGTGCCAATTCATTTTTGCACGAGCTTGAACAACTTTCTGCTGTACATCAACAATTGTTTTTTCGAGGCTATCAATAAATCGTGCATAGTGATGAACCTCCTCTATTGATGAACCTACAGCTAAACGCTCCTGCTGAAACTCTATTAAATCTTCTTTCTTTTTTAACAAATCAAATAGCTTAGTTGCTACTTCTTCAAAAGAACGTACAGATTCTTTATAGGCAATTTCAGTTTCATTTTTTTCCTGTTCTCGAATGGTTAACACTTTTTCAAAACGATATATATAGCTGACCATCCTAGTTTCCACCACCGTTCGATAATGAAATTAACTCATTCATACTTTCCATAAGGGTCACTTTATCTAAATAGCCCTGCTTTAAATATGCGGTAATGAGAGGTTCATAGTAAATTGCTTCATCAATTTCTTTTGATGTACCTTTCTTATAAGCACCGATATTAATTAGATCCTCCGACTTGTCATATGTATAATAGAGCTCCCTTAATCGTTCTGCAGCCTTTTTATGTTCTGGTTCTGCCACATGATTCATCAAACGGCTGACGCTTTTTAATACATTAATAGCTGGATATTGACCTTTATTGGCAAGGTTTCGATCAAGAACTATATGACCATCTAAAATCCCTCGCACAGTATCTGCAATTGGCTCATTCATATCATCACCATCGACTAACACTGTATAAAAGGCAGTTATTGAGCCTTTTTCATTAGTACCTGTGCGCTCTAATAGTTTAGGTAAAATCGCGAATACAGATGGTGTGTATCCTTTTTGAGCTGGTGGTTCACCTGTCGCAAGACCAATTTCACGCTGCGCCATCGCAACACGAGTCACAGAGTCCATCATCAACATGACATTTAAACCGCGATTTCTAAAATATTCAGCAATTGCTGTTGCGGTAAAAGCTCCCTTAATGCGCATGAGTGCAGGCTGATCTGAAGTTGCAGCAACAACTATTGATCGACTTAAACCCTCAGGTCCTAAATCACGCTCTATAAACTCACGGACCTCACGACCACGCTCTCCAATTAGCGCAATTACGTTTAAATCCGCTTGCGTATTTCGCGCAATCATACCGAGCAATGTACTTTTCCCGACCCCAGAACCAGCGAAAATACCTACACGTTGTCCATTACCAACTGTTAGCATGCCATCTATTGCCTTGACACCTACTTCAAGTCTTTCATCAATAGGTGGACGTGTTAGTGGATTTGGTGGGTCCTGCTCTGTCGGAACGGACATTAATCCTTTTGGTAATACAGTTCCATCTATTGGATTTCCCATAGAATCAAGTACCTTGCCGATTAGCTCTGGGCCTACTTTTACCTCGAGTGGTGCCCCTGTACCTTCGACTAGGCAACCAATAGATATTTCTCGAAGAGAGGTAAAAGGCATTAAGACGACAATTTCATCTTTGAAGCCTACAACCTCTGCTAAGATGATTTGATGACCGTTTTTGGAAGTTTCCACATGAATTTTACAGACATCACCAATGGAACTATCTGGACCTTGCGACTCAATCATCAAGCCGACAACTCTAGTTACTCTACCAAATTTTTTAAAGGTTGGTATTTGAGGAATTTGTTCGATTAATTGAGCCGTTTTCATCTAGATCATTCCTTACTTTCTAATATTTCATGTAGCTTCAATCTTAGTTCATTTAATTGCTCATCAATACTTACAACAATACGGCCATAATTTGTTTCAATATAGCACTCTGTTTCATTTTCTAAATCCTCATTTACAAAAATCATAAATGGTACGTCAGTTGGGAACATTTCAGCCAGTTCATCTCGATTAGATGTAATCAGTGCATAGTAGGTAGGTGAAACGTAAATTTTTATTTCTTTCATTTCTCTCGCTTCTTTAAGCCCTCTACGAACGATTGAAACAAATAATTCATTGTCTCGCTCTAAAGATGCATCAATAATTCGTTCTGCTGCGGTTAAGCCTAGTTCTAAAATAATTGATTCCTGATCTTCGATATATTTACGGGCATTCTCCCTCGCATGAATGATTATTTCATTGGCTGTTTGGAGGGATTGTGCCATCGCTTCATTAGCTTTGTTTGTCCCATCCTCATAGCCTTGACCAAATCCTTCATCATAGGCCTCTTGCACTCGATTAGGTCGTTCTTCTTCCCAATCTTGCTTTAAATGCTCAATTTCCTGAAATAACATTTGCTTCTCTTGTTCAAAAGCCTCACGTTCAGCCTGTAAAGTAGCTCTAGCCTCTGCAAGTAAACGATCACGCTCTTCTAGCACTTCTTCTATAGTAATTTGTTTTTGAGGTGAAACTTCTCCATTTTCCACCTCATGCATCTCAAACATGTCACGAATTTGAATCTTTTTGACATGATCGCCATTGGACTGTGTATATACAGAACGGATGATTCTAGACAATGACGTCATCTCCTCCACCACGTGCAATAATAATCTCACCAGCATCCTCTAGGCGACGAATAACCGCAACAATTCGAGATTGCGCTTCCTCTACGTCACGTAAACGTACAGGCCCCATAATTTCCATTTCTTCCTTAAATGTATCAGCCATACGTTGTGACATATTGCGGAAAATAATATCTTTTACTTCTTCACTTGAAACTTTCATTGAAAGCAGTAAGTCTTCATTTTCACAATCACGAATAACACGTTGAATCGAACGGTTGTCGAGTGTAACAATATCCTCAAATACAAACATACGTTTTTTGATTTCTTCTGCAAGCTCTGGATCTTGAATTTCGAGTGCATCGAGAATCGTTTTTTCTGTTTGTCGGTCTACACCATTTAACACTTCAACAACTGCATCAACGCCACCCGTTTCCGTGTAATCCTGTGTCACAGTTGATGATAATTTACGTTCTAAAACAGATTCAATTTCACTAATAACTTCTGGTGAAGTTGATTCCATTACGGCTATACGTTTAGCAATATCCGCCTGTACTTCCTGTGGCAATGAAGATAAAATAACACCCGCTTGCCCTGCTTCTAAATAAGATAGAATAAGGGCAATTGTTTGTGGATGTTCATTTTGAATAAAGTTAAAAATTTGTGCTGGATCAGCTCTACGTGCAAAGTCAAAGGGACGCACTTGTAAAGAAGATGTTAGACGATTAATAATTGTTTGCGCCTGCTCTACACCAAGTGCTTTCTCCAATACTGTCTTCGCGTAACCAATACCACCTTGTGTAATATAATCTTGCGCAAGTGCAATGTTGTGGAATTCTTCAATAATTTCCTCTTTAACATTTGCTTCTACTTTTTTAACGCTTGAAATCTCTAATGTTAAACGTTCAATTTCCTCTTCTGTTAAATGTTTATAAACAGAAGCTGAAACCTCAGGCCCCAATGAAATTAACAAGAGAGCGGCCTTTTGTTTTCCGGTTAATTCTTTATCTTTCTTGGACACAGTCGAACCTCCTAGTTAGTCTTCCGCAATCCAACTACGCAGTAACTTCGCAAAATCGTCTGGCTTATCTTTTGCCATTTTTTCAAGCTGCTTACGACGCATTGTAGCTTCCGTTTCAATTTCTTCATTAATATCTTCAATCATTAGTTCTTCTTGTTCATCTAGGATACTAAGTTCTTCTTCTTCCTGCGCACGTTTACGTGAACGGATAATGAAGAATGCAAGCAATAATATTACAGCTAGTAATATGCCGCCGATTACCCAAACCCACCATGGAATAACAGATTTTTCGCTAGCTGTCTCTGTCGCTTTACCATTTAAAGGATGCACTGATACGGCTACTTTTTCATCGATTTGCTGTTGAGTGAGTTCAGCTGCTACATCTTTAGAAATCGTCGTACGAACAATAGTACTTAAAATTTTCTGGATATCCTCTTGGACCCCATTTGGTAACGTTCCCGCGTCAGTGGCTGTCGGTGGTTCAACAATTACTTGGATACCCATATCTTGAATTTTATATGGTGCCTCTTGAATTTCTTTGTTTATACGGTTTACTTCATTATTAATTGTCTCTTCAGTTTTTTCGTAATCCCCGTTACCATTTGCACCTTCGTTATACGTTGTGAAGTTATCTGTCGTCGTTTCAGCTTCAGGTGTACCAGTAGCTGCAGCTCCTGTACCAGAGTATTGTTCTGAAATACGTTGAGCACTTATAGCTATTCCTGCCATATTCTCTACGTCAACCGGCGTAACTAGTTTTTCTTCACGATTTTCTTTTTTGAAATCGATGTCTGTTGTCACAGAAACTACTACTTTGTCTTGTCCCATAAGTGTACCTAGCATACTCTGAACTTGTCGTTGTAGGTCACGCTCAATCAATTTCTTCGCTTGTAACTGACCTTCTGCTGTCGTTGTTGAAGTTCCATCAGTTGTTGCAGCATGTAGATCAAAGTACTCAGAAAACTGGTTAGAAATAACAATATTATCCGTATTTAAATTTGGAACACTTTTTGCTACTAAATTGTACATAGTCGCAATTTGTTGTTCTGTAAATTTATAGCCGGGGTCAGTATTCAAAACAATAGATGCTGTCGCTTCTTCTTTAACATCCTTTAAGAAAACTCCCTCTTCTGGAACGTTGATCATTACCTTTGCATCTTTTACACCATCTAGATTTTTAATGAGTTTTGCAACTTCTGTTTCAGTTGCTGCTTTTTTCAACAGATTAAATTCATTATCTGTCATACCAAACCCAGAGCTATTTGCAAAAGAGTAATCAATCGATCCTGTTTGCGGATATCCTTCCGATGCCAATTGCACTAACAATGAATCTACTTGATCATCAGGTACTAAAATTGATGTCCCTCCTGGTGCAATTTCATACTTTACACCTTGGGAGTCCAACGCTTCCTTCACTTGACCGATTTCTCTCGTCGATAAATCCTTATAAAGTGGTACATATGTAGTTTTTGTAGCAAAAAGTGTAATAAAGGTAGCAAGTGCTATAACCCCTAATACTGAACCAATCATTACAATTTTTTGTTTTTTACTACGACTTGTCCAAAATTGGCTGGTGTCGTTTTTTATTTTCGTCAATCGTTCATTCATTATGAATCCTCCGGTTATAGTGAATAACCTATCCATCTAATAATTCGCGAAAACAGTGATATCCCATAACATTCATTCATTATCACCATATCACCACCATAACGAGTTGATTTCCGTTCCGACTGGGCGCTTTCCTGGGGCCTCCAAAGAACCGCTTGAGCCAACAGATGTTTTTTGCGCGAAAGCGTAGTGCTAGCGAAGCGGCAGCAACACGATGTTGGTCACGAAGGCGTTATCACAGGACGTGATACTTTTAGCCTTAGTTCCCCTAAGTGCTCGTGCCGGGATCTCATCTGTAACGCTGATCCCCAAGGAGTCGCCCAGCCTTCATTCCAATCAACTTTATATACATGGCATACGTTTTAACAAATGTTATCCCAAACTTTTGGTAATGAACCTTTAAACATTCATTCAAAAAGTTGAAATTATAGGATATATTCTTTACTTCAATAGTGAATGTATCACTTGTTCAAATAAAGTTAGACACTCATTCGCATTATTTCTTGGTAAGCTTCAATCACCTTATTGCGAACTTCAATTGTTGCATTTAATGTAATGCTCGCTTTTTGTGATGCAATCATCACTTCGTGCAACTCTACATCTCCACCATTAATTAACTTTTGAGTAAGATTATCAGAAGTAATTTGTTGATCATTAACTTTCGATATTGCCTCTTTTAACGAGTTCGCAAAGCTTTGTTGTGCTTCATAAGGTGTCGTGTTAAGTTTTTTTGTTTCATTTACAACCTGCATAGGTGTCATTTGTGAAACGGACGAAATTGGCATTATGTATCTTCCTTTCTACTTATTATTTCCCAAGCTCTAAAGCCTTTGTCAGCATTGATTTATTTGCATTCAATACCGTTATGTTTGCCTCGTAAGAACGAGTTGCTGACATTAAATCTACCATTTCTTTCAATGGATCTACATTTGGCATATTTACATAGCCATCTGCGTTTGCATCTGGATGAGTTGGATCATACACAAGTTTGAAAGGTGTTTCTCTATCTTCTTTTATTTGTGTAACTTTTACGCCGTTGCCAACGCCACTTTTTGCGTTTTTACCAAGTGCGACATTAAAGAACTTTGAAAACTGTCCTTCTTGCGCTGATAACGTTACAGACTTCCGGCGGTATGGTTCCCACTCCCCATTCACTTGTCTAGAACGTGTTGAATCCATGTTTGCCATATTTGAAGAAATGACATCCAATCGTAAACGCTGTGCTGTTAAAGCTGAGGCAGTGGTATTCATTCCATGAAAAATAGACATCTATTACCTTCCTCCTTTAATAACCGTATTTAATGTATTTAACTTACCGTTCATACGTTCAACTAGTGCATTATAATAAATTTGATTTTCTGCTAATTTCGTCTGTTCAGCATCCATATCTACGGCGTTACCATTATTTCGATAACGTAAACCATCAATATTATACACACCAGGCGTTGATTGTCGAATCGCGAAATCATAATGTCTATTATCAGTACGATATGCCGAAATTGACATTTGTTTCTCATTCTCCAACATATCTTTAAAACTTACACTTTTCGCCTTATAGTTCGGCGTATCGACATTCGCAATGTTATTAGCGATTGTTTTATGATTCAAAGTTGCATAGGAAAGTCCTTTTTCCAGGCTACTAATAGTTCCTCCAAACAAATCCAAAACCTTCACCTCATTTTATGTACTTCTTATTTTATCCAATAATACAATTGTAATTAAGATGATACGTAGTGTCTATTGTCTTTTGTCACTTTTTACTAGTATATACGCCCTATTTTTCTTCCCAATTAACCAGGACAATACTTCCGCATCCCTTGCGCTGACTGGGTTCGCGGCAATTCATCTTCTTTCTAGTCAATTTACACTATTTCGACAGTGTTTACGATTTTATATTGGTTTTTTTCCTTTTTTTCAACATAATCAGTAGACACACTGTCTAAATTAGAGTTCCTTTTTACTATTTCAATTCAAGCTAGAAATATCCCATGATTTTCCTGAGGGATATTTCAAGACAGTCTTAACAAGTACCAATTGGAGCATACGATTTTTACATTTGTACTAATAGTAGCGCATATTCTAAAAATCTAATTTAGGGAGAAAGCAATAATGATAGCCTCCACGAGGGTTAAAAACTTACCTATCAAAAATAAGGAAAAGAATTAAAACATAGATGAATCCTCCCCCCTATTTAGTACTATATCATAGTTTGACTTAATTGAAGCAATGTAAATCAGCCGTGAACTCCGTCGAATCCTCGTCGAATTACGAAAAAGTTCAAAAAGGCATTTGGAATAAAATTATTCAAGATGCCTTCATGTTACTCATGAAATTTAGAAATCATATTTAATAAAGTATCCCCTTCGACAAAACGAAGAGTAATTCCCATTCCGACTAATCGCACTCCCAGGGGCGTCAGATGAACCGCTCGGACCAAAATGATGTTGGTCACGAAGGCGTTACCACAGGACGAGATGCTTTTAGACTTTGTTCCTTCACCGACTGACTCACTCAAGGATCTCCTTTGTGGCACTGTAATCCCCAAGCAGAAGTTCAGTCTACACAACAATCAACCCACTTGCTTAATTCGTATCTTTCTAGAATATCACTCACTCATATTTATAGTGATAAAATCGAAATTTCAGCAATAATATTTATCTCTGTTTGAAAGTACAATACTAACGTAGGAGGAATGGGCTCAACGCTCACCCACAGGAAAGCAAGAAGCCTGGCAGAGCACAACATTTACAAGGATTTCATTTTTTTGTTTTATTTAACACAAAAAAGGCATCTGGAACAAATTTATTCCAGATGCCTTACGCCGTTCCAAAAGAACGTTTTATTATTATTTCATTTTAATCTCAGCTAATGCATTTAAGAATTTATCGTTCAGTACTTTAATGTAAGTACCTTTCATACCTAAAGAACGAGATTCAATTACACCTGCAGATTCTAGTTTACGTAATGCGTTTACGATTACTGAACGTGTAATACCTACACGGTCTGCAATTTTCGAAGCAACAAGTAAGCCTTCATGTCCATCAAGCTCTTCAAAGATATGTTCAATTGCCTCTAACTCACTGTATGAAAGAGAATTAATTGCCATTTGTACAACAGCTTTGCTACGAGCTTCTTCTTCAATTTCCTCAGATTTTTCACGTAAAATTTCCATACCAACTACTGTTGCACCATACTCAGCTAAAATTAAATCATCATCCTCAAATTGTGAAGATAAACGAGCAAGAATTAATGTACCTAGACGCTCACCACCACCAACAATCGGAACAATCGTTGTTAATGCGTTTTGGAATAGCTCTTTGTTTTCAACTGGGAAAGCAGTATGTTCGTCATTGATATCTAAGTTTGAAGAAGTTTCAGAAATTGTAAACAAGCTATGTGTATATTCTTCTGGGAATTGACGCTCTTCGAACATCTTTTTCATACGTTCGTTTTCAATTTGTTGGTGAATTGAAATGCCTAAAAGCTTCCCTTTACGGCTTACAATATAAACATTACTGTCTATGATATCCCCTAATGTATCTGCCATTTCTTTAAAGTTTACTGGCTTACCAGCAGATGCTTGGAGCATCGAGTTAATTTTACGTGTTTTTTCTAATAAATTCATTATATGTTCCTCCTATAAATAATCCGAAGAGTATTTACTTAATATTCTAAAGGTTTTCACAACTGAATGAAACTATTCAGCCTTATCTTACAATATAAACTGTGACAAATCTTTGTTTTTTACTATACCTGCAAGTTTTTGATCTACATATGCAGCTGTAATCGGAATATTTGCAGGCGCAATTTCAGCAGCCTCAAACGATAACTCTTCCAGCAAGCGTTCTAAAATTGTGTGTAAACGTCGAGCTCCAATATTATCAGTCTCCTGATTGACCTCGGTTGCAATTTCTGCAATTCTTTCAATCGCGTCTTCCGTAAAGCTTATTTCCACACCCTCTGTTTCTAATAATGCTTTGTATTGCAGAATAAGTGATTGGTCTGGCTCTTGCAAAATACGTACAAAATCTTGTTTCGTTAATTTTTCAAGCTCTACTCGAATCGGGAATCGACCTTGCAATTCTGGAATTAAATCTGACGGCTTTGACATATGAAATGCTCCAGCAGCAACGAAAAGCATAAAGTCTGTTTTTACAGCACCATACTTCGTCGTTACAGTAGAGCCTTCAACGATTGGCAGAATATCGCGTTGTACACCCTCACGTGATACATTTGCAGAAGAGTTACCTTCCTTACTAGCGATTTTATCAATTTCATCAATAAAAATAATACCTGACTGTTCGGCTCTTGAAATAGCTTCTTGTGCAACTTCATCTGCATCTATGAGCTTACTTGCTTCCTCGATTGTTAAAATACGGCGCGCATCTTTCACTTGAACACGGCGTTTCTTCTGCTTTTTAGGCATCAAACTAGATAGCATATCTTGCATACCACTGTTTGCAGACATATCCATGCCCGTTCCTTGTAACGCATCAAAAATAGAAGGATTTTGTTCCGTTACTTCAACTGTAACCCATTCATTTTCTAATTTACCGTTACGTAAATCGATAGCGATTTGCGCACGTTTGGAGCGTACTTCAGTTTCTTCTGAGGAATCGTCATTGCCTTGCTGTTCTTTCCCACCAAATAACATTTCAAATGGATTTTGCATGGACTGTTTTTTTCGTAAGGAAGGAACCAATAGTTTAACTATAGCTTCGTTTGCTAATTCTTCCGCTTGGTCCTTCACAGACTCCATCATCTCTTCTTTTACAAGACGATGAGAAGCTTCTACTACATCACGTACCATTGACTCTACGTCACGTCCAACGTACCCTACTTCTGTAAACTTCGTTGCTTCTACTTTCACAAATGGTGCATTCGTTAGCTTTGCAATTCTTCTGGCAATTTCAGTTTTTCCGACACCTGTAGGTCCAATCATCAAAATATTTTTCGGAATTACTTCAGCCTTCATCTCATCACTTAATAGTGAGCGACGATATCGATTACGTAATGCAATAGCTACCGCTCGCTTCGCTTCATTTTGTCCAACGATATAACGATCCAAATGCTCAGTAATTTGTCTTGGCGTTAAATTATTTTGTGTCATTAGTTAAGCGCCTCCACGATAATATTATGATTCGTAAACACACAAATCTCAGCAGCGGTTTCTAATGCTGCTTCTGCAATTTCGCGAGCAGACATTGTATCACCCGCATATTTTTTCAGAGCACGTCCTGCTGATAATGCATAATTACCTCCCGAACCAATTGCCAAAACTCCATCATCCGGTTCAATTACTTCTCCCGTACCCGAAACAAGAAGGAGCGTACTTTTATCCATTACAAGTAGCATGGCCTCTAATTGACGCAGCATTTTATCACCGCGCCATTGTTTGGCAACTTCTACTGCTGCACGTTGTAAGTTGCCATTGTATTCATTTAACTTTCCTTCAAACATTTCAAAAAGTGTAAAAGCATCGGCAACCGATCCTGCAAATCCAGCAAGTACCTGCCCATTAAACAGACGTCTGACCTTCCTTGCTGTGCCCTTCATTACAACCGCATTCCCTAGGGTTACTTGACCATCACCTGCCATAGCGCAACCTCCATTATGATGAACTGCAAATATCGTTGTCGCATGAATTTGTCCCATTTGCCTTCCTCCTTAGCTCTATTATGCCCTTGGATGAGCATTCATATATGTTTGACGAAGATGCTCTTTTGTCACATGTGTATAAACTTGTGTAGAAGTTAAATGAGCGTGGCCTAATAACTCCTGCACCGTACGTAAATCTGCGCCATTATTCAATAAATGTGTGGCAAAAGTATGGCGAAGCATATGTGGATATATTTTCGTATGGAGCGAGGCCTTGTCAATCATTTCAGTTAAAATATGACGTACACCTCGAGGAGTAAGTTCCCCACCGCGCATGTTGACAAACAATTGCTGATGACTTGTTTTTTTCATCAATCGTGGACGAGCTTGTTCTATGTATTCCTGCATAGCTAAGCTCGCAAATTGCCCGAATGGAATAATTCGTTCTTTTCGCCCTTTCCCCATTACCCTAATAATTGAATAATGGAAATCAACATCTTCTACTTGAATTGAGGTGAGCTCGCTTACACGAATACCTGTTGCGTATAACAGCTCTAATATAGCCGTATTTCTTAATGATTTCAAATCATCGCCAACATTTGCATCAAATAGCTGCTTCAATTCCTCTTCGTAGAAAAAACTAGGTAAGCGTGATTCTTTTTTTGGATGATAAAGTGATCGAAACGCCCCATCATCTAATCCGTACTGTCTATTTAGAAAGCGAAAGAAGGAGCGTATTGAGGAGATTTTCCTTGATACAGATGATCTTGCTCTCTTTTCATCGTACAACTTCGTTACATAAAGACGTGCATGTATATACTCAACACTAGCTAAATCATTTACGCCTTCCGACTGCAAAAATGCTAAGAAATCTAGTAAATCCGATTCATATTCTCGCACCGTATGAACAGAGAAGTTTTTTTCAACCTGGATGTAAAGCATGAACTGTTCAAGTGCTTCTTGGGACGAAACTAACATTTAAGGATTCACCACCAACGAATTATTGATAACCTTCTCAAATTACGGCCTATCACCATAACGTGGGGTTGATTTCCGTTCTGACTAGGCGCTTTCCTGTAGGGCGTCCGATGAGCCGCTTGGGCCAAATGATGTTGGTCACGAAGGGGTAATCAGAACGTGATGCATTTAGCCTCCGTTCTTCTACTTGCTCTCTCCAAGGTCTAATCTATGACGCTATTTCCCAAGGAGTCCCTCAGCCAGCACTCCAATCAATTTATATACATGGCATATGTTCTAACAAATGTCATCCTCAACGTTGGGTAATGAGCCCAAATTACTTACACTTGCCATTAAAAGAATGTACTATTTTGTTTATCCCCTTTAGTTTGTCACTTTGGGTATCGTTAATGAAGATAAACATACATACTGACACTATACCTATCTTCATCATATAGCAAGTGAAAATGTTTATATTTTGAGAAAATCTTCATACAAAATAATAAAATACGTGTAAATTAGCATTTTTTATACAAAAAAGAAAAAGCCTCTAAGAGTATATCAACTTTTAGAGGCTTTTTGCAATTAAATTGTTTGTGAATTCACAAAATTACGAATTGCGCTTATTGCGCGTGTAGCATGCATCTCTGCGCGCTCTGGTTTTGAACGACGACCTGGCGGTAGTTCTGGGAAAATTCCGAAGTTGACGTTCATTGGCTGGAAGTTTTTCGATTGTGCTTCTGTTATATAACGCGCCATACTTCCTAACGCCGTTTCAAATGGGAAGATAATTGGTTCTTGTCCTAATACGAATCGAGCTGCATTAATACCAGCAATCAATCCACTACCAGCAGATTCAACATATCCTTCGACACCTGTCATTTGGCCAGCAAAGAAAATATTTTTTTGCTCACGAAGCTGATAAGTTTTCTCTAGAACCTTTGGCGAATTAATGAACGTATTTCTATGCATTACTCCATAACGAACGATTTCAACATTCTCTAATCCCGGAATTAATTGCAATACTTCTTTTTGTGGTCCCCATTTTAAATGTGTTTGGAAGCCAACGATATTGTAAAGAGTTCCTGCTGCATCATCTTGACGTAATTGAACTACAGAATATGGTCGTTTCCCTGTTTTTGGATCTTCTAGACCAACCGGCTTCATCGGTCCAAATAACATTGTTTTCTCCCCGCGAGCAGCCATTACTTCGATAGGCATACAGCCCTCAAAGTAAATTTCCTTTTCAAATTCTTTTAAGGGCACAACCTCCGCTTCAATTAAAGCTTGACGGAAACGATCAAATTCTTCCTTTGTCATAGGACAGTTTAAATAAGCCGCTTCCCCTTTATCGTAACGAGATTTTAAATAAACCTTTTCCATATCAATGCTATCTTTTTCAATAATTGGTGCTGCTGCATCATAGAAATATAGATAGTCTAATCCTGTTAAGCCCTGAATTTTTTCAGCTAACGCTTTCGATGTTAGTGGTCCTGTGGCAATCACAGTAATGCCTTCTGGAATTTCAGTGACTTCTTCATGAATTACTTCCACAAGAGGGTGATTTTTCACTGCGTCAGTCACATAACCTGCAAATTCATGGCGATCTACTGCTAAGGCACCGCCTGCTGGAACTGAACATGCATCTGCTGCTTTCATAATAACAGAATCAAAAATACGCATTTCTTCTTTAATCACACCTACGGCATTTGTTAATCCATTTGCGCGTAGTGAGTTCGAACAAACAAGCTCTGCAAATTTATCAGTATGGTGAGCCGGAGTTTGCTTCACTGGACGCATTTCATAAAGTTTAACTTTCACACCACGTTTAGCAATTTGCCAAGCAGCCTCACTACCTGCAAGACCTGCGCCTATTACATTTACTACTTGTTCAGTCATGTTCTTACCATCTTTCTATCATTGTGTAGGTGTCTCTTCATAGTCACATTTCGTACACTGAATTTGCACACCTTTTTTTATTTTTTTCTCTACTAATAATGAACTACATTTCGGACATGGTCTACTAATTGGCTTGTCCCAAGAAACAAATTCACACTCAGGGTACTGATTGCAACCATAGAATAAACGCTTTGTTTTACTCTTTCTTTCTACAATTTCGCCTGTTTCACAGGAAGGACATTTCACGCCAATAGGTTTCATAATAGCTTTTGTATTACGGCAATCTGGGAAGTTTGAACAAGCCATAAATTTCCCATATCGTCCAAGCTTATAAACCATCGGTGATCCACAAAGCTCACAATCCTCGCCAGCCGGTTCATCTTTTATAACAACCTTTTCCATAGCCTCATCTGCATATTTTACATGGACCTCAAAATCCTTATAAAACTCATGTACAACTTCTTTCCACTGACGATCGCCTTCTTCAATATGATCCAAATCTTGCTCCATTTGTGCTGTGAATTCGATATTTATGATATCAGGGAAAAACTCAAGTACGAGTTGATGCACGATTTCTCCTAGCTCTGTCGGCATAAATCGCTTTGCATCTAATACGACATAGCCACGGCGCTGAATTGTATCGAGGGTCGGTGCATATGTGGACGGGCGCCCTATACCTAACTCTTCCATTGTTTTCACAAGACGCGCCTCTGAATAACGTGGTGGTGGCTGAGTAAAATGTTGCTTTGGTTCAATTTCAAGAGATTTTACTTGATCGCCAACTTCCATTTCAGGTAGAAGCTTGGTTGTTTCTTCTGTTTGATCATCTGTACCCTCAATATATAGCTTCATAAAGCCCGCAAATTTAACTTGTGAGCCGTTTGCACGGAATAAAACATCACCATTTTGTAGATCAACAGCAACTGTATCAAGTACAGCCGGCGCCATCTGGCTCGCGATAAAGCGCTCCCAAATTAAACGATATAAGCGCAATTGGTCGCGACTAAGCACTGCTTTTAATTCCTCTGGAGTTCGCATCGTACTAGTTGGACGAATAGCCTCATGGGCATCTTGTGCATTTGATGCTTTTTTAGCCTGCTTCGTCTCTGTGGAGATGAATTCTTTGCCGTATTTGGATTCAATGTAGGCAATTGCCTCTGTTTTTGCTGTATCCGAAATACGTGTAGAATCGGTACGCATATACGTGATTAAACCGACTGTCCCCTCTTTTTTACCAATATCAATACCTTCATATAATTGTTGCGCAAGCATCATCGTTTTCTTAGCACGGAAATTCAACTTACGTGCGGCCTCTTGCTGTAAAGAAGATGTTGTAAAAGCAGGTGCTGCATTTCGTTTACGTTCTTTCTTAGATACATTGACAACCTCAAAGCTTGTACCTTTAACATTTTTTAATATAGATTTTACTTGTTCTTCATTTGTTAATTTAATTTTTTCTTTGCCATCACCATAATAAAGCGCATCGAACGTTTTCTTACCTTTTTCAAAAGAACCTTCAATTGTCCAATATTCTTCTGGTTGGAAGTTTTTAATTTCATTTTCACGATCAATAATCATGCGTAGTGCTACAGATTGTACTCGTCCTGCTGATAATCCCTTTTTAACCTTTTTCCAAAGAATCGGACTAATGTTATAACCAACAAGTCTATCCAATATACGACGTGTTTGCTGTGCATCTACTAAATCCATATTAATAGGACGTGGATTTTTAAAGGATTCTAAAATCGCATCTTTTGTAATTTCATTAAAAACGACACGACAATCTGAATGAATATCAATATTTAACGCAGTCGCAAGGTGCCAAGCAATCGCTTCTCCCTCGCGGTCTGGATCGGCCGCTAGAAAGACTTTCTTCACTTTTTTAGCCGCAGACTTTAAGTCCTGTAAAACAGGCCCTTTACCACGAATCGTAATATATTTAGGTTCATAATTATTTTCAGGACTAACGCCCATTTGGCTACGTGGTAAATCACGAACATGCCCGATAGACGCCTTTACTTTATATTTTTTTCCTAAATATCGTTCAATTGTTTTTGCTTTCGCTGGTGATTCTACAATCACTAAATAATCCGCCATCTATGTCTCCCCCTTAGCGAGGTCTATTGCTAATTTTTTAAGTTACCTGTTGCAAAATGTATAACAG
Source organism: Lysinibacillus sp. NPDC094177 (assembly GCF_050279145.1). Classification (NCBI taxonomy): domain Bacteria; kingdom Bacillati; phylum Bacillota; class Bacilli; order Caryophanales; family Bacillaceae; genus Lysinibacillus; species Lysinibacillus sp. NPDC094177. The sequence goes on along the minus strand of NZ_JBNNTW010000002.1, from coordinate 327,079 downwards.
ATTTTAAGATAATGCAACTTTTTTTCAATTTTTGTTAGAAAAGAGAGCAAGTGTTTCAACGATTTCGTGACCATTGCACACTGGAATGGCTCCCTCTATTAGTAGTTTATTTGTACCTTTTGATTGCTCCGCATTAATTGGACCAGGTACAACAAATACATCTTTTCCTTGCTCTAATGCATACTCTGTTGTAATAAGCGTTCCACTTCTTAATGCTGCTTCGGTTACAACTAAAGCTCTGGACAACCCACTAATTATTCGGTTACGCATTGGAAAATGCCATTTCTCAGGCTTCATATATGGAGGATACTCTGTGACAAGTAACTGATGCTCCGCCATATGCTCAGCGAGAGACTGGTTTTCTTTAGGGTATATATAATTAAACCCGTGACCAAGCACTGCAATCGTGGAACCACCAACTTTTATGGTAGTCTCATGAGCTATAGTATCTGCCCCTCTTGCAAGCCCGCTAACAATTGTATATCCGTGTTCAACAAGAGGTGGAACGATTAGGTCCATCGCAGTCTTTGTATAAGCTGTAGCCTTTCTAGAGCCTATAATGGCTACTTGTTTTTCGTTCGTTAATAAAGAATACCGACCTTTCACATACAATACAGTAGGTGGACTGGATATTTCAAATAATTGCGCCGGGTAAAAAGGATGGTGAAAAGGTATAGGGGAAATATCGGCCCGTTCGTAGGCTTCTTCAAACGACAATGTCATAACTTGTCGGAATTTCCTGGATATTTCCAATGCACTGCGCGATGATATTTGCAGGGCTTTTGCAATCTCATAGGGGGGCGCTTCTTCAAAATAACTTAATATATCCACCGGGGACAATAATTGCTGAAGTTTTTGAAGTGGTAAAGGGTAAATATAATGTAAAGCTAGTAATCTCTGTGTATCGACTGAAAAAATCATTTAAAAACCTCCTTTTAATAGAAGAAATTAAATGACCGCATTTTTAATTTTCACAACAATAAACAATATGACACAGCTTTTTTAGGAAGGGTCCTTTTAAAATAGGTAAGTAGGAAGTTAGAAATTTCATCTCTTGAACAAAATTTCATTAGAACCATGTTAAGCAGCGTCTAAATAAGGAAAAAGAAAAGATGTAGCCACAATGTGCTACATCTTCCATTTTAATGGGTTTTACACTTTTCGTATAGCCCTTTTTCTTTTATTACTTTAATTAGCGTATCGCCAATGACAGATGGCGTTTCCGCTACTTCAATACCAGCAGCATTCATTGCCTTAATTTTCTCTGCGGCCGTTCCTTTACCACCAGAAATGATAGCACCAGCGTGACCCATACGTTTACCTGGAGGCGCTGTTTGTCCTCCGATAAAGCCAACGACAGGTTTCGTCATATTCGCTTTAATCCACTCAGCCGCTTCTTCTTCAGCTGTACCACCAATTTCTCCAATCATAACAACCGCATATGTTTCTGGATCGTTGTTGAACGCTTCCAAAACATCGATAAAGTTTGTACCATTTACTGGGTCTCCACCGATACCTACAGCTGTAGTTTGACCAATACCAGCTTGTGTTAATTGGTGTACGGCTTCATATGTTAACGTACCAGAGCGAGAAACAACTCCTACATGCCCTTTCGTATGGATATAACCAGGCATAATACCAATCTTACATTCATCTGCAGTAATAACACCTGGACAGTTTGGACCTACTAGACGTGTGTTTTTACCTTCCATATAACGTTTAACCTTAACCATATCAAGAACAGGAATATGCTCAGTAATACAGATTGTTAATTCTAATTCAGCATCAACAGCCTCTAAAATAGCGTCTGCTGCGAATGGAGCTGGTACATAAATAACTGAAGTTGTCGCACCTGTTGCAGCTACAGCTTCCATAACAGTATTGAACACAGGCACTCCTTCGATTTCAAGACCGCCTTTACCTGGTGTTACTCCAGCTACAATTTTAGTACCATACTCAAGCATTTGCTTCGTATGGAAAAGCGCTGTTTCGCCTGTAATCCCTTGTACAATTACCTTCGTATCTTTATTAATAAATACAGCCATTGTTCTCCCTGCCTTCCTTAGCCTACTAGTCCCACAATTTTTTGTGCACCGTCAGCCATTGAATCCGCTGCAACGATGTTTAAACCAGATGCATTTAAAATCTCTTTTCCAAGTTCTACATTTGTACCTTCTAAACGTACAACTAACGGCACAGCTAAGCCAATTTCTTTGGCAGCTGTTACAACACCCTCAGCAATAATGTTACACTTCATAATTCCGCCAAAAATGTTTACGAAAATGCCTTTTACATGTGGATCAGAAAGGATAATTTTGAAAGCTTCTGTTACTTTTTCAGCCGTTGCACCGCCACCTACATCTAAGAAGTTAGCAGGGCTTCCGCCATAATAGCTAATTGTGTCCATTGTGGCCATCGCAAGACCAGCTCCATTAACCATACAGCCAATGTTACCATCTAGTGAAATATAGCTAAGGTCATATTTTGACGCTTCGATTTCCTTTGCATCTTCTTCATCAAAATCACGTAATTCGACAATATCTTTATGACGATACAACGCATTTGCATCGAAATTAAATTTAGCATCTAATGCCATAACCTCTCCTTGTCCAGTTACAACAAGTGGATTAATTTCTACAATAGAAGCATCTTTGTCGATAAATGCTTGATACAAGCCTAACATTAATTTAACAGCTTTCCCTACTAGGTTAGCTGGAATATTCATATTGAACGCCATGCGACGTGCCTGGAAAGCTGTTAACCCAACAACAGGATCCACAACTTCTTTGAAGATTTTTTCAGGATGTGATTCCGCTACTTCTTCAATATCCATACCGCCCTCTTCAGATCCCATCATCGTTACACGGGATGTTGCGCGGTCTAATACTAAACTTAAATAGTATTCTTTTTGAATATCAGAACCCTCTTCAATATATAAGCGTTTTACTTCTTTTCCTTCAGGACCTGTTTGATGAGTCACTAAAATTTTACCTAATAATTCTTTTGCGTATGTACGCACTTCGTCAAGGTTTTTGGCGATTTTTACCCCACCCGCTTTACCGCGTCCACCTGCATGAATTTGCGCCTTGACTACTGTCACATTAGAGCCAAGTTCCTTCGCTACTTTCACAGCTTCATCAGGGGAAAAAGCAACTTTTCCGTTCGGTACAGCTACACCATATTTTCTAAGAATCTCTTTCCCTTGATATTCATGGATATTCATAATACATCCTCCCATCAAACATTTGCATAAAATTGTTTTACTAACATAATCTATTCTAACTAAAGATTCTGATAAAGTCTACACTTTGTCTTTTATTCATTTTTTATCTTTTAATATGACGTTTTATTCTACTTAGTGTACTAAAACAGAGTTTTGTGAAAATCAGAATTCTCTATCTTTTCTTTATTTTTGCGCATGTTGTTGATCTAATCGATAAATAAATGCAAAAACCTCAGCGACGGCTTCGTACAATTCTTCTGGAATGGACTCATTTAAATCTAATTGTCCAAGTAATTGAACAAGGTTAGGATCCTCATAAATCGGGACATCGTGCTCATTCGCGCGTGCTAATATATTTTCTGCTATTTTCCCTTTTCCTTTTGCTACTACCGTTGGACTATCAAAACGTCCTAACTTATACGTGAGAGCGATAGCCTCTTTTCGAGTAAATTTTTCTTCACTCATATGCGTAAATCCACCCCACTATGTTCCTCCTGCTGTTCTACTACAGGGGTTTTTTCAGGTTGGGCTTTTTCAAATTGTTTAATAAAAACTCCTGAAAGTTGATACTCTTTTTCAGCTAATCCTTTTTTTAAGACTGCTTTTAGAGGTTCTGCAAGCGGAATAATATCATTATTTTCATTAAATACTGTCACAGAAACTACACGATTTTGAACTTGCATATCAATAACCGTCTCTTTCATAGATTCCATTTGTAAATAAAATAATATTCGCGCATAATTGGCATCAATTTTACCATCTTCCTTCATGCGTCCATTCCACTGTAATGTTGCATCCATTTTCTTGCCGAAGAATTCCAATGGTACTTGCATAATAAGCTGGTGCTGATGGCCATTCTCTCCTGATGCTAGCTGCATGCCGTTCATACGTGCCATTAACATTTCCGCAGCTTCCTTCAACTGCGGAGTAACATGTGTTTCCTGCAATAATGTATGCAGCTGTGGTTTTAATTGATGTGCAATCTGCTGTAAATCTGCGGACTTATTACTTAATGCCGCTTCATAGCTAACCCCCAGATTTTTTAATACCGTTTTAAGTGCATGTTCCATTGCTTTATTGTTCATAGAATTTTGCACATGAGCATCCGCTTGCGTAACAATCTGCTGAATCATTGATTGCGGGGATTCAACACTATTTTTCATGAGATTTCGCATGAATGCTTCGTTTTGTAGTGGAGTAGTGGCTTCATGCTTTAAAAGAGATAATAAATGGTCCTTTACTGAAAGAGCATTGGCGTCTTGTGTAAATAGTCGCTCCGAGGAATTTGCTGCAAATGCTTTTATAAGTTGTTCTTGCATCTGTTTTGCAAAAATCTCTAGAGTTTGTTTAGTTGCTGGTAGCTTATTAAATCTATCGATAAATTGATTTATTTGCTGCTTTTGTTCATTCGTTAACAAACTTTGATTTGCTGTCCATAATTTAAGCTGATCGACAAGCTGACTTGTATTGTCAGGTTGTGCCGTTAGAATCGTTTGAATAACTTGTCCAGCCTGTTGAAGCTGATTTGGTTGAATAGACTTTAAAGCGCTGAGACTTGACCAGTTTTGCAAGGTTGCCTGCTGAGGTAGTATGCCTGCCTCCTTTAAGATATTCATGGCTTGAATCTTTTCACTCATAGAAGCCGCATTATTAGTTAATATTTGTATAGACTTAGCGAGTACTAAACCACCAGTTTCTACTTCAAAGGGCTTTGCAATTACCTGTACCTGTTGCATTAGATTTTGTTTAAGGTTTTCGGGTAAAGCTATATCCTTAGCTAAAAGTTGTGTAAAGTTCTCCATTACGGAAGTCATGCCTGTAGTTTTTTGTCCATTAATAAGAGCTTGAAAAACATCATTTGTCATTGGCATTTTAAGCTCTACCATTTTTTGAATGGCTTGCAGGGCATCCATTTTAGTAACACCCTCTGGTAATGCCTTTAACCACATTTCTGCTTGCATTAGCTGCTCTTTTGAAATCGGTAGCTGCTCCTTCATAAAATGAGCTAGAAGTTGCTGCATTTCAGCTGTTTTTGGCAAATTCATTGATTCCAGTAACTGATTGATTTGTTGGCTTTGGGAAGCCGTTTGCGCCATAGGACCCGTAACAACTTTTACTTCTGTTTGTGGGCTTGTACCAGTTACTTGAAAGAAATGGGCATCACCTGCTTTTAGCGGAACTTCAAGTTTAGCAATAAACTTCTGATGACCAACTTGTATTTCTGCCATTTGATCTGGATATAATTGTTTAATTGTTCCTTGAAATACTTGTCCTTGTTTTAAAGTAAGTGGCTGATTATTTGAGGTTAAAGCAGTTTGTTGCATTTGAATCGGATTAAAAGATGTGGCTGTCATATACATACTCCTTTCATCAATTACTCCTTGGCGTAATTGGCTTCTATTTTTATTTGGCTCATCACCATAGCGTAGAGTTGATTTCCGCTTCGCTTTCGCGCAGAGCAGAGCTTCCTGGAGGTGTCTGATGAGCAGCTTGGGGCAACAGGTGTTTTTTGCGCGAAAGCGAAGTGCTAACGTAGCGGCAGCAAAAGGGGGGCATTCTGTGCGAAAGCGTAGTGCAACGAAGCGACAGCAACAGCAGGATGTTGGTCACGAAGGCGTTATCACAGGACATGATGCTCTTAGCTTTCGTTCCTCTATTGCTGATCCCCAAGGAGTCGCCCAGTCTCCGTCCAATCAACTTATCCACATAATATACGTTATAGCAAATATCCTTCCTAACTTTTGGTGATCTGCCTTTTATTTTTTTGTATGCTATTATGTTTTCAAAATGCCTTAAAGCATTGATTTTATTGGCTCAAACGACTTACGATGATGGATGGTTGGACCGAATTCTTCAAGTGCTTTTAAATGCTGCTTTGTACCATACCCTGCATGTTGAGCAAAACCATACATAGGGAACTCTTTGTCCAATTGATCCATATAATCGTCTCGGGCCGTTTTCGCCAATATTGAAGCAGCTGCAATAGCTAAGCTTTTAGCATCCCCTTTAATTATTGAATCCTGCGGAATAGAGATTGGCAGCGTCATAGCATCAACTAGTACATAATTAGGTTTAATAGATAACGATTCTACACTTGTCTTCATCGATTGCTTTGTCGCTTCGTAAATATTTAATTCATCAATTTGTTGTGCTGGTTGAAAATGGATAAAATAACTTAATGCATGCTCTTTTATTAAAACGGCATAGGCATTACGTTTATCCTTTGATAATTGTTTTGAATCATTTAATCCGATTAGAGCCTCACAGTTTGCAGGTAAAATAACAGCAGCTGTTACTACTGGTCCTGCTAACGGTCCACGCCCTGCTTCATCTACCCCTGCAATTAAGGTATCTTCTCCTCCGTAGCTTAGATCGAAATCGACTTTCGCTTGATGTTCTTGTAGTAGCTGTTGTTTTTTTTCTTGACGCTTTTTCCAACTTTGCCAAGCCTTTTGCACACCTGCACGTTCATCAGTTGCTATTCCTGTCATCCAGTCCTGCCATTCCTCCGCTTCCTTCAATGCTGTTGTAATTTCTTTAATCGTTTTCATATATTTGCTCCCTTTTGGTTCTTAACAGTTAATAGCTAATCTTTCGTTCTAATACGTTTCCACGATGCTTCTTTCAAGTAGTTTATCAGTTTTTTGTTAGAGAGCTGAGGATTCGCCTTAACGCTTTGGCATCTCTCCCAATATATATCCCTTTTTATATAAATGGCTCATCACCAAAATATGTACTTGAATGTACATTCATTTCAGGAGAAAGTTTTCCGCGCTTGTGTGATCTGAACCTCCTCGTCGCTCACACTTTGCTCCATATGCTTTTATACTAACAATACTTTTTTATAAAGAACAGGTTTTGAATCACACTAAAATTTAAAATTACATTTAATGGTATTCATTGCACATATATTGGTTGGAGTGAAGGCTGAACGACCCTGGAAAGCGCCCAGTCGGAACGGAAATCAATCCTATGTTATATTGAAAATCTCCGAATTGATTCAAAAATATTTATTGCTTCTTTTTTTCGTTCTATGTCATTTATCGGCAAGAAGAAGTATTCCTAAAAGAAAAACTGTCATGCTCACGATTTATGGCGTGAGTATGACAGTTTTCTTTATTACTGCTCTGTTTCTTTTTCAAGTTGTTCGTCGACAAAGTCAAATGTTAGTTTGCCTAATTGTGACCCACGAATATCTCGAACGATTAGTTGAGCTACTTGATCATAATCAATTTCTCCTCCAGGACCGAAAACACGACGAAGTTTACCGATATGATCGAAGGTATCAACTAAATCTTCATGGATAAACTGGAATCCATAGCGTTCTTCCATTCGTGCTGGATAATGAGTGGATAAAAAGCGTAGACCATATACAGCTAAATCCTCCATATTAGTTATAGTATCCTTTATAGCACCTGTTAAGGCTAATTTGTATCCTACTTCTTGATCTTCAAACTTCGGCCATAAAATACCTGGCGTATCGAGTAATTCAAGCTCTTTACCAACCTTTATCCATTGCTGAGCCTTAGTCACCCCTGGAGTATTTCCTGTTTTTGCTATATTTTTCTTTACTAGTCGATTAATTAGCGTCGATTTCCCTACGTTTGGAATTCCAACAATCATTGCACGAATGGCTCTTGGTTTCATCCCGCGTGCCTTCATACGGTCAAATTTTTCTTTTAATATTTCTTGAGCAGCCTTTGTAACCTGCTGTAATCCTTTGCCTTCAAGAGAATTAATCGCTACTGCCTTATGGCCCCGTTGTGCAAAGTACTCAACCCACTTACGTGTTTCTTGTTCATCTGCCATATCTGATTTATTTAAGATAAGGAGACGTGGTTTTTGATTAATCACTTCATCTATCATCGGATTTCGGGAAGATAGAGGTAAACGTGCATCTATTAATTCAAATATAATATCAACGAGCTTTAATTTTTCTGTTACTTCTCTTCGGGCCTTTGCCATATGCCCTGGAAACCATTGTATAGTCATATCTATACCTCCTAAACTAAAAGAAAAAGGGAGTGTTAACCCTCCCTTTCAAGAACTACTTTACAATTTTAATATCACTAAACGGCCAGAAAATCAGACTTGTATTACCAATAATCTCTTTCTGATCGACAACTCCAATAATACGACTATCCTTACTGTATCGACGATTATCTCCCATTACGAAAACACAGCCTTCTGGAATTACATCTAGGTTTACATCAATATCTTTTAATGTAAAATCCTCTGTTAAAGTGCCTTCTGTAATTTTTGATTTGTAGTCATCTAAATAGGGCTCGTCTATCGGTTCACCGTTAATGTATAATTGATCATTTTTATATTCCAAAGTCTCTCCTGGTAGCCCAATAACACGTTTAATATAGTTTTTCTTCTCAGGAGCATGGAATACAACAATATCAAAGCGTTTTGGTTCACCTATTTTATAACCAATTTTATTCACAATCATACGGTCGCCATTTTCAAGGGTTGGCATCATGGATTGGCCATCTACTGCAATGGGTGTAAATAAAAAATAACGAATAATCGCTGCAATCGCAAATGCAATTAGAAGTGCCTTTGTCCATTCCCATAGTTCATTCTTTTCCTTTACCTGTTTTTCCATCGAGATTTGCCCCCCTTGTCTATCCTCATTTTAGTTGATAGCTATTTAAGATGACAAGCAAAAAGAAAAGGGGCTTGTTACACAAGCCCCTCACTTTTAAGTCATAATTATCGAATTTCTTTAATACGAGCAGCTTTACCACGTAGGTTACGTAGGTAGTAAAGTTTAGCACGACGTACTTTACCACGACGTACAACTTCTAAGTTAGCGATTTTTGGTGTGTGTACAGGGAATGTACGTTCAACACCTACACCATAAGAAATTTTACGAACTGTGAAAGTTTCGCTAATACCGCCACCACGACGTTTAATTACTACACCTTCGTATACTTGGATACGTTCACGAGTACCCTCTACTACTTTCACGTGTACCTTAACAGTATCACCAGGACGGAAAGATGGTAGATCAGTGCGAAGCTGAGCTTTTGTAATTTCTGTAATAATGTTTGACATTGTTTTCTCTCCTTAGACAGATGCTCTTGCACGCAATCTATGCCACAGCGGAACACCGTAATTCAGTACTTCACATAGAAGTACAGATTAGATGTTATCATAAATATAGATAGCAATCAAGCATCTTTATTGTTGTTTTTAAGTTTTTCTAAATACAATTTTTGCTTATCTGTTAATGGATAATTCTCGAGTAAATCCGGACGACGCTCAAATGTTCTTTTCAGGGATTCTTCCTCACGCCATTGTTCAATCTTTGCGTGATTGCCAGATAGTAAAATATCAGGTACTTTCATTCCGCGAAATTCAGCAGGACGTGTATAATGTGGGTGCTCTAGAAGACCTGTTGAGAACGAATCTTGTATGTGAGAATCCTCTTGGCCTAAAACCCCCGGCAGAAGTCGTACAACGCTGTCTATAACCGTCATAGCCCCCAGCTCTCCACCAGTTAATACGAAATCTCCAATTGAAATCTCATCTGTGACAAGATGCTGACGAATGCGTTCATCATAACCTTCGTAATGGCCACATAAAAATACTAGGTCGTTTTCCTGCGCTAGCTCTTCGGCTTTTTTTTGAGTAAAGCGCTCACCTTGTGGACACATCAAAATGATACGTGGATTTTTCCCTTCAGTAATGGCCTCGACAGCGCTAAACATCGGCTCTGGTTTTAACACCATTCCCGCACCACCACCATACGGATAATCGTCTACTTGATTATGCTTATTACCCGAAAATCCACGGATATCAGTTACTTCTATCTTTACAGCACCTTTTTCTTGCGCTTTCTTTAATATCGATGCACCAAAGACGCCTGTAAACATATCAGGAAATAAACTTAACACATGAATATTCATCATAACAGGCCTTCCATTACATGGATCACAATTTTCTTCTCATTAATATCAATTTCCTTGACGATGTCCTCGATATACGGGATGTAATGCTCTTTTTTAGCGCCCTTAACTACCCATACATCGTTAGCACCTGTTTGAAGAATATCGGTAATTGCTCCGATTGTTTCGCCTTCTTCAGATACAATTGTACAGCCAATTATTTCGTGGAAGAAATATTCATTTTCCTCTAATAAATCATCAGTCATTTGATCTTTCGTAATTTTGAGCATTCCTTCTTTGAAAGGCTCAACCAAGTTGATGTTATTCATTCCCTCAAAGGTTAACAAAATAAAGTTTTTATGACGACGCATCGATTCAATTGTTACCCATGTTGGCTTTTTATCGTCTTTTTTAAACGCCGCAAGCTTCATTCCTACTGCGAAGCGTTCTTCCTCGAAATCTGTTGTTGATAATATACGCACTTCACCTCGAATACCGTGCGTATTGACAATACGACCTACATTAAACCATTCCATTTAAAATCTCACCTCGTATCAAAAATGCTAAAACACACCTATCCCCTTCAATTCTCTCACTTTCCTCTAAAGAAGCAGATTAACCTTTGGTGGACGGTGTTATAGCTAAGACGTTGACCAGTCTTCCTCAATGTCATTATGTTCAATTACCTCTCAATGTAATTACGATAATGAAAAAAGGAAGGAACTGGCAAGCTCCTTCCTTTTAGTCCAGATTTTACGCTCTACCTCAAAGCCACTTCGAACCCCTAAGCGCATGTAAACATACCTATCAGGACTCTCCTGTGCTTGTTGCATGTAAAAGAGCGTGAAAATCTTTTCTATCAATCCAATATATCGACGTAGGTCTTTTTTTGATGGTGACTACCCGCCGCTGAATAAACAATTGTACGAATCGCTTTCGCTACTCGCCCTTGCTTGCCTATGACTTTCCCTCGATCCTCTGGATGAACAAAAAGTTTATAAACAATTCGATTTGCATTTTCATCCGTCTCTATACGAACTTCTTCTGGATAATCGACTAACGGTAAAACGATTGCTTCAATCAGCTGCTTCAAAGACGTCGCCCCCGATTATTTACTGAATTTTTGGTTATGGAATTTTTCCATGATACCTTGTTCTGAGAACAAGTTACGTACTGTATCTGATGGTTTTGCACCGTCAGCTAACCATTTAAGAGCTTTCTCTTCATCGATGTTTACAGTAGCTGGTTTAGTTAGTGGGTTGTAAGTACCAACTGTTTCGATTGAACGACCGTCACGTGGTGAACGAGCGTCTGCAACTACGATACGATAGAAAGGAGATTTTTTAGCTCCCATACGTTTTAAGCGAATTTTAACTGCCATTTTAATAGCACCTCCGAATAAGTTTCACACAAGATAGTATATTATCAATGTTTAGGTTGTTTGTAAAGTGTTTTTTCTTAACACCTATAAAATATTATTTAAACAATGAATCGAAGCCTGGTAGTTTCATCTTTTTCTTTCCTTTGCCACTCGCCATGCCTGTCATTTGCTTCATCATTTTTTTCATTTCTTCAAATTGCTTCAATAGACGATTTACCTCTTGAATTGATGTCCCAGAACCCTTCGCTATACGCTTTTTACGGCTACCGTTAATAATTTCTGGATTCGTCTTTTCAGCAGGTGTCATCGAATAAATAATCGCTTCTACGCGACCCATTTGCTTATCATCAACTTTAACATTGTCTAAGCCTTTGATTTTGCCGGCACCTGGTAACATTTTCAAAATTTCGTCAAGAGGACCCATTTTCTTTACTTGTTGCAATTGTTCAACGAAATCATCAAACGTAAAGGTCTGGGATTTAAATTTTTCCTCTAGTTCTTTAGCCTTTGCTTCGTCAACATTTGCCTGAGCCTTTTCAATAAGTGATAAAACGTCACCCATTCCTAATATACGAGACGCCATACGCTCTGGATGGAAAGGTTCTAGCGCATCCATCTTCTCACCCATACCGACAAACTTTATGGGCTTCTGTGTAACGGAACGAATTGATAGCGCCGCACCACCACGTGTATCACCATCGAGCTTTGTTAAAACAACTCCAGTAATACCGACCGCTTCATTAAAGCTTTCTGCCACGTTGACAGCATCCTGACCTGTCATAGCATCTACAACTAGGAATACTTCATCCGGCTCTTTTAACGCACGAATATCTTTTAATTCTTGCATTAAATCTTCATCGATGTGCAAGCGACCAGCTGTATCGATAATAACGACATCATGATGTTCTTCTTTTGCCAATTCAATTGCCTGACGTGCAATTTCTACTGGAGATACATCGGTTCCTAACGCAAAAACAGGTAGGGATAACTGCTTTCCTAATGTTTGTAACTGCTGAACAGCCGCTGGACGATAAACATCTGCAGCAACAAGTAATGGCTTACGATTATATTTTTTACGTAACACATTTGCCAATTTACCAGTAGTTGTCGTTTTACCTGCACCTTGTAAGCCGACCATCATAATAACAGTTGGTGGCTTTGTATTAAATTTAATTGGGCTTTGCTCGCCACCCATTAATTCTGTTAATTCTTCTTGTACGATTTTAATAACTTGCTGACCTGGTGTTAAGCTTTGCATAACATCTACACCGACAGCACGTTCACTGACCTTTTTAACGAATTCTTTGACTACTTTTAAGTTAACATCCGCCTCGATTAAAGCAAATCGGACTTCGCGCATCATTTCTTTAACGTCTTGCTCCGATACTTTACCTTTACCTTTAATCTTTTGGATCGTTCCTTGGAGTCGTTCCGCTAATCCTTCAAAAGCCATTGCTTTCGCCTCCTAATCCCATTCTTTCAACTGTTCTATAAGCGTTAGCTGCTCTTCAACGGTCATACTTTGTTCTGTAATCCCTGTTGTCAGTTGCGCAAGCATTTGTGTACGTTGTTGAAATTTTTCAAGTAAACATAGTTTTTCTTCATATTCTTCAAGCATCGCTTCTGTTCGACGAATATTATCATAAACAGCTTGGCGTGAAACCCCATACGATTCAGCGATTTCTCCAAGTGAGTGATCATCTAAATAATAGAGCTCCATATAACTTCGTTGCTTATCTGTTAATAATGCTTGATAAAAGTCGAAGAGAAAGTTCATGCGTGTTGTTTTTTCAAGTAGCATCGAATGTTTCTCCTCCCGTTATTAGTCATTTGTATCATAACGAAAAGCGCCCGTCTGTGTCAAGGTAATCTCCTTGTCTAAAAGCTTTAATTAACTGCTTTTTAGGCGTTTTTCACCTAAAGCTAGTATTTCTCTTTTAAACAATGCGATTCCCTGTTTACAGACAAGCACTTCAAATTGCTTGTGAGCTATTAGTCCTCACTATTTTGTAATTCTTTATCTAAACCATCAGCAAATAAGCCATACACATAGCGCTCTGCATCAAATGGTTGTAAATCATCCATTTTTTCACCAAGACCAACAAACTTCACAGGAATGTGTAATTTATTACGAATAGCTAGAACAATACCACCTTTTGCAGTGCCGTCAAGCTTTGTTAAAACGATCCCAGTTACATTTGTAACTTCCTTAAATGTTTGTGCTTGAACAAGTGCATTTTGACCTGTTGTTGCATCTAATGCTAAAAGTACTTCATGCGGAGCATTCGGAACCTCTCGAGAGATTACTCGATGAACTTTTTCAAGCTCATTCATTAAGTTTACTTTGTTTTGTAAGCGCCCTGCTGTATCACAAATTAACACATCTGCATTACGGTTTTTCGCTGCACGAATTGCATCATACATAACCGCCGCTGGATCTGAACCTTCCGATTGTTTAATCACTTCACAGCCTACACGGTCTCCCCAAACTTGTAATTGATCGATGGCACCAGCACGGAAAGTATCACCTGCCGCTAAAACAACTGTTTTACCTTGTGATTTTAAACGATGGGCAAGTTTACCGATAGTCGTCGTTTTCCCAACACCATTTACCCCTACGAATAAAATTACCGTAAGATCACCTTTAGGTTGCATATTAAGCTCGATTAAATCCTCTTCTCCTTGCTCATAAATTTCCACAAGTTTTTCAGAAATAATCGTTTGAATACCGCTTGTATCTTTTATATTTTTACGCTGAACCTCGAAGCGTAATTTGTCCATTAACTCCATTACTGTTTCAAAGCCAACGTCCGCCTGTAATAATAAGTCTTCTAATTCTTCAAAGAAATCTTCATCCACTTTTCGATAACGAGCAACTAGGTCGTTTACTTTCGAAGTAAATGAATTACGCGTTTTTTCAAGTCCAGCCTTGAACTTTTGTGTAATAGACCATGCAGAAGGTTTTTTCTCTTTTGCAGGTTCTTCTACTATCACGACCTCTTGATCTTCTTGTTGCGCTTGATCTTCTAATGCTACAGGAATTTCTGTTTCAATTGAGCGTTCTGTTACAGAAACTTCTTCTACTTTTTCAACTTCCTCTACAGATGTTTCAATTTGAGCAGGTTCTGTTGCTTCAATTGGAGTAGGCTCTGTTGCTTCGTCTTGCTTCTGTTCAGCAGCAGCTTCTTCTTCATTAATCGCTCCTATTTTTTCTTCCTCGGCTGGGTTGCCCATTAATTTATCTTTTAAACGTTTAAAAAAACTCATGCTTGTTCGCTCCTTTGCTCCGCAAGTACGGGTTCATCTTCTAATTTTACTGATACAAGTTTAGATACGCCAGATTCCTGCATTGTAATACCATACAACACATCCGCTCCCTCCATCGTTCCTTTACGATGTGTGATCACAATAAATTGCGTATCACGGCTAAATTTCTTCAAATATTGGCTATATCGATCAACATTTGCCTCATCTAAAGCCGCCTCTACCTCATCGAGAATACAAAATGGTACAGGTCGTATATTTAGAATGGAGAATAATAAAGCGATGGCAGTTAGTGCACGTTCACCACCTGAAAGCAAACTTAAATTTTGTAATTTTTTCCCTGGTGGTTGTGCTACAATTTCTATACCTGTTTCAAGCAGGTTTTGAGGGTCCAATAACACTAAATCTGCCTGCCCTCCACCAAACAACTCACGGAATACACGTTTAAATTGCTCTCGAATGGCATAGAAGGTTTCGCTAAATCGTAGCGTCATTTCTTCATCCATTTCTTTAATAGCCTCATGTAATGTTTCCTGTGCAGCAAGTAAATCTTCTCGCTGCTCTGTTAAAAATGAATGGCGTTCAAGTACACGATCGTATTCCTCAATGGCGCTTAAATTAACAGGGCCTAGCTCCTCAATAGATTTCTTCAGTAATTTCACTCGACGTCGCATATGCTCCTCATCTTCAATTGTAAGGGCTAGCTCCTCAGCTTCCTCAAATGTAAGCTGATAGTTTTCTTCTAACTGTTCATTGAAATTATTGATTTCAAATTCTACGCGACTTCGTTTCAATTCATTTGCACGTATCGCTTCAAGGTAGCCTTTATGTGTACGCTGTAATTCTTTCAGCTGTTCTTCTAAAGTAGTAAGCTCTTGTTGTTGTGCTACTTTTTCATCTTTTTTCTGTGAAATAGTATCCTGCAGCGAATCTCTTCTAGTTTTCCACGTAGCAACTTGCTCATCCACTTCTTCATCACTTAAAAGTTTTGTCGATTCATCAGATTGAAGCCAGATTATTTCCTGAGAAATATTGTCGACTTTTTGACGACCTTTGTTTAATTGTAGGGCTAACTCGGCTGTAGCAATTTGTACTTGTGACATTTGTTCCTGCATAACCGCTAACTGCGAGCGTTTTTCTGCTGACTGCTCACGAAGTACATCTTTCTCCGTTTCACTTTGTAACTTTACTTTACTTAGTTGTTCCACGGTTTCGTTTATCTCTAACAGTTCTGTTGTTAGTGCTGTTAAACGCTCTGTAGCCGCTTCCTTTTGAGCTAACAATGCTTCTTCACGAGTTTTTACATCTTGTGTTTCATTAGAAGCAAAAGAAACTCGTGCAGATAAGCTTTTCTCGACAACCTCTAGTTCGCGTATGCGACTCGCCTGCTGCATTTCATCTTTTCGTAGTTGCTCACCATCAAGCTTCAATTGCTCTACTTTGTCACGCAATGTTGCAAGCTTCTCTTTTTCAGTTGAGACAGCCTGTTCAGCACTATAAATAGATGCTTCCAACGATTGTAGCTTTACTATTAAACCATCTAATTCTGCTTTTCTTGTAAAGAGTGAAGATTGCTGCTTCGTTGCACCACCTGTTAATGAACCGCCTGCATTGACGATATCACCTTCAAGTGTTACAACACGATATCGAAACCCACATAATCGAGCAATTTGACTTGCACCTTCTAAACTTGATGCAACGATGACATTGCCAAGGAGGTTCTCAACAATTGTGCGGTTGGCTTCATCGAACGTTACAAGTGCATCAGCCATTTGGACAAATGCTGGGTGCTCAGTGGCTAGCTGAATCGCAGATAGATTGATTTTACGTGACTTGATAACTGTTTTGGGTAAAAATGTTGCGCGCCCAGCTCTCTTTTGTTTTAGCCAATGGATTGCCTGTTGAGCATTTTGTTCATCGGTTGTTACAATATGCTGAGAGGCAGCCCCTAATGCTGTTTCAATAGCTTGAGAATATTTCCCATCCACTTGAATTAACTCAGCAACGGCTCCTTCAATCCCGGCTAATTCACCTTTATCACGTGCTAATAATACTTCTTTTACTCCATGGAAAAACCCAGAGAAATCTGCTTCGAGCTCAGCTAGTGTATCTTTTCTAGCCTTAAGTTGCTGCTGATGTTGATACGCTTTATAAAGCATATCTTGCTTTTCATTAAACGATGCATTGACATTCTTAAGCTGTATTTGCAATGTTTCATATTGCTCAAGTTTTTCCTGCAATTCGTTAGTTGTTGTAGTATGAGCAACTACTAGCTTCTCTTTTTCTGCTAGAATTTGCGCAAGCTCTTGCCCGATTTCATCAGTTTGGTCTGACATTCGTGTCGCCATCGCTTTTTGCTGCGCTAACTGTTGTTCGATATTTTTTAATTCATTTTTAACTGTTGCTTCTTCGTTTAAAGAGTCGATATATCGGTTTTTTTGTTCTTCAATTTCTTGTTCAATTTCAGAAACCGAGCGATTTAAGGATTGCTCTAACTGCTTAATGCTTTGTTTCAGCTCTGATACCTCTTGCTGTTTTTCAGTGAACAATTCTTTTTTCTCTTGCTCTTGAGCTATAAGAGCCTCAACCTCATCTTTAGCTTCTTGTAATGCTGAATTCAATTGAATTAGTTGGTTTGAAGCATTCTGCCGTTTTTCAGCCATTAACGCTTTACGACCATCCCAACGCTCTACCTCCATCGTTGCATTGACAAACTCAGCCTGAGTCGTATCTAGATAGTCATCTAGCTCTTTTAAAAGCTTACGAATACTTGCAGTTTGCTTCTCTATCGATGAAATATTATGAGCTTGTTTTTGCTCTGTTTCATATAGTTCTGTGTATTCAGCTTTCAGAGCATGCAAAGATTGTGCACAATTTTTTAAATCGTGCACAAGGATGGCGATATCAAAATCCTTTAACTCTGTTGACATTTGCACATAATCTCTTGCACTTGATGCCTGAATTTCTAACGGCTCCAGACGACTGTCTAGCTCATGTAGAATATCTAAAACACGATACAAATTTTCATCTGTTTCAACAAGCTTATGCTCTGCCTTTTTCTTTCTTAGTTTATACTTTAACACGCCAGCTGCCTCTTCAAAAATTGAACGTCGGTCATCAGGTCGGCTATTTAAAATTTCATCGACACGGCCTTGTGAAATAATGGAGAAGGCTTCTTTCCCAAGTCCTGAGTCCATAAACAAGTCCGTAATATCCTTCAGGCGACACTGCTGGTTATTTAGTAAATATTCACTATCACCTGAACGGTATACGCGTCTTGTTACGCTGACTTCTGTATAAGAAAAAGCAAGCTGTTCATCTGTGTTATCTAAAATTAATGTTACCTCTGCAAAGTTTAGTGGCTTACGTGAGTCACTGCCAGCAAATATAACATCCTCCATCTTTGCCCCACGTAACGACTTTGCCGATTGCTCCCCTAGTACCCAACGAATGGCATCAGTGACATTACTTTTCCCACTACCATTTGGCCCAACCACCGCTGTAACTCCGGGTACAAAATCAATTCCAATGCGCTCCGCAAAAGATTTAAAGCCAATCACTTCGAGTCGTTTTAGGAACATTTATTAAGCCTCCTCTTTTGCAGTTTGCTTATGCATTGTACGCATTGCACATTGCGCAGCTTGCTGCTCGGCTTCTTTTTTTGATTTCCCACGACCAATACCAAGCTCCTGTCCATTTAATAGTACACTCGATACAAAGGTACGGTTATGTGCAGGACCCTTTTCATCAATAATTTCATAATGAAGAAGACCGTTGCTTGTTTGCTGTACCATTTCTTGCAATTGGCTTTTAAAATCCATCACATGCGAAAAAGCACCGACTTCTACTTTCGGGAATACGATTCGTTCTAAAAATGATACGACCGTTTGTAAGCCTTGATCTAAATAAAGGGCACCTACAAATGATTCAAATACATCTGCAAGTAGCGCTGGGCGTTCCCGTCCACCTGTTAATTCCTCACCTTTTCCGAGTAATACAAAGCGACCAAAGCCTAATTCATTTGCAAAGATAACAAGTGATGGCTCACATACTATGGATGCTCGTAGCTTCGTCAGCTCACCCTCACTCATATTAGTGAATTTCTCAAAAAGGTATTTAGAAACAGACAGTTCAAGTACTGCGTCCCCTAAAAATTCAAGACGCTCATTATCCGTAAACAATTTACGGCGATGCTCATTCACATAAGATGAATGCGTGAATGCTTGATACAATAAATTTTTATTAATAAATGTGATATTTAATTCATGCTGTAACAGCTCGAATTGATTGCGTACTTTTTCAGGAAGCACGCCAGATTTCTGCATAATTCCTTTTCTTTTCATAGCCATTGAACAATCTGCCTTCCTAATAGTTTCTACCGTTTAAGTGTACCTTTTTCAAGGCATTTATGCAAAAGTATTTCGGTTTAAATACAATGTTTTGGAAATTTAATTATTTAATTATTTTCCAAAATAAAAAAAGGGACGCCCACAGTTCGCAAAACGAACCATTTCGTCCCCTTTTTAAATACACCTCAGCATAGTACCTGCTCTTCACACATAAGAAAAACAAAGGTGATTTCTGCCAAATGCTATAACTTTCTTCAATCATAAACACTAATTGTATAATGACTGCATTCATGTTAGAACCTATAGAGGTGATCAATTTCTGCTAATAAAGTTAAACGGATTAGTTTAATTTACTTTCGATGTATGAAATTGCAGAACCAACTGTTGTGATTTTTTCAGCATCTTCATCAGAAATTTCCATATCGAATTCGTCTTCAAGCTCCATTACAAGCTCAACTACGTCTAATGAGTCAGCACCTAAATCATCACGGAAAGAGGCTTCTAGAGTAACTTCACTCTCTTCAACACCTAAACGGTCCACGATTACTTTTGTTACGCGTTCTAATACTGTAGACAAATCATTCACCTCCCCTCAATGATTATACAAAAAATCATTATCTATGACTATTTTAAATTACATTACCATGCCGCCATCTATATGTAACGTTTGGCCTGTCATATAGTTAGCATCATCTGAAGCTAGAAAAGCTACTGCCTTTGCGATATCCTCAGGCTGCCCAAGTTTTGCTAGAGGAATTTGAGTAAGCATACCTTGCTTTAGATCTTCTGGTAGTTGATCAGTCATTTCAGTTTCTATAAAGCCTGGTGCAATCGCGTTTACTAGAATATTACGTGATGCTAATTCCTTGGCAGTCGTTTTAGTTAATCCAATAACGCCTGCTTTTGCAGCTACGTAATTAGCTTGCCCTGCATTACCAGCTACACCAACAATCGATGAAATATTGATGATACGGCCAGCACGTTGCTTCATCATTTGACGTGTTACTGCTTTTGTACAAAGGAAAACACCTTTTAGGTTCGTCTCTAGAACATCGTCCCATTCATCCTCTTTCATACGCATTAACAAGTTATCACGTGTAATACCCGCATTATTTACTAAAATATCAAGCGAGCCGAATGTTTTTACCGCTGCATCCATTAATGCTGTAACTTCCTCTGTTTTTGAAACACTTGCTTGTACAGCTATAGCCTCGCCGCCATTCTCTTGAATCGACGCGACAACTTCTTCTGCCTTCGCCTGTGACCCACTATAGTTAACGACAACTTTAGCACCCTCATCAGCAAGCTTAAAGGCAATAGCGCGTCCTATTCCACGCGAAGCACCAGTTACAACAGCTACTTTACCCTCTAATTTACGCATTAATTGTCCACTCCTTCGCCGCTTCTAGTACAGCCTCTAATGATGCTTCATCATAAACACAATATGTCGCAACAGATCGATCAATTTTCTTCACTAATCCACTTAATACTTTGCCTGGTCCACATTCAATAAAGACATCCACACCTTGTGCAATCATTTCACGCACAGATGCTTCCCATTGCACAGCGCTATATACTTGTTCTACTAACTCATGTTGAATAGCTGGAACATCGTCTAATTCTTTCGCCATTACATTACCGATTACAGGAATTTGTGGAACTGACAATGATATATCAGCCAACGTTTCTTTTAATTTTTCAGATGATGGTCGCATTAGCTCTGAATGGAATGGACCACTAACAACTAAAGGAATTGCTCGTTTTGCACCAGCTTCCTTTGCCGCTAAAGAAGCCTTTTCAACGCCTTCCTTTGTACCAGAAATAACGATTTGCCCTGGACAGTTTACATTCGCTACTTGAACTGGATTACCTGCCGCAGATACTTTTTCAGTTACTTCATGCAGTGCATCAAGCTCCATCCCTAGAATGGCTGCCATAGCACCTTGCCCTGCAGGTACAGCTTCATTCATATAAAGCCCACGCTTATGCACAACAGAAACTGCATCCTCAAACGATAGCACACCAGCGATTACTAATGCACCGTATTCACCAAGTGAATGTCCAGCTGTATAATTTGGCGTAATACCTGCTGCACGTAATTTTTCTGCAACCATCACACCAGTAGTTAAAAGTGCTGGCTGTGCATGATAAGTCAATGTTAGCTCCTCAGCTGGTCCCTCTAACATAAGCTTAGACAATTCAAAGCCAAGTGATTGATTTGCACGATCATAAAATGCTTTACTTTCTGCCGCATTCTCGATAAACTCTTGCCCCATCCCAACTGCTTGAGAACCTTGGCCCGGAAAAACAAATGCTATTTTCGTCATTTTTTATTAATCCCCTTTTTAATCAATTATGCCTCGGCAAAATTTGCGCCCGGAGGCTTTAGGCCAACATGATGTTTTTTGTGCGAAAGCGCAGTGCTAACGTAGCGTCAGCAACATGATGTTTTCTGTGCGAAAGCGCAGTGCTAACGTAGCGTCAGCAACATAATGTTGGTCACTCAGTCGTTGCCACAGGACGTGGCGTTCTTAGACTGAGTTCCTATATTTCAGCGGGTGTTTGGACACCTGCCTGTCGCTACAGAAAACATTACTGAAAGAAGTTAATCAATTTCTAAGTGACGTACTGTATCTGTAATCGTCGAGATGACTGTATGCTCAACCATCGTATTTGCCTGGCGGATTGCACTGTATATTGCTTTGGCATTGGATGAGCCATGTGCCTTAATCACAGGTGCTTGTAAACCAAACAAACCTGCACCACCGTACTCTGTGTAATCCATTTTATTTTTTAGGTCACGCAAATTATTTTTCATAAGTGCTGCCGAAATTTTTGTTTTTGTTGAAGACATGAACGCCTCTTTTAGCATTGAAAATAACGCGCCAGCAGTACCTTCTATCGATTTCAGCACCATATTACCTGTAAAGCCGTCTGTTACAACAACGTCCGCTACCCCTTCAAGTAAATCTCGAGCTTCAACATTACCGATAAAGTTTAAATCTGCTTCTTTTAACAATCCAAAAGTTGCCTTCGTTAAGTCATTTCCTTTTTTATCCTCAGTACCGATATTTAACAAGCCGATACGTGGCTTTTGTAAGCCACCTACCTTTTTCGCATAAATATCGCCCATAATCGCATATTGCAATAAATGCTCAGGTCGTGCATCTGCATTTGCTCCTAAATCAAGCATTAAAAAGCCCTTACCATCTAAAGTAGGAAGTGTAGTGGCTAGAGCAGGTCTAGCAATCCCTTCAATACGCCCTACTTTAAATAAGCCTCCTGCCATTAAAGCACCTGTATTACCTGCTGAAAGACAAGCATCCGCCTTTCCTTCTTCAACCGCATCCATCATTTTTGCCATCGATGAATCCTTTTTACGACGAACAGCGCGTGCTGGATCGTCTGTTCCTTCAACAACTTCATCACAATGTACTACAGTTAATCTATCATGTATTTTTAAAAATGGTTCAAGCTTTTGCTGCTGACCATATAATTGAATTTCTAAATTTGGGATTTGCTCTAATGCTAATAAAGCACCTTCAACAACTGATTTTGGTGCGTTGTCTCCACCCATTCCATCAAGCGCTAATTTCATTGTTATTCACCTTTACCTTTCGTGCGGTACATATCAAATTCACCAACAAAAACTGTTTCACCGTTAACAGTGGACGTTAACTCTACTTTTGTACGATGATTATTGTCATCACGTCCGATAACGATTGCTTTTGTAATAACACGATCTCCAGCTCTAACAGGTTTCACAAAGGTAATGTTAGAATGTACTGTCAATGCTAATTCGTCGTCAATAACTGCTACCGCTAATGAATTTGCCTGCGCAAACAAATGATGTCCACGTGCGATGCCATTGCGCTGAAAAACATGTTCTTCTTTTACGTCAAAGATAGATAATGCACGATTATCCAATTCAATATCAATTATTTCTCCGATTACTTCATCAATCGGTAGTGATTTTACTTCATTTTCATAGGTTTTCGAAGCAACATCTTTAATTCGTTCTCGTAATTCTGGAATCGCTAATTCCATACGATCTAAACGAATTGTTTGGACACTAACCTGAAACTGTGTTGCTAGCTGTTCATCTGTGACGAATGGATTATCAGCTATCGTTTCGGATAATAGTCGCTGTCGCTCTTTTTTCGTTCGTCTCAACATCATTCGCCACCTTTTTTAGTTGTTATTAGCACTTGGTACTAATATCAGTATATAGAGTATAAAAAAAGAATGCAAGACTTGTTTTCAAAACAAGCGCTCACATTCCAAATTAGATATAAAAGTCAGTTAATCAAAGCGTTCTCCCTGTAAAACACCTGAATTTTCAAGCATTTCACGTAAATATTTGTACTCATCATCATGCCAAAAAGCATCAGTCTTAATCATATCCGTTGCATCATTTCTCGCAGTTTCAAGTATCCGATAATCGTGCACTAAATCCGCTACTTTAAAATCAGGCAAACCACTTTGTTTACGACCAAAGAAATCACCTGGTCCACGTAGTTCCAAATCCTTTTCAGCTAGGCGGAAACCATCATTCGTTTCCGTCATCGACTGCATTCGCTCTTTGCCTTCATCAGATTTCGGATCGGCTAGCAACACACAATATGACTGATGTTCGCCTCGTCCAACACGCCCACGCAGCTGATGCAACTGAGCTAAGCCGAAGCGTTCAGCGTCATAAATAATCATAAAAGTTGCATTCGGTACGTTAACCCCAACCTCAACAACTGTTGTAGACACGAGCACATGAATAGTTCCCTCACTAAAGGCTCGCATGACAGCATCTTTCTCATCCGCGGATAAGCGACCATGCATTAATCCGACATTGTAACGCCCAGTAAAATATGCTGCAAGCTGTTCATAGATTTCTACTGCATTTTGTACATCCAGCTTGTCTGACTCCTCGATTAGAGGACAAATAGCATAAGCTTGTCTACCAGCAGCAAGCTCTAATTCCAGCTTTGACATTACAGAGCCAAACTGCTCCTTTTTCATCCAATGTGTTTCAATTTGCTTACGCCCCGCTGGCATTTCATCAATCATTGAAACGTCCATTTCTCCAAATGCTGTTATCGCGAGCGTTCGCGGTATTGGTGTCGCCGTCATAAAGAGCACATCTGGATTTTCTCCTTTATCACGCAATACTCGACGCTGCTCAACACCAAAACGATGCTGTTCATCTGTTATAACAAAACCCAGTTTTAAAAAAACGACATCAGGCTGAATTAGTGCATGCGTACCAATTAAAATATCTATGTCTCCGTTTGCCAGTTCTTCTAAAAGTAAACGACGTTCCTTCGCTTTCGTCGATCCCGATAGTAATGCTACACGTACACCAAATGGCTCAAACCATTCCTTCAAATTCTCAGCATGCTGCTCAGCTAAAATTTCCGTTGGCGCCATCAATGCTCCCTGAAAACCAGCCGTTACAGCTGCATATAAACATATTGCCGCAACAACGGTTTTCCCCGACCCTACATCACCTTGAAGTAAGCGGTTCATACGATGTGGCTCTTTCAAATCTTTGCAAATCTCATTGACGACGCGTTTTTGAGCACCTGTTAATTCATATGGTAAAGACGCAATAAAGTCACGTAACTTTTGCAAATCAAACTGTATAACTGTACCGTGCTCACTGTCTTTTCGAATTTTACGTAACGCTTGAATACGTAGTTGAAAGTTAAGTAACTCTTCATAGGCAAAGCGTCTTCTAGCCTGCTTTGCATGTCCTGCATCAATAGGGAAATGAATTCCCTCAAGCCCATCACGCATTGTAGCAAGCTTATAATCTTCCCGTAAGTGCTGCGGAACAGCATCTGGTATCTCTGTACCAAACTCGTCTAGCACTTGTCGCATATATTTACGAAAACGTTTTTGCGGAATCAAACCTTTTAGACTATAAACAGGTTCGAAGTCGACCTGGTCTGTCTTAGGACCAAACGTTACAGACGTTCCATTAATAACTTGTCTGCCGCGGTCCCATTTACCCGTAACGGTTATAATAGCTCCAGGTACAAGCTTCTGCTTCAAATAGCCTTGATTAAAAAAAACAACCTTAACTAAATGTCGGCCTGCCAGCACTGTGACTTGTAATCGTGATTTATTGCGACCTAAGAACAATATTGTCGCTTCACGTTCCACCTTACACTCAACAGTGACACGTTCATTATGTGGTGTTTGTGCCAAATCCTTTAAACGAAAATCCTCATGTCGATGCGGGAACGTCCATAGTAAATCCGCTATCGTCTCGATACCCAATGCCTCTAAATGTCCTGCTGTTTCTTTCCCGATTCCCTTTAAATCAGTAACGGGATTCGTTAAATCAGTCACCTTGCACGACAGCTCCTCCAAAGTTTTTCACCACAAGTACTTTACCTGCAATCATTCGTATAACTATACTATTTTTCAGCATATGAGTTTTCCCCTTTCTTACGATTACTCTTAGCTTTCATAATATCGTTGCTTGTGTTAACACTTCTGAACAATTCATGATGTACATTTTTATATTCAATATTATTATATAACTTTTCATTTTCACTATGATAGCAATTCAATTCATTAATAATTGATTGATAGTTATTAGGTGTGTAGATTAACCATTTTTATTCTCCCTAGGCAATTAAAAGGCTCTGATTCCACTACGGGCTACTCGCTTTCCCGCGGGAAGCTTTGCTCTGCGGCTAAAGCGAAGCGACAGGAGCACTCGAGTAGCCCTACGCTACAATCAGTTAAAAATGAGAATATATTAGCAAAATAGCAACAAAAAAATCCTATAATCGCTCAATAATAAACCTATTTTTTTCCTAATCAACACGCCTGGTATAGTTATATCTTTAAGTAGCGTACATAAAGAACTTAAAGAACATAAACTTTTTGACCCTTATCAAATAAAGAAGCAATCACCTCAATGCCTTCTTTTGTGTTTCGAGCTTCAACTAAAGCCCACCGTTAATTGAAATACATAGCTTCACAATCTTTAGGTTTTTACTAGTCCGGTTAAATAAATGCATTTATTCCTTCTCAGCATATAATGTTGAAAAAAGGAGTGAAATCACTTGGGATTTTTTCCACCTCAAGGGACAATGCGACCACAAACACCTCCACCAAACGTCAGACCATC
Source organism: Lysinibacillus sp. NPDC094177 (assembly GCF_050279145.1). Lineage (NCBI taxonomy): Bacteria > Bacillati > Bacillota > Bacilli > Caryophanales > Bacillaceae > Lysinibacillus > Lysinibacillus sp. NPDC094177. Next base: position 300,828 of record NZ_JBNNTW010000002.1, on the reverse strand, counting down.
AAAACCTTCTGTGTCCTACATTATTGATTGTGTATATCAAAATACTTATGTATGGCTTAGAAACGGGAGAGAATTTTGGTTTTATCCTACTCGTATAGAAGTGGGTGAAGTATCTGGATATAGATGGAACGGTGCCTACTGGGCGTTCTACGGATTTGAGGAAGGATTGATCGATGCCGTTGCCTGTTATCCTACCCCTACCCTTTACTAAAATTCCAAAAGGCTTTTTCTTTTTTATTGGCTGTGATAGGGCTCATCACCAAAAGTAAGGGATGAGATTTATTCAAACGTATGCCATGTATATAGGTTGATTGAAGCGTCACAGATGAGAACCTGGAGCGCAAGCGAAGCGGCTCATCGTGACGCCCCTTAAAAGATCCAGTCGGAACGGAAATCAACCACACGTTATGGTGATGAATCTAGAATAGGAGTATCACCAGAAAATATATCCACTTTGCCCAAACTACCCTCTCATACTATTTCACCATTATTCTTTTCATTTTCACCGATAAAACACCTTTCCCATGTAGAACCTCAAAAAAACACGCTCCCTTAGGAAGCGTGTTTAATACTTTTATTTTTGCAGTGATTGGATACTCTCTAAATTGCCATTGTCAAATATAGCTTTGCTAATAGCTTGTCCTGTTGGTGTTGCAGCAAGGCCTCCACGTGCAGTTTCTTTCAAATTCGGACTCATAGATTGTCCAATTCGATACATCGCACCAATCACTTCATCACACGGGATGCGACTTGTAACCCCTGCAAGTGCCATATCCGCTGCCACAAGTGAATTTGCCGCTCCCATAGCATTTCGCTTAACACAAGGAACCTCTACTAATCCAGCTACCGGGTCACAAACAAGCCCTAGCATATTTTTGAGTGTAATGGCAAATGCTTCTGAACATTGCTGCGGAGTACCACCAGCCATCTCTACAATCGCTGCCGCTGCCATACCAGCAGCTGAGCCAACCTCAGCTTGACAACCTCCAGCAGCACCTGAAATCGAAGCATTATTGGCAACAACGAAGCCGAAAGCACCCGATGTGAATAAATAGCGAATCATTTGTTCACGTGTAGGATTTAGCTTGTTTTTCACCGCAAACAGTGTTCCTGGTACAACACCAGCTGAGCCTGCAGTTGGGGTAGCACAAATTGTACCCATAGCCGCATTAACTTCATTTGTTGCAACCGCTTTACTCACAGCGTCTAATAATAAATCCCCTGACAATGAATTGCCTTGCGCAATGTAGTTTTGAAGCAATACTGCGTCACCACCTGTTAAGCCCGTTACAGATTTCACACCATTTAGGCCTCTTTCAACAGCTTCCTCCATCACCGTTAAATTAACGTCCATTTGCTGTATAATTTCTTCTCTTGTGCGTCCAGTTATTAACATTTCCTGCTCAATCATAATTTCAGAAATTAGTTTTCCTTCTTGCTCCGCTCGTTCAACTAGCTCACGAACATTATGAAACAATACGTCCATATTGGGGCACCTCCTTAGTTATTAATTTTAGAAACCTTCGAAATATGTGGTATTAAAGAAATTTGTTGTAGTACTTTATCCTCGATGTTTTGATCGACTTCTATCACCATAAGGGCAGTTAAACCACGTTCAATACGTGAAACCTCCATATGTCCAATGTTGACTGCATGCATCGCTAAGCAATTTGCCACATTGGCAATACAGCCAGCACGATCATCATGTACAACAAGGATTGCTGGCATGCCACCTGTTAGACGAAGCTTGAAGCCATTAACTTCACTCACTTCAATTTTACCGCCACCGATAGAAATACCAACAACAGACATTTCTCCTTCATCATCGCCAATCACAAGGCGAGCTGTATTCGGATGCTCCATATTTGCTGTTTCTGGGATAAATTCATAAACTAACCCTGCCTTTTCTGCATCGGCAAAAGCTGTTTTAATCCGCTCATCGAATGTATCGTAATTTAATAGGCCCCCTACCAAAGCTACATCTGTTCCATGTCCTTTATACGTTTCAGCAAACGAACCATATAAGTGGATTTTCGCCCACTTTGGTTGTCTTCCAAATAAATCTCTGGCAACGCGCCCAATTCGTGCGGCACCTGCCGTATGCGATGAAGAAGGTCCAATCATCACTGGTCCGATAATATCAAATACTGAAGTAAACTTCATAATAACACCCCTTTATCCTATCCATATAATAATATCGATTTTTTATTTATATCATGCTTGATAGTTACTATAAAAGTAAAGCACTTCTTTATCAACTTTCAGAAAATTTACACGACTATAATTTACTCAATAGATTTACTGATTATCTATTGTCTACTCCAAAAATACAATGATTTCAAAACGCTGTAATTCCAGTATATTGAAGTGCATTGTCCTATGGATACATACATCGAATCATTTAATTTTAGCCAATTTACATACCTTATTATCCCCAATTCTCCTTGTACTATAAACAAAAGCAGTACACGGCGTGTGCACTGCTTTCTCTACTTATACGCAAAGAGTATTGAATTATTCTACTGAAATAATATATGGATATAATCCTTGTTTACCATTAAATAACTCTACTTCTACCTCTGGATATTTCTCTTCAATAAATTCCACTAATTCAGAGGCGTTTTCTTCCGTTGTATCCTCACCATAGATGACTGTTACAATTTCTGCATCTTCATCCACTAAATCAATAATTACCTTCTCAGCAGCATCTTTTAATGCTGGAGTAGATAATACAATTTTACCTTCCGCAAGAGCCATGAAATCATCCTTATGAATTTCCACACCGTCAATAGATGTATCTCGAACTGCATAAGTTACTTGACCTGTTTTAACATTTGCAAAGGCTTCTGTCATTGTTGCTTGGTTCATTTCAACTGCCGCCTCTGGATTAAACGATAGAATCGCTGCCATACCTTGAGGGATTGTTTTCGTTGGAACTACAGCCGCTTCAATATCTAAAAGCTCTACTGCTTGCTCTGCTGCCATGACGATATTTTTGTTATTTGGTAAAATCAATACTTTTTCAGCACCAATTTCTTGTACCGCCTTCACAATATCTTCAGTTGAAGGGTTCATTGTCTGACCGCCTTCAATAACATAAGAGGCACCAATTGAACGAAGTAATTCAGCAACTCCCTCGCCCATTGCAATCGTTACAATTGCATATGGATGCTTTTCTGCTTTTTTGGCTGAAGAAGGTGCTTTATGATCCTCACCAACAATAGCAGAATGCTGTTCACGCATATTGTCGACCTTTATTTTAATAAGACTACCATATTTTTGACCCATTGCTAAAACAGCGCCTGGTTGCTCAGAATGAATATGCACTTTGGCAATCTCTTCATCCGAAATAACGAGTAAAGAATCACCTAGAGGGTTTAATTCATTGCGGAATTGTTCCTCGCTAAATGGCTCTTTTCCTTCTTCAAAACGTACCATGATCTCTGTACAATAGCCAAACTCAATATCCGCAGTATCCATGAAATCTTGTGCTCTATGATGTTCCGCATTAATTAAATCATCTAAAGTTGCTTCGTTTTTCACAGGTAATGGCTCGCCCTTTAAGGATGCTAAAAATCCTTCATACACAAATTGGAGGCCCTGACCACCACTATCTACAACTCCGACTTCTTTTAGAACAGGTAGAAGTTCAGGTGTACGTTCCAACGAAGCCTGTGCTTCAGCAGTAAATGCTTCCATCACCGCAATGATATCGGTTTCAGTTTCTGCCACTTCTACACCTTTTTTCGCCGCTTCACGTGCAACCGTTAAAATCGTTCCTTCAACCGGCTTCATTACTGCTTTATAGGCAGTTTCTACGCCTGCTTGGAAGGCACCTGCAAAGCCCTTGGCATCAATTGTCGCTTCTTTTTCAATAAATTTACCAAAGCCACGGAATAACTGCGATAAAATAACGCCTGAATTTCCGCGTGCTCCCATAAGTAAACCTTTTGATAAAGCTTGGGCTGTTTTGCCGATATGTTCTGAAGCATTAAGCTCCGTTTCCTTTGCCCCAGATGTCATCGATAAGTTCATATTCGTTCCTGTATCACCATCTGGTACTGGAAATACATTTAATGAATCAACATAATTTGCATTTTGGAATAGGTGATGGGCACCCATTTGCACCATTTCAGCAAACTTTATTCCGTCTAAAGACTGCATTCGATTTAGTTCCTCCTCTTAATCATTCGCTACACGAACGCCCTGCACAAAGATATTGACAGATTTCACGCTCATACCTAATGTTTTATCAACTGTATATTTCACTTTCGATTGTACTTGATAAGCAACTTCCGAAATTTTTGTCCCGTAACTAACAATAATGTACATATCGATATGTAAATCGTCGTCCTGTTTTCGAATAACAACACCTTTTGCAAAATTTTCTTTACGTAAAATATCAGTTAGACCATCACGAATTTGATGTTTAGATGCCATGCCAACAATACCGTAGCATTCTACAGCAGCGCCACCAGCTATTTGTGCAAGTACATCTGTTGAAATATCAATTTGGCCGAATTCATTGTTTAATTCAATTGACATAGAAATGCCCCCTTGGCTCTTTTTGACTAAATTATATTGTAACACTTTCGTTACACATTAAGCAACCTTGGAAAGCCTAAAAGCGCACTGTATCAACGTTTTACTGACATTATAAAGATACATCTTCATCGAAATTTCCACTTTTGCTGTAAAAGTTGTTTCGACCTTTTTGTTTTGCTGTATATAATGCTTGATCGGCTAATTCACAGCATGTTTTCAATTGCTTGTTATTTGAGATCTTCGCATGACACATCCCGACGCTGACTGCCGCTAAAAAAATTTGTCTAAATGAAGATGCTAATTTGTCCTATTTTTATCGTCTACATAATAAAAAATACAAATAGTCTTTTGCAAAATTGTAGAAAAATGAGCGGAATTTGATCCACCTTTTAAAAAAGATCAAAAAACCTACCATATTGCTTGGCAGGTTTCGTAGTCAAGAACAAACTTCTATAGCAGGCATTTCACTTCGTTTCATAAAATATTTTCTAAAAAAAATAAAAAAGCTGATTCTTTATTATCAAAGATCAGCTTTCATGTTTTTGAAAAACTTTTGTGTCAATGAAATGAAGGTGTCATGTTAAAAAATATGATTCTTCGGCAAGCGATGGGTTGATTTCCGTTCCGACTGGGCACTTTTTTGCTGTCGCTTCGCTTTTTATGTCTTAAATTAAAATAGGCTTTTTATAAGCGTATCAATCATCACTGGCATTTCTTTAAATGCGCTATCCACATGTAACCTTTCAGTCTTTTGGTGGGCATCCTTGCCAAAAGGTCCAACGTTTAAAACAGGGCCTTGTAGTGCGGACATTGCTTCAAATGGAATACTGTAAGTGTCTCCCCAAACCGGTGTGTTGCGCTCGAATGCTGTCCATTCATTAGAGTCATCCGAATAATTGACATAGCTCAAATCACAAATACCATTAAAATAGTGAATTTGCTCCACTTCAATATCAAATGTTTTTGCTGTTTTCTTCATTAATTCAATCGATTGAATGACAAGCGGATGATCGGATGAATTGATCGCTGGATAATAAGGTGGTGCATATAATAGCACTGTCGCCGGTGTTAGCTCCTGGCAACGAATCATTAGCTGATCCACGATGCGAATAGATTTCTCTCGATCATCCCATGTACTATTTTCAAGAACTTGACTTTTTATTAAATTTACTTCCTCAGCGCCTAATTTCTTGATCGCATGCTCTAAAAGTGCCTCATACCGAAGTACTTTTACTTCACCTACGCCATGTACCTTTTCTCTTTCACAAATCCGCTTATATTGTTCATTACAAGCTGCCATAGCTTCCATTGCAACTTGTTCAAAAATATCCATTACTTCCGATGCTGTGCGCTTTAATAAAAACACATTATAAAGGGCTGCTGCACGATATGGTGTTTGTGTAGAATACTCCATTTTCAAATCTTTTAATTGTAAGGATACAGGTAATGGTGTACTTTCACCAAGGTCTGTTTCACGGAATATTGGATTCCACTCCATATGTTGTGTCATGTATGAAGCAATAAAATTTGCTGTCATTCCTTTTAATGGTTCACCTACATGTGTCTCTTTTCCGTAAAATAAGGTAGCCGGCATAATTTTACCGATCGTTCCTGAATAAATATATTCATTGGTATCAGCTGGGCCTTGTGAAAAAGAAGGCTCACTATTTAAAAATAGTTTATAAGATAATCCATACTGTTCACGAAGTCTTACAAGCTCAACAACTGCTGCACGCATTCCAGCAGAGTTTACTTCTTCATCTGGCACAGCCGTTAAAATAAGATTGATTGGCCATTCTTCGATACTTGCCTTTTCAATCAACTGCATATGCAAAGCTAACCCCATTTTCATATCCATCGTCCCACGTCCAAATAAATAGTTACCTGATTCTAAATCAATCCTTGCCGCTTCAGGTAAATCCTTTTTGTATTTAGGTTCCATTAGCTTTTTTGTCAACTCTTCTGGGAAGAAAGCTAATGGTTCCAGTTCACCATATTCTTCAGTATGGACAGTATCAAAATGACTAATTAGCACAACCGTTTCTGTTGCAGACGGGTGCTTATACAAGGCAGTCACAGCATTGCGTTCAAGGCTCGCATCATGTAATTCAATAAATTCCGGATTTTCCTTAAAATAAGAAAGCGTTTGCAATTTATTTTTTAGTTTATAGGCAAATTCATGTTCACCTTTTGTTAATGTCCTACTTTCCCAACTAACAATTTCACATAATAATGCACGTAGTTTTTCAGGTGTATTCCAAAGATAATCATTCATAAAAATTCTCCTTTATCCGATCTTCTCAACACCGAATACATATCAATGTATATCAAGTGATTCCTCATTTTTCATTTTAATCTCAGAAGAAACTATATTTGTTTTACTCAATTTTACTTTATAGAAAATCATGCAAGCAATAAAGAATCCAATACCATATAGTAAACCAACTCTTTGTGTTGGATCGAATGCTAAAAAGACAAGAATTAGCGTACAAAAACTAATACAGAACACTGGAATCAATGGATAAAATGGCGTCTTAAATTTCAATTCAGCCACATCCCCTCCTGCTTTCACATAACGATATCGGAACATCAATTGAGATGCGCAAATTCCCATCCATGAAATTGTTACAGAAATTCCGGCAATAGACATGAGTAAAACAAATACTGCATCTGCTTCCATCACGCTCGTTAATAAAGAAAGCAACGAGAAAAGCATTGTGAAAATGAGTGCATTTAATGGCACTTTATTTTTCGTTAGTCGTCCGAATAATTTAGGAGCCATTCCCTCTTTTGACATCGACCATAATAAACGTGTTGAAGCATATAGACATGAGTTACCTACTGATAATATCGCTGTTAAAATAACAAAGTTCATGATGCCAGCAGCATATGGAACGCCAGCTAAATTCATCAATGTGACAAACGGGCTTTCCAGTAGTCCAAGCTCCGATGAAGGGAATATGGCAGATAAAACAATAATAGAAGCAATATAAAAAACTATTATTCTAAAAAGAATTGTCTTTATTGCCCGAGGAATATTTTTCTCTGGATTTTCAGTTTCTCCTGCTGCAATACCGACAAGTTCAGAACCTTGATAAGAAAAGATAACATTCATCATTGTGACAAATATAATTGCAATACCTGCTGGGAATAAACCAGACGGTGCTAAATTCGTAAAATGTGGTGTTGGACGATCAGCTAACGGAATCAATCCAAAGATTGCTGCCACCCCTATTACGATAAATGCAATCACTGCAATGACTTTAATGCTTGCAAACCAGAATTCTGCTTCTGCAAAGCCCTTAGTTGTTAATGCATTTAAAGTAAATAACAAGACCATAAATACGGCACACCATATCCATATAGGGACATGTGGAAACCAATGTTGCATCAAAATGCCCGCTGCAGTAAATTCTACCCCTGCTGTGGCAGCTGACCCAACAAAATACATCCATCCTAAAGAAAATCCTGCTGAAGGACTAATAAAACGTGTTGCATAGGTTTGGAAAGAACCAGTTACTGGCATGTAAACAGCTAATTCTCCAAGACAATTCATGACCATATACAATATTAAACCACCAAATAAATAACCAATTAATGCGCCTCCGGGACCTGCTTGATTAATTGTGTAGCCGACATTTAAAAATAGGCCTGTTCCAATAACTCCACCGAGCGAAAGCATTAATAAATGGCGACTTTTCATAGAACGGTTTAATTGATTATCTTGCCGTTGTTCCCCTTTACTCAACATCCATCCCCACTCTCTAGTTGTTATTAATATGCTGAAAATTCTGATATTTTTTATTAAAGGACCCAATCAATTTATCTCCTATAAATTGATTGGGTATTGAATTAAAAACGTAATGACAGGCAGCTTAGCCCACCATCATGTTTCCTAAATTCAGACATTTCAAGCTCAATTGTTTGGTAGCCTAAATCATTTAATTTACGATTTGTTTCTGGATAGCCAGCTGGAATAATGACATAATCATTTACTTGAATACAGTTTGCTGAATACTCATCCTCTTTTGGAATAATAATTTTTTCATAGGTTTCGAATGCAGGGTGTTCGATAAACTCTCCTGCTACCACCATACGATTTTCGCCAACATATGCGATGCCTGTTTTTAAATGGAAAAATTCCTTTAGTGGAATAATCGTTGCCTCATAGCCTTCTTTTTCAACGATTTCTTTGAATTGTTGAGCTCCTGCTTCATTAGTACGATCAGAGATGCCGACATAAAATTTCTTTTCTGCCTGTAATACATCTCCGCCATCAAGTGTTCCTGGACCTTCGATATAATATAATTTTCCATAGAACTTTTTAACAGCTGGTTCGATTTCTTCAATCTCACGATTACGAGCTTCTGCCCCTGGATTTGAAATAATGGCAAATTCAGGTGTTAAAACAGCTGTATCCTCTACGAATGTTGAATCTGGGAAGGCTTCATTTGCTGGAAGCTGTGTAACCTCTACGCCACATCTCTTTAAAGCTTCAACATATTTTTCATGCTGCTCAAATAATACTTCTAAAATTGGTTTTCCTAAGTCACTTGTCGTTAAACCATTGACATAACTATTCCCTGGATTTTTTACAATAACGTTTTTAAACATTTAACTTCGTCTCCTTTTATCCTCTTATGACTGGGCAAGTTAGACATGTTGGTCCACCTGTCCCTTTTACCGTGATTTCATTTCCTTTATATTCATAAACTGTTACGCCTGCATTAAGTAATTGTTGTTTTGTAATTGGATTTCCATTTGGAACAAGACATACTCTAGGTGCAAGTGCTAAAACGTTACAGCCTAGCGCATCATACTCATCTTTCGGGACTTCAATTAATTGAATACCTCGCTCGATTAGAAGCTGTCGAAAAAAAACTGGCATTAATGGTGAATGTACAACCGCTAAATCCTTATCAACCATACTAATGAAGGACATTAAGTGTAAACATTCTGCTTCACCTAAATCGTGCGGTAGCTGTACTACAATGAATTCATCGACAATATCCGCAGTCATGTCCTTTAGCTGACGAATAGCTTCATCATTCGTTCGATAGCCTCGACCTACAACAAGTGTACGATCATCAAGCCAAACAATATCTCCACCATCTGATACTGCCTCTCCAGTCAATTCTCCGATAACTGGAATGCCCTTTTCTTGTAAAAATACTTTATAAACAGCGGCCTCTGGCTGTCTTAATTTTTTACCAGATTTTAAGATAATGGCACCATTTGGTGTGAATTTTACAGGGTCATGCGCATACAACGAATCTAACCCTACTTCATCTGATTGTGGTAAAAAATCAATTTTTTCAACATACTTTTCTAGAATACTCATAAATTCAGCATATTCTGTAAGAGCCTCATCATAGTTAGGCTCTGATAAGTAGTTAAATGTTTTCCATTTATCGCTAAGATGCTCTTGGTTTCGGAACGCATCTTTTGGATGTTTTACTATTACGTGTTTCAAAGGTGCAAACATTGATGAACAATAATGCATTCCCTTCACCCCCTTTTCCGTGTAGTGGAAAACGTTTCCGCATAGAGGAAAGTTTATATGAAAAATATATGCGTTTTAAGGTATACTGTCAATATATTTAGAAAAGTTTTTATATTCATTCTGTTCTGGATAAAAAGCGTAATTAAACAAAATCCGCCATTATGTAGCTAGACGTAGACCACGAATAAAAATAAAATAAATGAAGGAGAGGTGGGACAGGAATGCAATTATTAGAACGAGCTATGACAATCGCTAAAGTTTTGGCTTCTGATGCAAGTGAAAATAGCTTGTCCATTTCAGAGCTTTCAGCAAAATGCAATTTACCACTAAGTACATTACATAGAATTTTAAAAGCGATGATTAAAGAAGGAATGATTGAACAAGACGATCAAACTAAGCAATATCGACTAGGTACAATATGGATGGAACTTGGTTTACAAGTGTATGATACGATGGACTACATTAGTAAAATTAGGCCAGAATTAGAGCGTTTAGCAAGAGAAGTCGAGGAAAGTGTCTATTTAAGTAAGCCCGCTGGTTTAGATACAATTATTATCGAAAGAATAGACAGCCCAGCTAATCCAATTCGTATTTACGATCAGTTAGGAATTCGCATACCGATGCATATCGGGGCTGCAAATAAGGCCATTTTAGCCACAATGCCTGTTTCTCAGGCAAGGGAAATTATTCAACAGCTTATTCCTCATGAAGAAATCGCTGAATTAGAGGCACAGCTTGAGAAAATAAAACTACAAGGATTTGCCATTAGTCATGGGGAAAGAACTGCAGGAACATCCTCAATCGCAGTTTCCATTTTAAATGGTTTTAATGAAGTAGTCGGTGCAGTAAGTATAGGTTTTGTTAGCTTTAATGTTTCAACAGAACATATTAATACCCTTACAGAGCGTTTAATTGAAACTGGTAAACACGTTTCTATGAAGCTTGGCTACCGAGGAAAATAATATTGCAGGCGTGTTGAATGGGAAAAAACAGCTTTATTATGAAGCGATAAAAGGATTTTTTATTGCTATTTTGCTAATAAGTTCCTATTTCAACTGATTGTAGCGTAGGGCACACGAGTGCTCCTATCGCTGCTTTTGTCGTAGAACAAAGCTTCCCGCGGGAAAGCGAGACAGACGAGACCATGCACGAAGCAGATTTTTTCTGTGCGAAAGCGTAGCGGCAGCGACAAAGCGAGTAGCCCGTAACGGAATTCAGAGCCTTCTAATTAATCAAAGTGGATAAAAATGGTTAATTAACACGCCTTATATTATTGCAAACTTTTTAATTATATTAGCCTATATCTGCTGTATCTAGAAATTGATTCCCTCTTATCTGACAATTATTTATGTCTGTAAAGGTTTTTTTCTTGAAAGGTTATGTGAAAACTGTTGCACTGAACGTCATCGTATGTTAAATTATTATGGTATGTGAAATACCGAACTGAAATAATAATCTTTCAGCATTAACAGTAAGGAGGGAATACAACATGCCAAAACAATGTGTAATCACTGGACGTAAAGCTCGTACTGGTAACAACCGTTCCCACGCTATGAACGCTAATAAACGTACTTGGGGTGCTAACCTTCAAAAAGTTCGTATCTTAGTAAACGGTAAACCTAAACGTGTATGGGTTTCTGCACGTGCATTAAAATCAGGTAAAATCGAGCGCGTTTAATCGTTGCTTCCAAAAAATCGATTTCGCATTTGGCGCAAATCGATTTTTTTCTTTCTTAATTAACTGGGCAAACTACCAACCGCCTTTGTGAATATTTAGATAAAAGTAGAAGTTGTATTTAATCATTCGTTCTAGTGAGCGACCTTAAATACAATGAAATGACTAAGCCGCTAGTAATTACGTCTCATTGTAATTACTAGCGGCTTTCTTTACATATAACAGCCTCAATTCAGCATAACAATCGCCTTTTATCTATAAAAACCGCAGTTACATGGCTCTCCTGCAAAACAAAGGGTTGATTTCAGTTCCGACTGGGGGCGTCCGATGAGCCGCTTCGCTTCGCTGCAGGGTCACATCTGTGACGCTGATCCCCGAGGAGTCGCCCAGTCTCCACTTCAATCAACCATTTCACATAGTGTGTATCTTCTGACATAGCACTCTAATTTATAGTGATAGAAATGGAACTTCAGCGGCAAATGTTTTCTGTGCGAAAGCGTAGTGTTAACGTAGCTGTAGCAACAATTGTTCTCTGTGCGAAAGTGTAGTGTTAACGTAGCATTGTTTTCTGCGCGAAAACGAAGTGTCAGCGGCAACAGGTATACAATCACATCATTTTGTTTTTCAACACTAAAAGAAAAATCCGACTAGTGTTAGTCGGATTTTTTTACTTTCTTTTCTTTTTTAAACATGTTGATACACGTACGCGTAATACTACTTACAAATTTAGGTAGCTGGAACGTATATACTTTCAGGACTCTCTCCCCCTTACGCTAATCTATGCTTCTTATCATTAAACATATGCCTTGCGAGAAAGATATAGACCCTGAATTGCCTATTATTTCATTACTTGTAAACCGAGATGTACCAAGAGAGATTTCTTCATTTGTTGTTTCATACTTTACTTGCCTTAATGTTACATCTTTAATAGGCTCTTCATGTGCAAAGAAAGACAGATAACGGTATTGCTCATTTGCTTCAATGATGTGTGTGCCTGGCATTAAAAATTGCAACATATTTGCATGATTAATAATCTTCAATACTATTTGTGGATGCTCTTTTTGTAAACGATAAATCGAACGAACTGCTGCTTCATAATGATCTAAACGTCCACCTGTAACACCTGTAAGTACAATTTCTAGCGGTGTATAGGTCAAGGCTTTTAATAACGCTAAGTCTGTGTCTGTTTCGTCTTTTTCTTCCTGGAATCTTTGTCTATCATTTGTATGTGCCATCACCAGCTCATATTCCTCTTGCGATAGTGAGTCAAAATCTCCTACTATGGCATGTGGTATGATTCCTTGCTCGATTAAGTATAGCGCTCCTCGGTCAGCTCCGATAAATAACACATCTCTTTGCTCTTTAAATGGACTAAATGAACAGAGTTCCTCTCTTGGTCCACCTGCACAAACAACGACTACTGTCATCCTTGAATCGCTGCCTCACCAGCAGCTAAAATTTCCTGTAAAGCTGCTGAACGATCTTCTTTACTATAAATTGCTGAACCAGCTACAAAAATTGTTGCACCTGCTTTTGCACAAGGAATAATCGTCTCTGCATTAATACCACCGTCGATCTCTATAGCAATATCGAGATTACGTTCTTTAATAATTGTTGCTAATGCTTCAATTTTTGGCACAACAGAATGAATGAATTTTTGTCCACCAAACCCTGGATTCACTGTCATAAACAACACCATATCAATATCCTCTAATATATGCTGAATAGATTCAATTGGTGTATGTGGATTTAATACAACACCAGGTTTTACTCCACATGAACGAATTAATTGGATTGTACGGTGTAAATGGCGGCAAGCTTCTACATGCACCGTAATATAGTCTGCTCCTGCTTTGGCGAATTGTTCAATATATTGATCCGGATTTTCGATCATTAAATGAACGTCTAGCGGTAAATCCGTTAATGGACGGATTGCATCTAATACGATAGAACCAAAAGAAATGTTTGGCACAAAATGACCATCCATAACATCGATATGAATAAGCTGAGCCCCCGCCTTTTCTACTTCCTTTACTTCTTCTCCTAATTTAGCAAAGTTAGCTGCTAAAATTGATGGTGCTATTTGTATCATCATTAATACCTCGGCTTTCGATCCATAATTTCTTGCATAAATTGTTCGTAGTGTTTATAACGATAGTCACGAATTTCTCCCACTTCTACCGCTGCCTTTACTGCACATTTAGGTTCCTTTAAGTGTAAACAGCCTCTAAATTTACAATCATCTGCAATACGGGCCATTTCAGGGAAGCACGCACCTAATTCTTCTTTTTCTATTTCATCAAAATCAAATGAACTAAATCCTGGGGTATCTGCTAATAAGCCATCACATACCTCGATTAATTCAACGTGGCGAGTTGTATGTTTCCCACGCCCTAAGCTTTGTGAAATAATTCCTGTTTTTAAATTTAAATCTGGAATCAATGTATTTAGTAGTGTGGATTTCCCAACTCCAGATTGCCCTGCTAACACGGAAGTTTTCCCCTTTAAAATGGGTTGTAGACGATCAACTAATTCTTCCTCACCCTTATAGGTTTGTAGCACCGTATAACCCATACTTTCATAATCTGCTATATAACCTTGTAATTCCTCACGTTCATGGTCTTCTAGCAAATCCATCTTTGTTAAACAAATAATCGGATGAACATGAAATGACTCTAAAACAACTAGGAAACGATCCAGTAAAATTGTATTAAAATTAGGTTCTTTTACAGAAAACACTAAAATGCCTTGATCAATATTAGCAATTGGAGGACGTACTAATTCATTTTGACGTTCCATAATTTTTTGGATAGTTCCGTCCGAGCCTTCTGTTTCCAGAGTATATTCTACCATGTCGCCAACGAGTGGGGATTCCCCGCGATTGCGAAATACCCCACGTCCTCGACATTGTAATAGTTGTTCTCCATCATATACATAGTAATAACCGCTTAATGCTTTACGAATTTGGCCTTGCGCCATCCAATTCCCCCTTATTTAACATCATCAGAGCTGAAACTATCTTCAGCAATGATTTCCGAATCACGTATAACTTTATATGCGCCTACTTGGCCCTCTTCAATGACAAGCTGTATTTTATAGTCTGTATCAGCCGTAATAGTAAATGAATCAGCTGCTGATGACATCGTATGGTTTTTATCTTGAATCACAATACGAATATTTTGCTTCATACCTTCCTCAGCTGGTTCATATGGTATTTTCACAGCCACAGTTTTCACCAAAGTTTTTTTAGGTTTTTCGGCAGGTCCCTTACTTATGACAACAACGATTGTAGATCCTACTTCAACTTCAGTCCCAGCTTTTGTCAATTGCGAAATAACACTTCCAGCAGCCACTGTATCATTATAGTCTTCCGAAGAAATACGCCATTTTAGGCCTTTTCTACTTACATACTCATCCATTTGAGCCTTTGTGTAATTCTCAACATTATCCACGGTTACCATTTGCACTCCTGCGCTTACCGTAAATTTCATCGTTGTATCTTTAGCAATTACTTCTTCTTGAGGTTTCGGCTCTTGCTCAATAATTTGTCCTTCTGGCTCTGTTGAATGCACGTACTTAATTTCAGGCTCTAAAAATTTATCCTTTAACATTGATTTAACTTGGCTAATTTGCTGTCCTCTATAATCTTCCACTTTCGTCGTCTCTATCCCAAGACTAACGATTAAGTCTATTTCCGTACCTTTTACACGCTCTGTACCCTCAGAAGGGTCCGTTTCAATGACCTTACCCTTTTCGACGCTCTCATCATAACGCTCCTGAGGTTCTTTACCGACAGTAAAACCTTCAGCCACTAATTTCTTAGTAGCTTCCTCAGTTGTCATATTAGCCACACTAGGTACAGGTATCTTTTTCGGGCTAAATAGATTTGTGGCAAAGAATAAGAATAGGAAAATGGCGATGGCTGCTATTACTAGTCCAGCAACATATATTGGCCATTTTTTCTTTTTCTTTACAGGTACTGCCTTTTCAACAGGCTTCTTAGCTTCGGGTTTCGGCTTTGATTGTGCAATTGGTTCGATTACTCTTGTCTTCGTTAAATCTTCGTCTTTACGTATAGTTGGCTCTTTTATAATCGGAATAGCCTTTGTAATATCATTATCTTCCGGTATTACAAACTTCGGTTCATTGATACGATTTGGTGATAAAACTGTCTCTAAATCTGCTTGCATTTCTTCTACAGTTGAATAACGATGAGAAGCATCTTTTGCTGTAGCTTTTAGCACAACATTTTCCACACTTTGTGGAATTGTAGCATCGAATGCACGAACTGACGGTGTCTCTGATTGTAAATGTTTAAGCGCTATAGAAACAGCTGACTCGCCTGAAAATGGCAATTCCCCTGTTAATAATTCATATAAAACAATGCCAAGTGCATAAATATCAGATCTGTTTGTTGCCGTACCACCACGAGCCTGCTCTGGTGATAAATAATGCACCGTTCCAAGCACGGAGTTCGTTTGTGTAAATGACGTTGCACTAAGCGTCATCGCTATGCCAAAATCAGTTATTTTAACATTGCCCTCTGCATCCATTAATATATTTTGAGGCTTAATGTCACGATGGATAATATGATTTTCATGAGCATTGGCAATTGCTGATGTTAACTGCTTCATAATATGCACACTTCTGGCAGGAGAAATTGGTGCAAATTCCTGTATGTACTGCTTCAATGTTTTTCCTTGAACATACTCCATCACAATATAATGTAGATCACCATCATCACCTACATCATAAATACTTACGATATTTGGATGAGTAAGGCTTGTAGCAGAAAGTGCTTCACGTTGAAAACGTCGATGCAAATCATCCTCATTGGTAAAATCATAGCGTAATATTTTGATCGCTACATCACGGTTTAAAATCATGTCATGTGCTAAATAAACATTGGACATACCACCGCCACCAATAAGCTTAATAATTTTATAGCGGTCACTAATTCGTTTACCTACAAGCATACTTACACCTCCTCATCTTGCCTTGTGAGCAGCACGAGGGAGATATTGTCTTCCCCCCCGCTTGCATTTGCTAATTCCACAAGTTTTCTTCCCTTTTCTTCTATAAAATCTGGATACGTAATAATTGATGCCATTTCATACACTGTAAGTTTATTGCTTAAACCGTCAGAGCAAATGAGTAAATACGATTCTGATGCTAATTCAACTTCATAAAAGTCTGGTTCAATCGTTTCTTCTGTACCAACAGCTTTTAAGATGAAATTTTTCTTCGGATGTGTCAACGCTTCCTCTTCACTAATTTCACCATTTTCAACCAGAACATTTACATAGGAGTGATCTCTTGTTATTTGTTGTGCACCATCATCAAAGAAATAATACACACGACTATCGCCAACATGGGCGATAAAGCAATGATTTTTTTCAATTAACACTGCAATAAACGTCGTGCCCATTCCTTTACAGTCTTCATGTGATAAAGAATAGTCATATATACTTTTATTCAATTGCTTGACTGCTTGTAATAACCACTCTTTTTTTGTTGTCGTTGATGCAAAATGATGTGCCTCTGCCTGTAAAAAAACGGATTCTATCTGTTTCATCGCCATATCGCTCGCTACATCGCCAGCATTATGACCACCCATGCCGTCCGCTACAAGTGCTAGTGCAAGCCCGTCTGGACGATTAAAAAATGCCGCACGGTCTTCATTGATTGCTCGTTTTAACCCAATATCACTTTCGACTGTGTATTCCAACACTGGTCACCTCGTCTCTTCAGATCTCTCTTGCGCACGTAATTGTCCACACGCAGCTGCAATATCAGAACCTTGCTCTCGGCGGATCGTTACGTTAATACCATTCTTCTTTAATGTTTTTTCAAAGGCAAAAATTTGACTACGAGATGTTCTGACATAATCACGTTCTGGTACGTAGTTAACAGGAATTAAGTTCACGTGGCATTTAATTCCTTTTATTAATGCCGATAATTCTTCTGCAATTTCAACTGAATCATTTTCGCCAGACATTAAACCATACTCAAAAGTTACACGTCGGCCAGTTTTTTTAGTATAGTAACGGACAGCTTCCATTAATTCATCCAATTTGTAAGCACGTGCAATTGGCATCAGTTTTTGACGAGCCTCTTGATTTGGTGCGTGTAATGATACTGCAAAATTGATTTGTAGCTGTTCATCAGCAAATTGATAAATTTTTGGAACAATCCCTGATGTTGATACAGTGATGTGACGAGCTCCGATATTTAACCCTTTTTCATTATTGATAACTTTTAAGAAGTTCATCATCGCATCATAATTATCGAAAGGTTCTCCAATACCCATAATGACGATATGTGAAACACGCTCGCCCACTTCATCTAAAGTCTGCTGTACTTTGACAACTTGCTCCACGATTTCCCCTGCTTGTAAGTGACGTTTTAATCCACCTAAAGTTGATGCACAGAACGTACAGCCGATTCGGCAGCCTACTTGTGTCGTCACACAAATAGAATTCCCATATTCATGACGCATTAATACCGTTTCAATAGAATAGCCATCTTGTAACTGGAATAAAAACTTGATCGTACCATCTTTTGATTCCTGTTTAATAATCGTTGACAATGTCGTCAATACAAAACTTGTTTCAAGCTTTTCACGTAATCCCTTTGAAAGGTTAGACATTTCCTCAAATGTTTTTACACGTTTATTATAAAGCCAATCAAAAATTTGTGCTGCACGGAACGGTTTTTCACCGTTTTCCTTTAACCATTCTTCTAACTGTTGCGGCTGTAGTGAGTATACCGATTCCTTTAAATTTGGTTTTTCTTTTTTTTCGCGTCGAACAGGCTTGTCTTCTGCTTCCTCAACTAAGTCGTTAATACGCTCATTAAATTTCTCTTGATCCACCATTAGTTGGATTCTCCTTTTTTACGAAAGGCGGCAACGAAGAAACCGTCACTGCCAAAGTCTTGTGGAAAGACTTGAAGCATGCCATTTGCTTGCTTTTCCGCTAATTTTGTTGGTAAAGATTCTAGTTGTATAGCTTCCATTTCTGGATGCGTTGTTAAAAAGGCCTCTACAGTACCTTCATTTTCCTTTTTATCGACAGTACATGTACTGTACACAAGCTTGCCATCTATTTTCAATACTTTTGTTGCAGCATCTAATAGCGCCAATTGTATTTTTTGGAGGTTTTCTAAATCTTCCTCACGTTTTGTATATTTAATATCTGGCTTGCGGCGCATAACACCTAAACCACTACAAGGTGCATCGACTAATATAGCGTCGTATGATTCTAATTGTAGAAAATCTGGTGCCTTACGTCCATCGATTGGAGCAGTCTCTACTATATCAATCCCTAGACGATCAGTATTATGGTCGATTAAATCTAATTTATGAGGGTGAAGATCGGTCGCTAAAATCGAACCTTCGTTTTTCATAATCTCGGCTATATGTGTTGTCTTTCCACCTGGAGCAGCACACATATCTAAGACGCGCATGCCAGGAGATGGATGCAAAACATTTGCTGGAATCATGGAGCTTTCATCCTGAATAGTAATAAGCCCATCTTGGAATGCCTTTGTTCGAGCCGGCTGACCATTTGTTACATGTAAACATTCAGGCATTAGCTCGCTTCTTTTCGCTGATAAACCTTCCGCTTCTATGCTGGCAATCGCTTGCTCAACGCTTGCTTTCGTTGTATTTACACGTACAGTCTGCACTGGAGGCACATTATTTTCATGTAACATTTCAGCCGCTACTTTAATACCATAGTTATCGACAAAGCGTTGTACTAACCACACAGGATGACTCGTTTCAATAGCAAGACGCTCTATCGGATCTTTAATTTCATCAGTAGAAGCTACACCCTGACGTAAAATAGATCGTAAAATACCGTTGACCATTGAAGCAATACCCTGGTGACCTCGACGTTTAGCAATTTCTACAGCCTCATTTACCGCTGCATGTGGTGGAATACGCGTTAAATAATGCATTTGATATAAAGATAAACGTAAAAGCCAGCGCACCCAATGATCCACTGAGCCACGAATAAATGGCTCTAAATAGTAGTCTAGTGTCATTTTATATTGTAAAGTGCCATACGTAATTTCTGTTAAAAGCGCACGATCCTTCGCTTCGATTTTATGTCGCTTTATCGTTTCATTTAAAAGCAAATTACTATAGGCTTGATTTTTATCTACTGCTAACAGAATAGAAAGTGAAGCATCACGCACATTTCCATCCCAAATTACTACGCTTTTTTTACTCATTTAAATTGGTCCCCAATCTGTAATTTAGAACCTGTACCACGCAAATATTCCACTGCTGTCATGCGTTTCTTACCAGCTGGTTGTACATCATACAGGGCAAGTGTTGTCCCATTTCCTGCTGCAACTTCAAAATGATCCTTTGAAATCGCAACAACCTCACCGGGTATAGCATCATGCTTCGTGTCACCGACCTGTGCCCACCAAATTTTAAAGTTGCCATCTTCAAATGTTGTATAGGCAACTGGCCACGGATGAAGACCACGCACTTGATTGTATAAAGTTGTAGCATCCTTTGTCCAATCAATACGTTCTTGTTCACGTGAAATATTGCTAGCAAAGGTTACTTGTGCTTCATCCTGCACTGTACGACTATTTGTGCCATTTATAATAGAAGGAAGTGTATCTTTTAATAATTCGCAACCTACAACACTTAGTTTGTCAAATAGTCCACCCGTATGATCATCCTCTTCAATCGAGATAGCCTTTTGAGATATGATATCACCGGCATCAAGTTTTTCCGCCATGTACATGATTGTTACACCAGTTTCTTTTTCACCATCAATAATTGCTTGGTGAATAGGTGCTCCACCACGATACTTCGGTAAAAGTGACGCATGGACGTTAATGCAACCAAGCCGTGGTGCATCCAGCAATTCTTTCGGCAAAATTTGGCCAAACGCGGCTGTTACCACTAGGTCAGGCTGTAAATCAATAATTTGCTGTAATTCCTCAGAACCACGTAGCTTTTCAGGCTGAATAACTTGTAAACCTAACTCCATTGCTTCTGCCTTAACAGGCGGTGGTGTTAGCACACGCTTACGCCCAACAGGACGGTCTGGTTGTGTAACTACAGCTTTAATATCATAACCTTCATGATGTAGCATACGCAAAATTGGCGCGGAGAAATCAGGAGTTCCCATAAAAATTATCGAAGTCATGTTATTCCTCCTCTTCAGCGTACATTGCTTCAAGCTCTTCTTCAGTTACAATGCGTTTGATTTTTGAATCAAATAACACGCCATCTAAATGATCGATTTCATGTAAAATTGCTCTTGCATCAAAGCCACCCGCTTCTAGCTCATATACACGACCTTCACGGTCACATGCTTCAATTTTCACATAATCAGGTCGTTCAACCTCACCGTATAATCCTGGGAAGCTTAAGCATCCTTCAATATCTACTTCAGCTCCATCCGTTTTAATGACAGTCGGATTAATCATTTCTAAAATATCTCGTTCCTCGCCAAGCTCGACAATTGCAACACGTAATCCTACATTTATTTGTGGTGCTGCAATACCAACGCCATCGTATTCAACCATTGTGTCATATAAATCATCTAATAATGTAATAATTTCTTCATTTATTTCTGTTACTTCCGCGCACGGCGTTGATAGTATCTTTGCTGGATTTTCAACAACTTTTTTAATTGCCATCTTATGTTCCTCTTTTCTATATTTAAGGTCAAGTGTGTTGATTAGCTATTTTTATCATTCTAATTATTTAGAAGGCTCTGATTTCCGCTACGGGCTACTCGCTTTCCCGCGGGAGTCGAGTAGCTCTCTGCTTCAATCAGTAAAAAATGGGGATATATTAGCAAGATAGCAACAAAAAAATTCTTCTATCAGCCAACACAAACTTATATTCACCAATCAATATACTGATTTAAAGTTATACCTTATTTAATTGGACTCCATATAACTAGCTACGACTCTTTCAGCATTTAATAAGCTCAGCATCATAACTCGTAGTTGATTTTCGTTCCGGCTGGGCGCTTTCATGGGACGTTAGGTCAGCAAATGTTTTATATGTGTGAAAGCAAAGCGACAACAGCACCGATGTTGGTCACGAAGGCGTTATCACAGGACGTGATGGTTTTAGCCTTCGTTCCTCTATTGCTAATCCCCAAAGAGTCACCCAGTCTCCACTCCAATCAATTTATCCACATGACATACATTTTCACAAAATGTCATCCCAAACTTTCGTTGATGGAGCATTTTATATAGTTGACGGATCTAAATCTACCGTCATTAGTATACCTTGTTTAATCCATTCTGCTCGATACATCGCAAGAAGGCGCTGTAACACAGGAATGAGATTTGGTTCAATTTTATATTTTATCAAACATTGATAGCGATATCTATTTTGGAGACGACTAATACTTGCAGTTGTTGGACCAATAATTGCTACTCGGTTTGATAAGTTTTCCCTTAGCCAATCTGCCGCACGTCCTGCATACTCTGCCGCTATCATGACATCTTCATGGGATATTTGAACAAGTGCTACATAATAATACGGTGGATAGCTTGAGCGGCGGCGTAAAAACATTTCACGTTCGTAAAATGGCTCGTAATCTTGTATTTTTGCCAATTCAATTGCATAATGCTCTGGTGTATACGATTGAATAATAACCTCACCGTGCTTTTCATGACGTCCAGCCCTACCACTAACCTGCGTTAATAATTGGAATGTACGCTCCGCTGCACGGTAATCAGGAAGATGCAGAGATGTATCAGCACTAAGTACACCAACAAGCGTAATATTAGGAAAATCAAGACCTTTAGCAATCATTTGCGTCCCTAGCAAAATATCTGCCTGTCCTTCCCCAAATGCTTGCAAAATTTCTTCATGTGCACCTTTTTGCTTTGTTGTATCAACATCCATTCGAAGAACCCTTGCCTCAGGAAACAGCTTATAAATTTCTTCCTCTACTTTTTGTGTTCCCGTACCAAAATAACGGATATGCTCACTCTGGCATTGTGGACATATTTGTGGAACACGCTCCTCATAACCGCAATAATGGCATTTTAATTTCTCTGTTGTTCGATGATACGTTAACGAGATGTCACAGTTCGGACATTGTACAACCGTTCCACAATCACGACAAAGCACAAAAGAAGAATAGCCACGACGATTTAAAAACAACACCATTTGTTCTTTTTTCTCAAGTCTTACACGTATAGCATCAACAAGCTGCTCCGAAAACATAGAACGATTCCCTTTTTGAAGTTCTTCTCGCATATCGGCAATAAAAACTGTTGGTAATGGTTGATGCAAAGCACGTCGCTTTAATGATAGCAAACTATACACGCCCTTTTTTGCTCTCGCAAATGACTCAAGCGCAGGCGTTGCACTACCTAATATAACTGGACATTTGTAAAATTCACTTCGCCATATCGCTACATCTCTAGCGTGATAACGTGGTGAATCTTCTTGCTTGTATGTGGATTCATGCTCTTCATCCAAAATAATTAGACCTATATTTGTAAAAGGTGCGAAAATTGCCGAACGAGCTCCAACAACAACGCTTACCTTTCCTTGCTGAATTTTACGCCATTCATCATACTTTTCACCGACAGATAAGCCACTATGCATCACAGCAACCATCTCACCAAAACGACTACGAAAACGCTCTGTCATTTGTGGTGTTAATGATATTTCAGGCACTAGCATAATGGCTTCCTTACCTTCATCTAACACCTTTTGTATCGCTTGCAAATATATTTCAGTTTTACCACTTCCCGTGACGCCGTGTAGTAAAAAAGTTTTCGCAGTCTGTTCTTCCATCGATCTAGTAATAGCCTTTAGTGCTATGTGCTGCTCTTCCGTCAATTGTAAAGATTGTGTACGGGAAACCTCCTTCGTAAAGGGATCTCGATACACCTCTTCTTGTATAAAATGAGCGGCTCCTTTTTCAATAACTGACTGTAATACCGCGGTAGATGTGCCTGTTTCCTCATAGATTTTCTGTGGCAAAAGGACCTCTCCAAGATGTTTGCCCATCCATTCAATCAGCTGGCGTTGTTTAGCTGCTCTCGCTGCACTTTCCATTGCTTTGTCGACATCTTGCTGATTATCTGAAATTTTGACCATCCGTATTTCTTTCACATTACCTTGCTGCTTCACAACATTTTCAATTTTTACAAATTTATTAGTGATAAGCTGTTTTAATAAAGGAAGTAATTCTGCACGCTCGAACTCTTTGAAATTAGCCTGTTGTCGCTTGCCAAAAATAGCTTGAGCTTCAGCTGGCAAAGCGTCTTTCTCCACTAGTAGCGTTACGATTTTTTCATACTTCGCTCGAAGCGCTGAAGGGAGCATGACCTGTAAGGCATCAATTTCATAGCAAATCGTTTCGTTTTTCAGCCACTTTGCCATTAACAGCATTTCTTCGGTTAATACAGGCTCTATATCTAAAATTTGCGCAATAGACTTTAATTTATTTGATGGTACATCTGTTTCATTTTTTACCCCGACCACAAAGCCTAAAACATTTCGTGGCCCAAACGGTACTTTTACACGACAGCCCATCTCTATAATATGTGCCCATTCTGTTGGTACTTCATAGTCAAATGGACGATCTACATGGTAAGTTGAAACATCCACTATAACCTCTGCAATCAAAAAACTCATTGCTTCTCACCCTGCAATACATATGTCCAAAATGCTTGCGCAAACTGCGTGGCATTTGTCGTATCCCACAATTGACCATTTACTTCTGCCGTTTCACTAAAATCAATCCACGTGTCAGACATAATTGTTAACATTGGTTCACCAATAACCTTTTGTCCAAAAGTAATTGCGCTAATTCCTTCTACGGATAGTATCGGTGCCCCTTCAATTGTAGGCGTATTTGCAGCATGGATAAAAAATGCAGATGGATATTGCTTTTTATAATCCTCAAGCAGTTCAAAGAGCTTATACACGCTTGTTTCTTTCTCATCTATTAGGATAACATTTGCCCCAAGTGTTTTTGCCTCTTTTGCTATTGCCTGACCAATTTTACTATTCGACTGTGTACTTATAATATGGTGCTCGTCCAGCGGAACATAGAAAGCTCCAGTTGTAACAACTACCGTTTTACCAGCTAATGGTTTAAGCTTCTCTGAAAAAAATTCTTGCACAATGGCCGTTATTTTTTCTGGCTCCTCTAAACGGCCTTTACCAACATAGCCACATGCCAAAAATCCTTCTGAAGGCTCTATAAATTGATAGCCATCAGTTTGTAACTGAGCCAAATTTCGTTTTACCGCTGGATGGTCATACATATGTACATTCATCGCTGGTGCAAGCCATACAGGGGCAGTTGTTGCAAGCAAGATTGTCGTTACCATATCGTCTGCAATTCCATTTGCTAATTTCCCTATGATATTTGCGGTAGCTGGTGCAACTAAAATTAAATCTGCCCAATCCGCCAAATCAATATGAGCAATAACACTCGAATCCTTTTCATCAAAAGTATCGAAAAAAACATCATTTTTAGACATAACTTGAAAGCTCAACGGATTAACAAATTGTCTTGCCGATGCTGTCATGACGACCTTTACATTTGCCCCTGCCTGTGATAGCTTGCTAACTAGAGCGACAGCCTTATAAACCGCTATACCACCTGAAACACAAAGTAAAATATTTTTATTCATATACAATCGTCCTTTCAAATGATAAGCTCCCAAAGGAAAATTCCTCGGGAGCTCTCGGCATTCTGTATAATCAAAAATCCACTGCAAACTTTAACATTAATTGCAAAAGCTTATTTACACCAATGTTAGATTTCGTCTTCGTACACAGTTGACTCATCCTGTGATACCTTCGTAAGTACACCTGCCGCCACTTCTTCAAGTGCTTTCCCTACGTATTTATGTGAAACATACTTGTGTAAGCGTTCAGTGTTTTGTTCCTCTTGCATTTGACGAGCACGTTTAGATGCTAGACTTACTAAAGAGTATTTTGAATCGATTTCTTTTTTTAATGTATCTACTGATGGGTATAACATGGGTTTATTCTCCTCTCAACATTGACAAATATCTTTTTTCAACACGTTCTCTACGACAATGCTCGGCTTTAATAATCGCATTTATACGATCACAGGCATTTGTCACTTCATCATTTTCAACTACATAATCGTAAAGGCTCATCATTTCAAGCTCTTCACTTGCAGTTGCAATACGTTTTGCAATAACTTCGGCTGTTTCTGTCCCACGACCAACTAAACGGTCTTTTAATTCCGTCAAGCTTGGTGGGGCTAAGAAAATAAATAATGCATCTGGTGCTTTTTTACGGATTTGTGCAGCACCCTGTACTTCAATTTCTAAAAACACATCACGACCTGCATCAAGTGTTTCATTTACGTAGGCTAACGGTGTTCCGTAATAATTCCCTACAAATTCAGCATGCTCCAATAAGCCACCCTGTTCAATCAACGCCTCAAATTCTTCACGTGTCTTGAAAAAATAGTCTACACCATCTACTTCACCTTCGCGAGGATTTCGTGTTGTCATCGAGATGGAGTACTCATAATTTGTATTCGGCTGAGAAAATAATTCTTTTCGCACTGTCCCTTTACCTACACCAGATGGGCCAGACAGAACAATTAATAATCCACGTTCTTTTATCATTTATTCTCTATATCTCCCTTAATTTATAACAGATACATACAAGCTATTCGATATTTTGAACTTGCTCGCGCATCTTTTCTAAAATCGTTTTCGCCTGAACTACCGCTATGGCCGCCTCTGTTGATTGATTTTTCGAGCCTATCGTATTGATCTCACGGTGTATTTCCTGCATTAAAAAGTCTAATTTACGGCCAACCGAAATCTTTTCTTGTAATGTTTCTTCCAGTTGATTGAAGTGACTATCTAATCGGTCCAACTCTTCGGTGATGTCCACACGTTCTGCGAATATCGCTACTTCAGCAAATAGGCGATCTTCTAGTACCGCTCCATCCGCCACTTCAGTAATGCGTTCCAATAATCGAGTACGATATTTTTCAACAGCAAGAGAGGCGCATGAACGAATCTGGTTCACTTGCTCCATTAACTGTTCTTTATATTGTACAACAACATCTTGCAATTCTTGCCCTTCACGCTCACGCATTTGAATCAGCTGTTCAAGTCCTTGCTTAATAGCTTTTTCAACAGCACAAAGTAAATCCTCAGGTGTAAGCTGTGGCTTTTCCTGTACAAGCGCTTGTTCAAGCGATAATAACTCTTGCATCGTCCATTTTTCTTCTAATGGTACTTTACTTGCTAGTTGCTCTTTTGCCTTACGATACGCTTCAATTAATGACCAATTAATTTCAATAGATTGCTCGACGTTATCTAAGTCCTTAACATAAACCATCACATCAATTTTGCCACGTGACAAAGCTTGTGAAATTAATTTCTTTGCAAAAATTTCTGCTTCAAGCCATTCTTTCGGAAATTTCGCATTAACTTCTAAAAATCGATGGTTGACCGAGCGCATTTCTACAGTTAATTGAAAGTCTCTTGTTGTTGTGACACCTCTGCCAAAACCAGTCATACTACGCACCAAGGTTCGTCACACCTTTCTTTGCATACTGGGATTATTATAACATAAGCTCTGACATTTATGACGGAAAAAATTACATAGAGCAAAAGCAAATTCTACCACAATTGAAGCTATATTTTAATATTCACCTAAAAAATGCTATGATAAACATAAGAAAAACAGGTGTGTTGATTAACCATTATTATAAATTTGAATTAATTCGAAGAGGCTGATTTCCGCTACGGGCTACTCGCTTTCCTGCGGGCGAACGTCGAGCTTTCCCGCGGGAGTCGAGTAGCCCTACACTACAATCAGTTAAAATGGGAATATATTAGCAAAATAGCAACAAAAACTCCTTTTACTGCTCATCATAAACCTATTTTTCCCTAATCAACACGCCTGAAGAAAAAACTCATCACCAAAAGAAAGAGATGACATTTTGTTAAAACGTTGTCATGCATATAAGTTGATTGGAGTGTAGGCTGGGCGGCTCATCGGACGCCCCCAGGAAAGCGCCCAGCCGAAATGGAAATCAACCACACGTTATGCAGATAAGTCATAAATAAAGTGCATTTGTGCTCCAGCAGAGTGATGAGAATGCACCATTAAAAAAATAAATACGAAAGTACCAAGGATGCTTATATCGTTGGAAAGAGGAATTCATATGGCATTTGACGGCTTATTTACTTACTCAATGACAGCCGACCTACAACAATTAGTAACCGGTCGGATCACTAAAATACATCAACCAAACGCTCAGGAGGTTGTTCTACATATCCGCGCGAACGGAAGCAATCATAAATTACTTTTTTCGATTCATCCTTCTTACGCACGTGTTCACCTTACTGAGCAGTCTATTGACAATCCAGCAGAACCCCCTATGTTTTGTATGCTATTACGTAAGCATATAGAAGGTGGTTTTATTTCTTCTATTAAACAACACGATTTTGATCGCATTATAATAGTAGAAATCGAAAGTAAAAATGAAATTGGCGACCCTATTATAAGGGAGTTACATGCTGAAATTATGGGCCGTCACAGTAACCTGTTGTTAATTGATAAGGAGCATGGAAAAATAGTTGACAGCTTAAAGCATTTGCCACCTTCCGTGAATAGTTTTCGAACAGTTTTACCAGGTCAACCTTATATCGCACCGCCTACACAGAATAAATGGCACCCACTAGTAGTAACCGACGAACAGCTTACAATATTTTTTTCTGAACTAAAAACGGCTAAGGAAGTTGTTTCGCAATTTACTGGTTTCTCACCTATACACGCTGAGGAATTATTATTCCGATTAACAGACACAGTCGATCGTGTAAATTGCTTTAAGAATTTTATTTCTTCCTTTAATAATGGTGGAATAAAGCCGATGTATGTAATTTCAAATAATAAAACTTACTTCTCACCAATCGCTCTAACACATTTACAAGGAGATGTAACGATTTATCCAAATGTACATGAGCTACTTGACCGTGTATTCTTTGCTCGAGCTGAGCGTGATCGTGTCAAACAGCAGGCAGGTGATTTGGAACGCTGGCTGCAAAATGAAATTGACAAGCTTATATTAAAAACTAAAAAGTTAAATAAAGACTATGAACGCGCATCTAAGCTTGATCAATTTCAATTATTTGGGGAGTTACTGATGGCGAATATTTACGCGTTTGAAAAAGGTGTAAAGGAAGTAACTGTCATTAACTATTATAGTGAAACTGGAGATGAGAAAATCATCATTCCAGTGAGTGAACGTAAAACACCTATTGAAAATGCTCAAAGCTATTACACAAAATACACAAAAGCAAAAAATGCCCTTATTATGGTTCAAGAACAGTTAGAGAAAACGAAGGAAGAAATAGTTTATTTTGAAATGCTTGCTCAACAGGTACAACAAGCTTCTCCTGGAGATATAGAAGAAATTCGCGAAGAATTAGCAGAACAAGGTTATTTGAAATTACGTCATGCAAGAAAAAAGAAAAAACAAGTAAAACCTGAGCCTGAACGTTACATCTCTTCTACAGGTGTAGCGATCTCTGTTGGGAAAAATAACAAACAAAATGACATGCTTACATTTAAAATCGCTAAACGTACAGATATTTGGCTGCATACGAAGGATATCCCTGGCTCACATGTTGTCATCCATTCAAGTGAGCCTGACGAAACAACCTTACGAGAAGCTGCAACACTTGCCGCCTATTTTTCAAAAGCAAGAGAATCTTCCTCAGTTCCAGTAGATTACACAGAAATACGTCAAGTAAAAAAGCCAAATGGTGCTAAACCTGGTTTTGTTATTTACTTTGAACAAAAGACTTTATACATCGATCCAGATGAAGCTGTCATTTTGCAGTTAAAAAAACAGTCTTAAATGGTTGGAATACGATACGCAATATATCGTATTCCTTTTTTTATGGCCATTAACACGTAATCTGCACTATACATCTATTTATTTTCCCTTTGACTTGATTGTTTTTTATAGCTATTATCCCTTAGCATTCTTGATAGCAAAAGTTGAGTGACAATAGTATAGACTAACCTCATACAGCACAATGATTACCCTTCATTTTCTTTAGGAAAAACTATAACTACTGTTTATTTTTAGGAAGACTACCATTTAGCAATGTATTTATGGTAAAATAAACCACATGAAGAACATAAGTAATTTCTACTCATTAAGTTCTACTTACACGATTTTTTAGTAACTATATGTAGAAGCTTCCTCCTAAGCAAGACAAATGGATTCCTCCATAAAACAACATCATTCGAGCATTCAAGATCAGGATTATTTTCCCATTTACTATCTACTCAATATTACTTGATTCAATGCTCCGTTTTTTTATACATCGTTGTATATTCAAGTAATGTATAAATTATCTCAAAAAAACATATTCTACTAAAACAACATATATTTATTCTTTAAGAAAGGAACATTTTTTCATACATTTACTCTACTTCTTCTTTTTTCTCTCATATAGTAGATAATCTTAGATAAATACAAAACAAGTTTCTTATATATCATTAATAGATATAAATATTCATTCTTTGAGATTATAAATTACAAAAAAATACCTATCCAAGAATCTAAATCACTCAGTTTTACAGTGATTTTCTACAAATTCATCCAAATCTCTTATAGCATCACACCCGTGACTTTTGAATCATTTTTTATATAGCAATAATATTATCAAAAGAATATGAATTTTCGGTATAATAAGTCATTTTTTTATTTTTATTTTATTTTTGATATTCAGAACAATAAAATATCAAATTATTATTATGAAAACGCCTTCATTCTTTAGTGTGATGAATCGAAAAAAATTATTATTCTCTTAGATGTCAGATAATACTATATAAATTTGAATCTTTTTTATTTTGTACACAATGATTTTTTTGGTATATTAAATAGGAGCTTCACAAAAGGCTTAAAATTGTATAAGGGGGATTCACATGAATAAAAACAAAAAGTTTTTATTATTAACGGTCCTTGCAGTCTTTTCATTAGTACTAGCTGCATGTGGCTTCGGCGGTGATAAGTCTGATAATTCTTCATCTTCAGACGGTAAAAAAGATTCTGGTTCAAAAGCTAAAGAAATTAACTTAGCAATCACTTCAGAACCACCATCTTTACACCCACAACTTGCAACAGATACTACATCTAGCGCAATCTTAATTAACGTTTTTGAAGGTTTAACTGTTTCAGACGCTGAAGGTAAGGCTACTCCAGGTATGGCTGAGAAATGGGAAATAAGTGATGATAAGAAAACTTATACTTTCCATTTACGTGATGCAAAATGGTCAAATGGTGATCAAGTTGTAGCTGGCGACTTCGAATATGCTTGGAAATGGGCATTAAATCCAGAAAACCTTTCTGAGTATGCTTCTATCTTCTATCCAATTAAAGGTGCTGAAGATTACAACTTAAATGGCGGCTCTGCTGATAACGTTGGTATCAAAGCTGAAGATGACAAAACTTTAGTCGTAACTTTAGCAAATCCAACTCCGTATTTCTTAGAATTAACAGGATTCAAAACTTATTTACCAGTTAACAAAAAAGTGACTGAGGCCAACAAAGAATGGTACGCAGACGCAGGTGAAAATTTCGTAACAAATGGTCCTTATAAATTAAGCGACTGGAAACATAACGATTCTATGGTTCTTACAAAAAATGCAGATTATTGGGATGCATCAAATGTTGATGTTGATACTGTAAATATTGCTATGGTTGAAAAAGAAGCAACTGTTGCTACTAAGTTTAAAGGCGGCGAGCTTGACTATATCGGTGCGCCATTCCAAACAGTAGATCTTAATGCAATTGATGGATTCAAAAAAGATGGTTCTTTAAGAATCAAAGACCAAGCAAGTATTTATTGGTATAAATTCAATACAAAAGACAAAATTATGTCTAATGCAAATATCCGTAAAGCTCTTACTCTAGCAATCGATCGTCAAAAATTAATTGACAACGTAACTAAAGGTGAACAAAAACCAGCTACTGGTATGGTTCCAATCGCAATTCCTGGATTTGAAAATGACCGTGGTTACATGAAAGATAACGATGTTGATGGAGCAAAAGCTGCTCTTGAAGCTGGTATGAAAGAACTTGGCATTAAAGACCCTAAAGATATCACAGTAAACATTTCATTTAACACTTCTGAAGCACATGCTGCAATTGCTCAATTTATTCAAGAAGAATGGAGCAAAAAACTTGGTATTTCATCTAAATTAGATAATTCTGAATGGCAAGTTTATTTAGAAAAATTAAGAACTAGTGACTATCAAGTAGGTCGTATGGGCTGGGTAGCTGACTATCTAGATGCATATACATTCCTTGAAATGTTCGATACTGCTAAAAACGGTAACAACCAAACAGGCTGGGAAAATGCTCAATACAAAGATTTATTGAAAAAGTCAGTTGCTGAGGTAGACGAAGCAAAACGTCTTGACTATTTAAAACAAGCAGAAGCAGTTATTATGAAAGAACTTCCAGTTGCACCTATTTACTACTACACTAATTTATCAGTAGTTAAAAAAGGTATTGAAAACTTAGAGCCAAATCCAACAGGTGATATTCACCTTAAAGACGTAAAGATTAAATAATTTTTTTAAAATTACCTTTTAAGCTCTAAGAGGAGAGCTGCCTCGTAGCCACTGCGGCGCGAGTCAGCTCTTTTTAAAATACGAAAGCACTAATTTGTCAGATAATTGACAAATTGAAGGAGGAGTTTTATGTGATTAAATATATTTTGAAAAGGCTGATGTATATACTTCTCGCGCTTTTCGTCATCGTAACGGCTACGTTTTTCCTATTGCGTGTTGCTCCTGGTAACCCATTTGCATCTGAACGTAATTTCCCTCCTCAAATAGAGGAAAAGTTAAACGAAACGTATGGATTAAATAACCCTTGGTATATTCAGTACAAAGATTATTTAATCGATGCGGCCACTTTTGATTTCGGTGAATCTATGAAATATAAAGCGCGTTCAACTAATGATATGATTGCAGAGGGCTTCCCTGTATCTTTAACTTTAGGAATTGAAGC
This sequence comes from Lysinibacillus sp. NPDC094177, assembly GCF_050279145.1. Classification (NCBI taxonomy): domain Bacteria; kingdom Bacillati; phylum Bacillota; class Bacilli; order Caryophanales; family Bacillaceae; genus Lysinibacillus; species Lysinibacillus sp. NPDC094177. Next base: position 268,046 of record NZ_JBNNTW010000002.1, on the reverse strand, counting down.
GATGCTGCTTGCTATTGGATTTGGTGTATTAATCGGCGTAGTAGCAGCGCTTTATCATAATAGGTTTCCAGATTATTTGGCAACGACCTTTGCGGTGCTTGGAATTTCCGTTCCATCTTTCATATTAGCTGGACTTATGCAGTATTTCCTTGCATACAAACTTCAGTTATTCCCGATTAGTGGATGGAAAGGCTTTACTTATAGTATATTACCAGCCTTAGCTATTGCATTTTCGCATATGGGCTTTATAGCTAAACTGACACGTTCAAGTATGCTTGAACAAAATAATAGTGATTATGTAAAAATGGCTCGTGCAAAAGGTATAGGCAAATGGACAGTCGTCTTCCGCCATACTTTACGTAACGCCTTATTACCAGTCGTTACTTATTTAGGTCCATTAACTGCTGGTGTTGTTACAGGTAGCTTCATTGTAGAGCAAATTTTCGCGGTTCCTGGATTAGGTAAACACTTTGTGCAAAGTATTACGAACCGTGATTATACAGTTGTTATGGGGACAACCGTATTCTACGCAATCATTCTTTTATTTGCGGTATTCATCGTAGATATTTTATATAGCGTAATCGATCCGCGAATTAGACTGAAAGGAGCGAAAAAGTAATGACACAGCAACAAATCGAAAAAGATAAGTTTAAAATTGTTGGTGGAAATCACGAAGCCACTGATAAATTAGCAGATAAATCTGTCTCCTTTTGGAAGGAAGTATTTATTCGTTTTTCCCATAATAAAATGGCGATTTTTGGATTAATTACTTTAGTAGTTATTATTTTAATGGCTACATTTGTGCCGATGTTTTCACAATACCACTATAGTGATCAATTAGGTTCTTTTAATACCCCACCATCATCAGAATTTTGGTTTGGTACAGATGATTTAGGGCGAGATATTTTCGTTCGAGTATGGGCTGGCGCTCGTATTTCTTTACTCATCGGGTTTGCTGCTGCCATTATTGACTTGATCATTGGCGTATTATGGGGAAGTATTTCTGGTTTAGCAGGCGGTCGTGTTGACAATATTATGATGCGTATTGCCGATGTTTTAACAGCTGTTCCTTACCTTTTAGTTGTAATCGTACTTTTAGTAGTATTAGAACCAGGTATTGTGCCAATGATTATCGCATTATCCATTACAGGTTGGATTAACATGGCCCGTATTGTACGTGGTGAAGTATTATCTATTAAAAATCAAGAGTATGTTTTAGCCGCTCGTACTCTGGGCGCACGCACAGGACATTTAATTTTAAAACATTTAGTGCCAAATGCACTTGGTGCAATTTTAGTAACGATGACATTAACAGTGCCATCTGCTATTTTTACAGAGTCTTTCCTTAGTTATCTCGGACTTGGGGTTCCTGCTCCACAAGCTTCTTGGGGTACAATGGCTTCTGAAGGAAACGGAGCGATTGCAGATTATCCTTGGCGTTTAATATTCCCTGCATTATTCATTTCACTAACAATCTTTGCGTTTAACGCAGTTGGTGACGGCTTACGTGATGCATTAGATCCAAAACTACGTAAATAAGGAGGTGGCCGAAAATGAGTAAAACAATTTTAGAAGTAAAAGATTTAAAAATAAACTTTAAAACTTATGCAGGTCTTGTTCATGCCGTTCGTGGTGTAAACTTTGACTTAAAAGAAGGTGAAACACTAGCAATCGTTGGTGAATCAGGTTCCGGTAAGAGTGTTACGAGTAACGCATTAATGAAACTAATTCCACAGCCACCTGGTATTTATGAGTCAGGACAAATTTTATTTAATGGCCGTGATTTAGTGCCTTTAAGCGACAAAGAAATGTCAAAAGTACGCGGAAATGAAATTGCAATGATTTTCCAAGATCCAATGACAAGCTTAAACCCGACGATGAAGGTCGGACGTCAAATAACTGAAGTTATTTTACAACATAAAAAAGTATCAAAAGCTGATGCTAAAAAACGTGCAATCGAACTTTTAACTCAGGTAGGTATCCCCTTCCCTGAAAAACGTTATAACCAATACCCGCATGAATTTTCAGGCGGTATGCGTCAACGTGTTGTTATTGCCATCGCACTTGCAGCTGATCCTAAGCTTCTAATTGCCGATGAACCGACAACTGCATTAGACGTTACAATTCAAGCGCAAATTTTAGAGCTAATGAAAGAAATCCAAAAAAATTCGAAAACATCTATCATTTTCATTACCCACGATTTAGGTGTCGTGGCAAACATTGCCGACCGTGTTGCAGTTATGTATGCAGGTCAAATCGTTGAATATGGTACTGTTAATGATATTTTCTATAATCCTAAGCATCCTTATACATGGGGTCTGCTTGGTTCAATGCCAGACTTAGATAACGATACTGATGAGCTATTACGCACGATTCCTGGTTCACCACCAGATCTTACCAACCCTCCAAAGGGCGATGCGTTTGCCGCTCGTAATGAATTTGCAATGGCTATTGACTATGAGCAAGAGCCACCGATGTTCCAAGTAAGTGAAACACACTTTGCAAAAACTTGGTTGATGCATCCTGACGCACCAAAAATTCCGCTTCCAGATGCGGTTGCTAAACGTATTGAAGGATATTTAGCAAAGGAGGCACAATCAAATGACTAAATCGGGCGCAAAAAAAATTCTTGAAATAAAAAATGTAAAGCAGTATTTCGGTTCAGCAAGTAACCCTATTAAAGCTGTTGACGGTATTAGTTTCGATGTATACGAAGGTGAAACACTAGGTCTTGTAGGAGAATCAGGCTGTGGTAAATCAACAACTGGTCGTTCCATCATTCGTCTGTACGACATTACAGATGGGGAAATTATTTTCGATGGCGAGAACGTCCATGGGAAAAAATCCAAAGATGAATTAAAGAAATTCAATCGTCAAATGCAAATGATTTTCCAAGATCCATATGCTTCATTAAACCCGCGTATGACAGCAGGAGAAATCATTAGTGAAGCCTTTACGATTCACGGTCTTTACAAAGATAAAAAAGAGCGTCGTGAAAAAGTTAATCAACTGTTAGAGGCTGTTGGCTTAAACAAGGAGCACGCAAACCGTTATGCACACGAATTCTCTGGCGGTCAACGTCAACGTATTGGAATTGCTCGTGCGTTAAGCTTAGATCCTAAGTTTATTATCGCCGATGAACCTATTTCTGCACTTGACGTATCGATTCAAGCGCAAGTTGTTAACTTATTAAAACAACTGCAAAAAGAACGTGGCTTAACATATCTTTTCATTGCCCATGACTTATCAATGGTAAAGTATATCAGTGACCGTATCGCTGTTATGTACCGTGGTAAAATCATGGAAATCGGTAAAGCAGATGATATTTACAATCACCCTGTTCATCCGTATACAAAATCATTATTATCAGCAATTCCACTTCCTGACCCAATGTCAGAAAAACGCCGTCAACGTATTCCGTACAAGCATACAGAAGTTGACGATAGCGCAACATACCATGAAGTGGGCGATCAGCATTACGTTTATGGTACTGCAGATCTTATGAAAACTTGGGTTGCTAATCGATAAAACTATAACTTCCATCTACAGTATAAACGCTGTGATGGGAGTTATTTTTTTCATTGCTTCAAAGCTACACCTTACAGATGACGCATTATTCTTCAATACATTCTACCAAAACACTTGTAGCTGATGTTTTTTACTTTCACTATCAAAACACTTGTAACTACCGTTTCACTTGCGTTACTTAAAGCATCTGTATCTGTCGCTTCGCTTTCGGTACAAAAAACATCTGTACCTGTCGCTTCGCTTTCGGTACAAAAAACATCTGCTGAAAGATGTTAAACTAATTCTCCGTACTATTTGTCTTACTGCATTTATAGTAGGTCCTGTTTCTGCTGCTACTATACCCTAGGATGTGATTTAAAGCCTAGTAAAGAAAGACCTTAACGAAAATAAGGACACCTACTTTTAAGGGTGCCCTTATCTTTTGTTTAATGTTTTATGATTTAATCGTTTAAACCAAACTTATTACCTTCTTGATTTTGGATTTAATGCATCCTTTAAACCTTCTCCAATGAAGTTGATCGACAAAATAACTAATGTAATGGCTGTTGCAGGTGGCACCCACATCCAAAGCTTATACTTAAGTACATCTGAGTTTCTAGCCTCAAATAACATATTGCCCCAGCTCGGAGTATCAGCTGGTACACCAAATCCTAAAAAGCTTAAACTGGATTCAACAACGATTGTTACGGCCATTAATAATGTTGCTTGTACAATAATCGTCGAGGCAACGTTTGGCAATAAGTGTTTCATGATTATTTTTGAAGGCTTACAACCTATTGATTGCGCTGCTAATATATATTCATTTTCCTTTTCAGCTAGCACCCTACTACGCACAATCCTTGCAACGCTTCCCCAGCTTAAAAGCGAAATGACAATTATTATTGTCCATAAACCAGAAACTTTTCCTGAAAGGATCGTATTAATAACAATGACGAATATTAAGAATGGAAACATTAATACGAAATCAGTAAATCGCATTAAAATTTGATCCATCTTTCCTCCAAAATACCCTGATATCGCGCCAACAGCAGTACCAATTATTACAATAAAAAACATACAACTTAACCCAACCAATAAAGATGATCTTCCAGCGTAGAGCATTCTAGTAAAAACATCACGTCCATTCGTATCCGTTCCTAACCAATGCTCATTTGATGGAGGCAGACTAATTTTCATAAAGTCGACACGAACAATATCTTTTGTTGTAATATAAGGAGCTAAAAACGATAAAACGATAACTAATAGTAAAAAAATAAGACTAATCATTGCTAATTTATTTTTAACAAACTTTCGTCTCGCTATTACCCATGGCGAGGGGCTTTTTTTTGGCGTTTTTGGAGATAAAACTTCTTGATTAGTTACCAATGTCATAATTTCCCCTCCTTAATCTAGTCTAATACGTGGATCTACCACGCCATATAATATATCCGCCACTAAATTCCCAAAAAGTACTAAAAACGAAAGTAGCATTGTTATCGACATCATGACTGCATAATCTCTTCTTCCAACGGATTCTAAGAAGAGTGCGCCTATTCCCGGATAAGTAAAGATCGTTTCTGTTATTACCGCACCACTAATTAATGTTGCAATATCAAAACCAAGAAAAGTAATTATTGGAATAATGGAGTTCCGTAAAATATGTTTGTTATAAATTTTCGATTCTTTCGTTCCTTTTGCTCTCGCTGTTCTTACATAATCTTTTCTACTATTTTCAATAATGTCATTTCGTAAAAATTGTGTATAGGACGCCGTTCCCATTAATCCTAAAATAAGTGCCGGTAATAAAACATGGTGAATCCTACTCATGTAGTACTCCCAAGTCCCCTCCCCTATGCCTACACCTACGGAACCATTAAAAGGAAACCATCCTAGCTTAAAGGAAAAGAGATAAATAGCAACAATCCCTGCAACAAACGATGGAATTGCTAATGCTAAATAATTATAAGTTGCTATTAAATTATCCCCAAGTGTATAAGGCTTTCTTCCAGCATACATCCCCATAAAAAATGCAAAAATGTACGTAAAAATTAATGATATTAATGCTAAAAATATTGTATTAGGTATTCGCTGAGCAATAATCTCTGCGGCTGGTTTTTTATAAACAGTAGATTTCCCGAAATCGCCTTTCAAAAATTTACCAACCCATCTACCGTATTGCACGATAATCGGATCATTATAGCCTAATTTTTCTCTCATTTCTTCGATGTATTGTGGATTCGTATTAGACGGATTGATTTCACCAGCAAATGGATCTCCTGGCATCATTTTCGCTAAAAAGAACACCACCACAGAAATAAGGAGTAACAATGGAATCATGCCAAGAAATCTTCGAAGTGTGTATTGCAGCATATGACGTCTCCTTATCTAGAAATTTACTAACTAGGCCCAATTCATGAAGTGGACCTAGTTAGTAGGCTTTAACTTCTCTTCGTTAGTCTACAATTTATTCCTTAATGTACCATTTATAAACGTCTGTTTGGAAACCAACAGCGTTGATATGAACACCTTGTAGTCGCTTATTAATGCCATATAAATCCATATTTTCCCATAACGGAAGAGCTGGTAATTCTTCATTGAAGTATTTTTGCCACTCTACATAAGTTTTCTTACGCGTATCTTTGTCAAATGCTTTTACACTTAAGCCTTCATCTAATAATTTTTGGTTCTTAGCATCTACATAGCGACCATAGTTCCATTCTGCATCGTTACCCCATAATCCAGATGGGTCAGGATCTGAACCTGTATTCCAAGAACCGAAGAATGCTTCTAATGCAGCATCATCATTATCTTTCATATCATTATATAAGTTAAATTCTATTAATGTACCAGTAGCTAATTCTGTTTTCACTCCGATATCATTCCAAGCTTGAATAATCGCTTGAGAGCGACCTTCAAAGACAGCAGGACCGGCATAGTGACCAAACGAAATTTTAAATGGTTTACCTTTAGGATCTTCTACAAATCCATCACCATTTATATCTACATAGCCTGCAGACTTAAGAAGCTCTTTAGCCTTTTCTGGATTGTATTCATATTGATTTAAGTCAGATTCCTCTGCAGCAGTCCAGAAGGCACGTGGAATCACAGTATTCGCAACATTAGCTTTTCCTTCTAAGAAAGCATCGATCATTGCTGGACGGTTAATTGCGTATAGTAGTGCTTGACGCAATTCTTTTGATTTAAACTTATCAAAATCAGCTACATTTTTAAGAGCAGCTTTATCACGATGACCAAAACGAAGACCAATATATGAGTAACTTACACCATTCGTTTGTTCAATGCGTACGTTATCTAATGCTGACAATTCTTTTACAGCTTGTGGTCTAATATCCATGATGTCAATTTCTCCGTTTTGGAACGCACCAGCTGCCAATGATGGGTCAATTACTTTTACAATCACTCCATCAAGCTGTGGTTTGCCCTTCCAGTAATCATCAAAACGCTCTAATTCAGAATATTCACCGTCTACAACTTTTTTCACTTTAAACGGCCCTAAGCCAACAGGATTCGTACGAACTTGTTTCGACTCGCCTAAGTCTTTAACAGCAATACCTTCATAATGTTTTTTAGGCATTGGGTTATTCCACAAGCTTTCCAAATTATTAATTTTCACTTCTTCAAAAGTAATTTTTACAGTATAGGGATCAACGACTTCAATTCCTGCGATTTTGTCAGCTTTCCCTTGTTTTTTTGCTTTTGCACCTTTAATATTTTCAACATAATCAAATCGTGGGCCGTCGTAATCCTTATCAGCTAGTGTCTCTAATGCAAATACCCAGTCATCAGCAGTTAACTCCTCACCATTGTGCCATTTTACACCTTGCTTAAATTTAAACGTATAAGTTAATTTGTCCTCACTAATTTCCCAAGTTGCTAAATTAGGAACATACTCTAAGTTATCATTTACATCATAAATACCTTCAGTTGTAAAATTTTGAATATAACTATCTACAATACTTCCATTAAAGGCTGGATCAAATACACCTTCAGGTGCTTGGTCAGTACCAAAAGTTACAACTCCACCTTTTGCCGATTCACCTGTTGTTGCGGATTCTCCCTTGTCTTTTTCCTTATCTTTTTCATTTGTCGATGTGTCGCTATTACACGCTGCTAAAAACAAAGCAGATACTAGCATAAGCATGAAAGCCCATAATGCTGATTTTTTCATTCTTTATCCCCCCGTGAATTTTATTTTGAAAATAATTAATACACTATTCTCTTGTTATTTTTTAATATAAATGGCATGCAACTCTATGCCCCTGCTTCACCTCCTTTAAGGTTGGTTTTGATAATGAACACTCTGCCATTGCCTTCGGACACCTTGGATGGAAAGGACACCCCTTTGGAGGATTAGCCGGACTAGGGATATCCCCTTCTAATACTATTCGGCTACTCTTCTTCCTTGGATCAGGTACTGGAATTGCAGAGATTAATGCCTGTGTATAAGGGTGCAGTGGTTCCTCATAAATATGTTCCTTATCCGCAATCTCCACAATATTTCCTAAATACATAACACCGATTCGATCACTCATATGTTTTACAACACTTAAATCATGAGCGATAAATAAAAATGTTAAGTCAAACTCATCCTGTAATTCTTTTAGAAGATTAAGAACCTGCGATTGTACAGATACATCTAAAGCTGAAACTGGCTCATCTGCTATAATTAGTTTTGGCCTAAGTGCAAGAGCTCTCGCAATACCAATCCGTTGACGCTGACCACCTGAAAATTCATGTGCATATTTGTAATATGCATCTTCTGGTAAGCCTACTTTTTGTAAAAGCTCCATCACTTCATTTTTTAAAGAGTTCAGTGATTTTTTATGGAAATTCATGATCGGTTCAGCTATGATACTACCTACCATTTGCATAGGATTTAACGATGCATAGGGATCTTGAAATACCATTTGAATATCTTTCCTTATTTCCCTTAATGATTTTCCTTGTAATTTTGTAATATCCTGGCCGTTAAAAATGATTTTTCCATCTGTTGAATCCAGCAATCTTAAAATAGTACGACCAGTTGTAGACTTTCCACAGCCAGATTCGCCAACTAGTCCTAATGTTTCACCGCTTTTTATTGAAAAAGAAATATTATCAACTGCTTTAACATAGCCAATTGTATGTTTGAATAATCCACCTTTAATCGGGTAATAGGTTTTTAAATCAATTAACTCCAATAAATTTTCTTTATTTTGTTTAATTGCTGTTTGCTCCATATTGTCAGCTCACGCCCTTTCTAGAATTACTGCCTTCAAAAAGTAAACAAGAGACTTCATGATTGTCACCTACTAAGGCAAGTTGCGGTGTAACATTGCTACATTCAGGCATTGCCGACGGGCATCTATCAACAAAACGGCAGCCTACTTGAGGCATATTTTTTAAAGAAGGTACTATACCTTTAATAGTGGTTAACTCATTAACTTCTGTATCTATTCTCGGTATCGATGCCATCAAGAGCTTTGTATATGGGTGTTTGGGATTGTAAAACAAATTATCAACATTTGTCCGTTCTACAATCTTCCCTGCATACATAATAATTACTTCATCACACATTTCCGCAACTACACCTAAATCGTGAGTTATCAAGACAATGGACATGTTATTTTTCTCTTGAATATTTTTCAGTAAATCTAGTATTTGGGCTTGTACAGTTACATCAAGTGCAGTAGTTGGTTCATCCGCTATTAAAAGTCTAGGCTGACAAGCGATGGCGATAGCAATCATTACTCTTTGTCTCATACCACCTGACAATTGATGAGGATATTCATCTATAATTTTTTCAGCTCTTGGAATACCAACCTGTTTTAATAATTCAATCGCTTTTTCTTTAGCCTCAGCCTTCGAAATCTTACTATGATTAAGCATAATTTCTTCAATTTGTGAACCTATAGTAAAAACTGGGTTTAAGGATGTCATAGGTTCTTGGAAAATCATGCTTATATCTTTTCCTCTAATTTTATTCATCTCGTCGCTCGAATGATTTTCTATGTTTTTCCCATGGAATTTTATTTCTCCGCCAGTGATTTTACCAATTCCTTTGGGAAGAAGCTGCATAATAGAAAGAGACATTACACTTTTTCCACATCCAGATTCGCCAACTACCCCTACGATCTGACCTGATTTAACCGAAAATGAAACATCATCCACTGCATGATATATTTCTCCATCTATATCAAAGCCAGTTTTAAGGTTTTTCACTTCTAACATTAAGCTCATTTTATATCACACCTTTTAAGAGTTTTTACTTAACTACTGCTGCCAATGAGTTAGCAGATGCCGCGTGTTAAGAACGTTTTTTTACAAAAAATCACTTTCAGTTATCCATTTTATTAATTTAATATTCCGAAAAAATCGATTTTAATAAACTTATTTCACAATCATATCAAAACAAAAAAACATCAATATAAAATACTTTTAAAAAAAATCATTTTTTTCTTTATAAAGAAATTTAATGCAAGTGTTAAATAATACAATATTCAGATAATTAAGTGTATTATCATTTTATCTAGTAATAACACATTTAATCAAGAGAATTTTTACATTTCTTATATTCTTATATACAAACTAAACCATACAACTATTCCAATTTCTCTTAATAAATTTGTATTTTTCTTAAATGAATGTTTGTTTAATTCCCACTTTATCGGTTTAAAGTATTATTTTTTTATTATTATAATATAGTAATTATTTTATTTATTCCTTTTCCCTTTTCCTAGTAATATCTAAATTTATTCGTGTTTCTTTATTATTAAAGGTTTTTTATTCAAATTTTTACAATTCAACATATTTATACTTATCCCCTAATCACTATCAATGAATAATTTTTTCAATTATCACACCAACTCCTTGAAGCAAATAATATTACAGCAGAAAAATAACTTTTTATAGGGATTTGTTTACGGACTTCTCCTTATTTTTTATGTAAAAAAAAACTAATTTTTTTACATAAAATAGATAATAATTCTTGATTCAGTTCTAATTTGATGAAAGTAAAGCTGTAATATCCTATCCAACAATTGCTTTTTCTTGCCCCTTTTAGTTAATGCAGATCCGACACTTTGAAACACCCTACATTTAATTTAATATTTCGGCTTCCTTTGATCGTGCGTGTACTTTTAAACGCTTGCCTACATTTTCGCGTTTCTTGGTGTGATACCCGTCCAAGAATCAAGAAGAAACGCTGGTGTGGGAATGTCTATATTGTAAAAAAAAAGAAAACAATTTATCATAAAAATATTAAACTACAGCTTCCTCTTATAAGGATTATATGTAGGAAAGAATAGGTGAAATGTAAACATATGAAAAATCGCATTGTCCAACTGCTATTTGCTTTTGCTATTGCAGCAATTATGCTCATATTCTTAAATAAGTCCATCATTCCGTTATCTACCTTAATCGGTGTAATATGGCCGATCACACTTATAGGGATTGCCTTCATTATTTTTATTGAAAATCGTTCCCCGCAAAGTACATTAGCTTGGTTTTTAATATTAGCCATTCTCCCTGGTATCGGTGTACTTCTGTACTTACTTTTCGGAAGAAGTCGCTGGAGAAGAAAGAAACATTTATATCGTTCAGAAGAAAAAAGGAAGTTATTCCGTGAAATTTTAGATGGAAGAAGTTTTAATTTAGAACCCCCTTCCCCATTAAATGAACGATCCACCCATTTAACACAAGTTATACAAAAATTTGGCGGTGGTCCTGTTGCTCATAAAACAACAACAAAACTCTTAACAAATGGTGATGAAACATTTACTGAGATTATACAAGCGATTGAAAATGCTACACATCATATTCATATTCAATACTATATTTATCGATCAGACGAAATCGGTACAAAAATTCGAGATGCCTTAATAAGAAAAGCAAAATCTGGCGTGATCGTACGCTTTCTTTACGATGGACTTGGAAGTAACAAATTACGTAGGAGTTTCTTACAACCAATGAAAGAAGCAGGAATTGAAGTAGTCGAATTTGATTCTATTCTTTCACCTTGGCTATTAGAAACCGTCAATTATCGGAACCACCGTAAAATTGTGATTGTAGATGGGTCAATTGGGTTTACAGGTGGACTCAATGTCGGGGATGAATATCTTGGTCGTTCGAAGAAGTTTCCTATTTGGCGTGATAGCCATTTAAAAATAGAAGGAAAAGCATTATATAAACTACAAGCCATTTTCTTAGAAGATTTTCTCTACGCCACTAGTAGTTTAAATACTGAGTCTTGGAATCAATATATGGATAGAGCATACTTTCCAGCACAAGGCATCCATCAGGCAGAAGGTGCCGTACAGATTGTTGCGAGCGGACCTAGCTCAGATGATACAAATATTCGAAATGCTTTATTGAAAATTATGGGCTCCGCCAAAAAGTCAATTTGGATTGCCACTCCATACTTTATTCCTGATCAGGAAACATTAACATTATTACGTTTGAGTGCACTTTCCGGGGTAGATGTCCGTATTTTATATCCTGGAAAAGGTGATAGTATCATTAGTGATCAAGCATCCCAATCATACTTTACTCCGCTTCTAAAAGCGGGAGTCTCTATTTACTCCTATAAAGATGCTTTTATGCACGCTAAGATTGTACTTGTTGATGATGAAGTTGCATCAATTGGTACAGCAAATATGGATATTCGTAGTTTTGAGCTTAATTATGAAATCATTGCGGTCCTATATGAATCTAATACGGTTCTAGATATAAAAAATGATTTTGAACAAGATTTTAAAGAATCCATAAAAATTACATGGGAGTCATTTCAAAAGCGAAGTATTCAAAAACGCATGCTTGAATCTCTAATGCGACTCATTTCTCCTCTATTGTAAATTATTAAATAAAGTGTAGTTCTTGGTCAAAACGAGGGGTTGATTTCCGTTCCGGCTGGGCGCTTTCCTGTGGGCGTCCGATGAGCCGCTTCACTCGCGTTGCTCGCTCCAGGGTCTCATCTGTGACGCTAATCCCCAAGGAGTCGCCCAGCCTCCACTCCAATCAACCACTTCACATATCATGTATCTTATTGAGTGTCATTCTACTTTTTTGAGGAGTCACCCTATCTCAAGCATCCCAACATTCGCAAAGATTCCCTTTACTTTTCAGACTGTAAACAAACTCAAAAAAATATTGAGTCTGTCAACAGTCTTTTTTATGACGCAAAAGTTTTTCAACAAATGAAAGGGTGGTATGAATTAATTTCATACCACCCTTTTTTTATTAAAGCGCTCCTGCTTTTAATTTTCCATGCCAGTCTTTTAAGAATGGAATATCTTCTTCTTGAATAGCGCCTGATTCATTAGCTGCTTCAATTAAGTAATCGAAATTTGTTAGAGATACATATTTAATGCCGGCTTCTTCAAATGCTTGTTCAGCACGTGGAAGATTGTATGTGTAGACACAAACAACGCCTAGTACTTCACAGCCTGCTGCACGTAAGGCTTCTACAGCTGTAATGGATGAGCCACCTGTAGAAACGATGTCTTCTACTACTACGACTTTTTGACCTGCTGCGTATTTTCCTTCGATTTGGTTGCCACGGCCATGCTCTTTTGCTTTTGAGCGGACGTAAACCATTGGTAATTCTAAAATATCACTTACCCAAGCTGCATGTGGAATGCCCGCTGTTGCTGTACCTGCTACGATTTCAGTTGTACCAAAGTTTTCTTTAATAAGAGATGATAAACCGTTTGCTAATTGCTTACGAATTACAGGGTCAGAAATTGTCAGACGTGTATCACAGTAGATTGGGGATTTAATGCCTGATGCCCATGTGAATAGTTCTGTTGGATTTAATTCTACTGCACCTACCTTTAACATAGCGTGTGCGATTTCATTTTGTAATGTCATATTTATGCCTCCCATAATTCACTTACGATTTTATATGCTGCTACTGGATCTTGTGCACCTGTAACTGCACGTCCAACGACGATTAACGAAGAACCATCACGTTTTGCGCCGTCTGGTGTTGCAATGCGCTTTTGGTCGTGTGCGTCGCCACCTGCTAATCGGATACCAGGTGTCACACGTAAGAAATCTTCACCGCACGCCTCAGCAATAGCTTTTGCCTCATGTACGGAGCAGACAACACCATTTAAACCAACTTGTTTTGTTAAGCTTGCATAATGTAATACAGACTCCTGTAAAGATAAAGCAATTTTTTGCTCTGTCTGCATTTGCTCTTCTGTTGTAGAAGTCAGCTGTGTTACGGCAATTAATGCCGCTCGTTCACGTCCTGCTGGAGTACCCGCTTCAAGCCCTTCAAGCGCTGCCTCCATCATTGGACGTCCGCCCGCCGCATGAACGTTAACTAAATCTACCCCTAATTTTGCTAAGCCTTTCATAGCAGAGCCAACTGTATTAGGAATATCGTGTAATTTTAAATCCAGAAAAATATCATGACCTAGATCTTTTACTTTGCGTACAATATCCGGTCCTTCCTGCATATATAATTCCATACCAATTTTCACGAAAAGAGGCTCGTTAAAGTGCTTTAGAAAGTTAAATACTTCAGCTTCACCAGGAAAATCTAGTGCAAGTATTGGTTTTGTATTCATGAGCGATGGCTCCTTCCGATAATTTCTGAAATATGCTCCACTCCTAATTTATCGAGCATTGCTGGTAGTTCATCAATAATATTTGGACAAACGAAGTGATCGACAAAGTTTGCTGTTCCAACAGCAACTGCAGATGCGCCGGCCGACATAAAGTCAATAACATCCTGCGCTTCTGTCACGCCACCCATCCCAATAATCGGAATATTGACAGCCTTATACACCTCATAGACCATGCGAATCGCAACTGGCTTTACAGCAGGACCAGATAAGCCACCTGTACCATTGGCAATCACTGGTTTACCTGTACGCTCGTCTAAACGCATACCAATTAGTGTATTAATCATTGTAATACCATCTGCACCACCCGCTTCAACAGCTTGTGCAATTTCTACGATATTCGTTACGTTAGGAGACAATTTCACGTATACAGGTACTTCAGAAACAGCTTTAACAGCTTTAACTAGCTCACGTGCAGTTGCAGGGTCTGTACCAAATTGAATTCCACCACATTTAACGTTTGGACAAGAAATATTAAGCTCTAATGCTTTAACATTTGGTGCAGTAGAAATGCGTTGCGCAACTTCTACGTAATCTGCTGTCTCTGTACCAGCAACATTTGCAATGATCGGCACATCATACGCTTCTAAAAACTTTAATTCTTCATTCATTACTTTTTCAATGCCGGGATTTTGTAAACCAATTGCATTCAACATCCCCGCTGCTGTTTCTGCTACGCGTGGAGTTGGATTGCCGGGACGTGTTTCCACAGTCGTAGCTTTAATCATAATAGCGCCAAGCTTTGATAAATCATAAAGCTGTGCATATTCACGTCCAAAGCCGAAGCAGCCGGATGCTGGCATTATTGGATTCTTTAATTCTAAGCCTGGTAATTGAATAGTTAATCGACTCATAATGCCACCGTACCTTTCGGGAAAACTGGACCGTCAGAGCATACTTTGACATAATCTTTTGCTACTTGATCTGTTGTTTTACATACGCATGCGAAACAAGCACCGATACCGCAGCCCATACGCTCTTCAAATGATAAATAACCTTCTTTTTCTGGATAGAAACCTTCTAATGCTTTTAACATTGGTAGCGGACCACAAGAATAGAATACATCGAATTCAGGTGCTCGTGACTCTAATACATTTGTAACAAAGCCTTTTGTTCCTTTAGAACCGTCAACCGTTACATAATGTGTTTCTCCTAGGGCACTGAATTGTTCCTCATAGAAACATACATCCTCTGTTTGGAAGCCAAGTACATGGATTGTTTTAACACCACGTGCATTTAATTGCTTAGAAAGCTCATGTAATGGTGGTACACCGATTCCTCCACCAACTAGTAGGGCTGTACCTCCCTCTTTTACCGCTTCTACAGGGAACCCATTACCGATTGGTCCAAGTACATTAACGAGCTGACCCTCGCGATTTGTCGCTAAAACCTTTGTTCCACGACCTTCCGCACGATAGATCATCGTAAATTCGTTGTTATCTTTGTCTATGTTTGCAATACTGATTGGTCGACGTAAAAGCGGCTCCATTGAATCTGACACCTTTACATGGACAAACTGGCCAGGTGTCATATCCTGAACCAGTTCTCCACGAAGTGTCAATTCGAAAATGTTTGTCGCAATTTGCTTTTGAGAGACGACCTTCATTTTCTCTTGACGAATCATATTAGTGTACTACCTCCGCTTTTGGCATTTGTTCTGCTGTGAATGTCATTGATTCAATAACACGGACCATCGCTTCTGCTGTGTCTAATGAAGTTAAGCAAGGTACGCCGTTTTCAACTGACTCACGACGGATTCGGAAGCCATCACGTGCCGGCTGCTTACCTTTAGTTAATGTGTTAACAACAAGCTGTGCCTCACCGTTTTGTATTAAATCGATTAATGTCTCACCTTTTGCACCGATTTTGCCAACTACATCTGTGCGTACACCTGCCGCTTCAAATGCTTTAGCTGTACCTTCAGTAGCGACAATTCGATAGCCTACTGTTGAGAAGCGTTTTGCAAGTGCAATTGCTTCTTCTTTATCTTTATCGGACACAGTGAACAATACTGTGCCTTCTGTACGAATTTCCATACCTGCTGCAACTAAGCCTTTGTAAAGTGCTTTTTCTAATGTTGCATCTTTACCCATTACTTCACCTGTTGATTTCATTTCAGGCCCTAGTGTAATGTCAACACGGCGTAATTTAGCGAATGAGAATACTGGTACTTTAACAAAGACACCTTTTTGCTCTTGCGCTAAACCTGTTGGATAGCCTTGTTCTACGATTGATTTGCCAAGAATCGCTTTCGTTGCGATATTCGCCATCGGAATATTTGTAATTTTACTTAAGAACGGTACTGTACGAGATGAACGAGGGTTAACCTCGATGACGTATACCTCGCCTTGTGAAATTACATATTGAATGTTCATTAAGCCTACGATGCCAAGACCTTTTGCAAGGCGAGTTGTATAATCCACTAACGTATCTTTTTGCGCTTGTGTTAATTTTTGTGGAGGGTATACAGAGATAGAGTCACCAGAGTGAACCCCTGCACGTTCGATATGCTCCATAATACCTGGAATTAATACATTTTCACCGTCACAAATTGCATCTACTTCAATTTCTTGACCAGTTAAGTAGCGGTCTACTAATACTGGATGATCAGGAGATGCTTCTACTGCGTTCTCCATATAGTGTTTTAATTCCTCTTGGTTGTAGACAATTTCCATCGCGCGTCCACCTAGTACATATGAAGGACGAACTAGTACAGGGAAGCCTAGACGTTCACTAATAGCAAGAGCTTCCTCCGTAGATACAGCTGTTTGACCTAGTGGCTGTGGAATGTTCAAGTCACGTAATGCTTGCTCGAATTTATCTCGATTTTCCGCACGGTCGATATCTTCAAGAGTTGTACCTAGGATTTTCACACCATTGGCAGCTAATTTATCAGCTAGATTAATAGCTGTTTGACCACCGAATTGTACAACTACACCAATTGGTTGCTCAAGATCGATAATATGCATAACATCTTCGATTGTTAATGGCTCAAAGTATAATTTATCTGAAATCGAGAAGTCAGTTGATACTGTCTCTGGATTCGAGTTAATAATAATCGCTTCGTAACCTGCTTCTTGAATTGCCCATACTGAGTGTACTGTTGCGTAGTCGAATTCTACCCCTTGACCAATACGGATTGGACCAGAACCAAGTACGATAACTGATGGCTTGTCTGATTTAATAGATTCGTTTTCTTCCTCATATGTGCCATAGAAGTATGGTGTTTCAGATTCAAACTCCGCTGCACATGTATCGACCATTTTATATACTGGGATAATGCCATTTTCTTTACGATATGCATATACTTCTTCTGGAGTTGTTTCCCAAAGCTCAGCAATTTTTTTATCTGCAAAGCCTAGTCGTTTTGCTGTACGTAATACTTCTTTATCATTTTTATTGTTAGCAAGCGTTTGCTCCATATCTACGATGTTTTTGAATTTATTTAAGAAGAATAAGTCAATTGCAGACCATTCATGAATTTGCTCAATTGTAACACCGCGACGAAGTGCTTCACCGATGAAGAATAGACGCTCGTCACCTGCTTTGCGAATACGTTTTTCAATCCAAGAATCAGAGTTTTCTTCTGCATGTTTAAGCTCTAAGTGAACTTGACCTGTTTCAAGAGAGCGCACTGCTTTTAGCATAGCTTCCTCAAATGTACGACCAAGTGCCATTACTTCACCAGTCGCTTTCATTTGTGTACCAAGATTACGCTTTGCTGATTCGAATTTATCGAACGGCCAGCGTGGAATTTTCGCCACAATGTAGTCTAGAGCTGGCTCGAAACAAGCATACGTTGAACCTGTTACAGGATTTTTGATTTCATCTAATGTTAAACCAACTGCGATTTTTGCTGCTAGCTTTGCAATTGGATAGCCTGTTGCTTTTGATGCTAACGCTGATGAACGTGATACACGAGGGTTTACTTCGATTACATAGTAATTAAAACTATATGGATCAAGTGCTAATTGTACGTTACAGCCACCTTCTATTTTTAGTGCACGGATAATATCTAAAGAGATATTACGTAGCATTTGGTTTTCACGATCTGAAAGTGTTTGCGTAGGTGCCACTACGATTGAGTCACCTGTATGAATCCCAACTGGGTCAACGTTTTCCATGTTACATACGACGATTGCATTGTCAGCAGCATCACGCATTACTTCATATTCGATTTCTTTATAACCAGCGATTGATTTTTCAAGTAAACATTGTGTTACTGGAGAATATTTTAGACCAGATGTCACAATTTCCTCTAGATCTTGATCATTGTAGCAAATACCGCCTCCTGTACCGCCAAGTGTGAAGGCAGGGCGAACGATTACTGGGTAACCAATTTTCGCTACAAAGTTTTTCGCTTCGCCTAAGTTATGGATAATATCTGATTCAGGTACTGGAGCACCTAGCTCATACATTAAATTACGGAATAGATCGCGGTCTTCTGCTTTATGGATCGCCTCTAATTTTGTACCAAGAATTTCAATATTAAGCTCATCTAAAATTCCTGATTTATCTAATTCAATAGCCATGTTTAAACCAGTTTGACCACCAAGTGTTGGTAGGATAGCATCCGGACGCTCTTTACGTAAAATACGTGATACAAACTCAAGTGTAATTGGCTCAATATATACTTTGTCGGCAATTTCTGTATCTGTCATAATTGTCGCAGGATTTGAGTTTATTAAGATTACACGATAGCCTTCTTCTTTTAGTGAAAGACAAGCTTGTGTTCCTGCGTAGTCAAATTCTGCTGCTTGTCCGATAACGATTGGACCTGATCCGATTACTAAAATTGTTTCAATATCTGTACGTTTAGGCATGTTGTTTCCCCTTCCCTGCTTCTACTTCCATCATTTCGATAAATTCATCAAATAGGTGATTTGAATCCTCTGGACCTGGTGATGCTTCTGGGTGATATTGCACTGTGAAGATTGGATATTTCTTGTGACGTACACCCTCACAAGTACCATCATTTAATGCAATATGTGTTAATTCTAAATCTGTATCTTCTAATGAATCAATGTCGACTGCATAGCCATGATTTTGAGATGTTAAATCAGTACGGCCAGTACGTAAATCTTTTACTGGATGGTTACCACCACGGTGACCAAATGGTAATTTAAAGCTTCGCGCACCACATGCTAGTGAGAAGATTTGGTGGCCTAAGCAAATACCGAACATAGGAACTTTTCCGATTAAATTGCGTACTGTTTCAATACCCTCTTGCACATCTTCAGGGTTACCTGGGCCATTTGAAAGCATGATGCCGTCTGGATGCCACGCTAAAATTTCTGCTGCTGAAGTATTGTAAGGTACAACTAGCACATCACAATCACGTTTGTTTAACTCACGAAGAATACCATGTTTCATACCAAAGTCTATTAATACTACGCGTTTGCCTCGACCTGGTGATGGGTAGGCTGCTTTCGGTGATACTTCATGTACATGGTTTGTAATAGCTGGTGTTGCCTGCAATTTTGCCACGATTTCATCCACATTAACTTCTTCATCAGCCGCTGTTAAAATAGCTTTTACTGACCCTTTACTGCGAATAATGCGTGTTAATTTTCGTGTATCGATCCCTTCAATCCCAGGGATATCCTTTGAAGTTAAGTACTCATCTACCGTTAAATCACAACGGAAGTTTGAAGGTGTTTTTGCTAATTCACGAACTACAAATCCACGAATAGCAGGTGTGATAGATTCAAAGTCATCACGGTTAATACCGTAATTACCGATTAAAGGGTAAGTTAACGTTACGATTTGTCCGTAGAACGAAGGATCTGAAATTGTTTCCTGATAACCTGTCATCCCTGTTGTGAATACAACCTCACCTTGTGAAGCTCGCTCACTGCCGAACGCTGTACCTGTAAATACTGTGCCATCTTCTAAAATAAGTAAACGTTTTTTCATTACTCTGCCTCCTGGTATACGATATTGCCTTCAAAGATTGTAAGGACTGGCCAACCTTTTGCAACCCATCCATTGAATGGTGTATTGCGTCCTTTAGATACAAAGCCTTCTGCATCAATTGTTTGTTCTTTATTTAAATCTATTAAAATCATATCTGCTGAAGCTCCAACTTCTAATGTGCCGTATGGTAAATCAAAAATTTGAGCTGCCTTTACAGACATCCAGTCAATCAGCTGTTTTAAAGTCCATTTCCCTGTTTCTACAAACTGTGTGTAAAGTAGTGGGAAGGCTGTTTCAAAGCCTACAATGCCAAACGGTGCTCCAACCATGCCACAGCATTTTTCTTCTACTGTATGTGGAGCGTGATCTGTAGCGATACAATCGATTGTTCCATCCATCATAGCTGCGTGAAGTGAGTCTTTATCATCTGCAGCGCGTAATGGCGGGTTCATTTTCCAGTTTGCATCATCTGATGGAATATCCATTTCTTCAAGTAATAAATGATGCGGGCAAACTTCTGCAGTAACACGAATACCTGCTGCTTTAGCGTCTCGTACTGCACGTACAGATTCCTTCGTTGATACGTGACAAACGTGGTAGCGTGCACCAGCAGCCTCTGCTAATAGAACATCTCGCGCAATTTGAACGGATTCACAAATCGATGGAATCCCTGGTAAACCAAGTTCTTGATTGCGCTTCCCTTCATGCATAACACCGTCATAAATTAATGAATTATCTTCGCAGTGTGCTACAACTACCATATCGTGCTGTGCGGCATCCTTCATTTGCTCATACATTGTTGATGCAAGCTGGATCCCAACACCATCATCTGAAAATGCAACAGCCCCATGTGCTTTTAATTCTTCAATACTTGTGCGAACCTCACCTGAGATGTCCTTTGTTAAAGAGCCGTATGGAAGTACTCGAATAACTGCGCTTTCTTTAATAAGCCCGTTAATCAACTGCATATTTTCTACTGAATCTGGAACTGGTTTTGTGTTTGGCATCGCACAAATTGTTGTAAAGCCGCCTTTTGCTGCTGATGCTGAACCTGTAGCAATTGTTTCTTTATGTTCAAAGCCTGGCTCACGTAGATGTGTGTGTACGTCGACAAATCCTGGTGCAACAACTAAACCATTACCTTCTATAATTTCTGCGCCTGCTACATTTACGTTTTGTCCAATTTCAGTAATTTTGCCATCTACCATAGCGATATTGACTGTCTGTAGTTCGCCTTGTTCATCTAACATTTGTACATTTTGAAGAACCTTTGTCATATTATTCTCTCCCCTTTAAAATTGTTTCGACAATAGCCATTCGCGTATATACTCCATTTCGAACTTGCTCGAAAATTCGAGAACGCTCGCATTCAACTAGCTCTGAAGCAATTTCCACATCACGATTGACCGGTGCTGGATGCATAATAATGGCCTTTTCCTTCATTTGTTTTTCACGTTCAATGGTTAAACCGTACTCGTTATGATAACTCTCTTTTGAGAAGCTTTTATTAACCTTATGACGTTCATGCTGCACACGAAGTAACATAATCACATCACTTATTTCGATTAAATCATCCCAAGAGTGATGTGCTTCGAAATTGCCTGCCCACTCTTCTGGACAAAGGAAATGAACATTTGCCCCCAATCGCTGTAACGCTGATGCATTTGATTTTGCTACACGGCTATGGGATATATCCCCAGCGATTGTTACATTCAACCCTTCAAAAGAACCAAACTCTTTTTTGATTGTATAAAGATCCAATAATGATTGGGATGGGTGTTGGCCTGCACCATCACCTGCGTTAATGATTGACACATTAATGCCTTCTAGCAGTTCATTGTAATACTCGTCTTCTTTTGCGCGGATGACTACTGCATCCATACCAATCATTTCTAACGTTTTTACCGTATCGTACATTGTTTCCCCTTTAGTGACACTTGAAAAACCCGCATCAAAAGGGATAACAATACAGCCAACTTTACGCTCTGCCATTTCAAAGCTCGTTTTCGTACGTGTACTCGGTTCAAAAAATAAGTTTGCTACGTTGTATTCTCTAGATAACAATGATGCTTCACCATTTTCAAAAGCTTGCGCACGATCTAGAATGTGGTTAATTTCTTCAGTTGTTAAATGTTCCATCGATAATAAGTTCTTCATCATATGCCTCCATTAGATTGTGTTTCATGAACGTCTATGTATAAACGTTCTGCATTCAGTAAGCTGAGTATAGTAAAAGCCCCGTTGATGTCATCAACGAGGCATAAGGAGGCGCGACAAACTACAGCAGGATACAGTCCTACTTCTAGCTTGACTACAACTTCCCTTTTTTTGCCTCTCTGGACAATTCATTAAAAGGTACTTCTATGAATTTTTATTTTGATTGTATGGTAATGGTATTTCCGCTTCTTTTTTACCTGGAAGGATAGCATTTAAAAGAACACCGATAATAGCTGCTAATGCCATACCTTCGATACTTAGTGATTCTGAAATGACGAACTTCGCACCACCGATGCCAATTACTAAAATAACTGAGGCAATGACCAAGTTACGACTGTTACCAAAGTCGACATGATTATCAACTAACATTCGTAATCCACTTGCTGCAATTATACCGAAGAGTAAAATCGAAACCCCACCAAGTACTGCTGTTGGAATCGTTGCAATAACTGCCATTGCTTTCCCGAAGAATGAAAGTAAAATTGCTACGACTGCTGCTCCTGCGATAACGTATACGCTGTATACACGAGTGATAGCAAGAACTCCGATATTTTCACCGTAAGTTGTTTTCGGTGGACCACCGATTAATGCACTGATAAATGTTCCAATTCCATCCCCTAAAAGTGAACGGTGTAAGCCCGGCTCTTTAATGTAGTCTCGATCAACAACTTTACCTAATACTAACTGGTGACCAATATGCTCTGAAATAGTTACGATAACGATTGGCACCATTGTTAGGAGTATCTTTGTTGTGATTTCAAAGTCATAGTGAACACCTGGGATTAAGAAGTTTGGTAGTGCAAAGAAATCTGCTTTGGCAATTGGTGAATAATCAACAATGCCGATAATCATTGAGTAAACATATCCTACGATTAAGCCAATTAAGATCGGCATTGTACTTAAAATGCCTTTAAAGGCAATCGTGAAAATAATGGCTGTAAATAATGTTACTAACGCTGCTGAGAAGTGTAAAAAGCTATATTTACCATCTACATTCATCGCCATATTGACTGCTGTACCTGATAACCCAAGTCCAATTACCATAATTACAGGGCCCACCACAATCGGTGGCAAAATTTTCATGATCCATTTATAGCCGCTTTTCCAGATGACAAGGGATACGATACCATATGTAATCCCGACTGCCATAGCACCAATCATTGCATGACCTGGATTTACACTTGAACCATCTTTATTTAAACCTCCCGCCGCAAGTAAAATCGGCGCAATAAAGGCAAATGATGATCCTAAATATGCGGGTACTTGAAATTTTGTAATTAATAAGAAGAACAGTGTAGCAATCCCACTTGTTAATAGGGCAATCGCTGGACTAAGACCTACCAACTGAGGAACTAAGATCGTTGACCCAAACATGGCAAACATGTGTTGGAAACTTAATGTCACTAGTTGGATTGGGGTCGGTTTATCCTTAATATCTAATACTGCATTTGACATAGTGTTTCCTCACTTTATAGTTAGTCTTCTTTATAAATATTGACGCAATCTTCTCCGTCTACTTCTTGTAAATTTACGACAATACGTTCAGTTCCAGATGTTGGAACATTTTTACCAACATAATCTGCACGTATTGGAAGCTCTCTGTGACCTCTGTCGATAAGGACTGCCAGTTGAATTTGTGCAGGTCGTCCTAAATCCATCACTGCATCTAGTGCTGCTCGTACTGTACGCCCAGTATATAATACATCATCAACTAGAATGATCTTTTGATTACCTACAACGTAATCAATATCAACTTGTTCAACATGCGCCTGCTCGTTTTCATGCTTTGTTGATAGATCATCTCGATAAAGTGTAATATCAAGCTCCCCAGTACGAATTGGTTTACCTTCAATTTTTTCAATTCTTTCTGCAAGGCGTTTTGCGAGAAAAGCACCTCGTGTTTTAATACCCACTAAAATACATTCATCGATTCCTTTATTGCGTTCAATAATTTCGTGTGCAATGCGTGTTAACGCTCTCGCCATAGATGGCCCATCTAATAATTCATTTTTTGCCATGTAAGTTTCCTCCTCTCTTCTATCTCTTGTTGGCCATGTGTCCATAAAAAAACCTCTCGAGGCGAATAGCCTGAGAGGGTTAAAATACGTGTTCAAATAGTATGTCGAAAAATTTGCAGCACAAATTTTTTCAACACATTCACATGTACCTTCTCAGCCTCTCTGGACTGCCATTAAAGGTGAATATTTAGTTAAGTTGTTCATTCACTTTCGTTAGTATAGACCTTCTTTTTCTATACGTCAATGCCTATTTCTTAAATCAAGTAATAATTGTTCATAATCAGCAGGAATTGGTGCTTCAAACTGCAAATATTCACCTGAAGTAGGATGATCGAAGCCTAATACACCCGCGTGTAATACTTGTCCACCAAAGTCTATTGTCTTCTTTGGTCCATATTTTGGATCACCAACAAGTGGGAAGCCAATATAATTCATATGGACACGGATTTGATGAGTTCTTCCTGTTTCCAAACGACATTCTACTAGAGTATAGTCACCAAAGCGTTCGATAACTTGGAAGTGGGTTACTGCATGCTTACCGTTGTCGACAACTGCTTGTTTTTGACGATCTTTTTGATCTCGTCCAATAGGTGCATCAATTGTTCCTTTATCATGTGCAATATGCCCGTGAACTAGCGCAGTATATTTACGTGTCACTGTTTTATTGACTAGCTGATTCACTAACGATTCATGAGCTGCATCATTTTTAGCAACCATCAATAATCCTGATGTATCCTTATCAATACGATGCACAATTCCCGGACGCATAACGCCATTGATCCCCGATAGATCCTTGCAATGATACATTAAACCATTAACGAGAGTACCCGTCATATGTCCCGGCGCTGGATGTACTACCATGCCCTTTGGTTTATTCACAACAAGAACATCTGCATCTTCATAGACAATATCAAGGTCTAAGTTTTCAGCAATTACATCTAAAGGCTCAGCTTCGGGTACATCTATTTCTACAATATCTCCCGCTTTTACCTTATACTTCGCCTTTACAGTCTCTCCATTAACTTTGACAATGCCCTCAGTAATCCAATTACCAATTTGTGTACGCGACCATTCTGATTGCACACTTGAAAGAGCCTTATCAATGCGCTCTCCCTTTTGTTGTTCTTCCATTGTATATGATACTTGCGTCATTATTTCACCTGTTTCTTTTCTTTTTTATCTTCAACGATTAAGCCAATCATTAATATCACTACCGCAATTGTTAAAGCAGCATCCGCAATATTGAAGATTGGGAAATCATAATTAATTACTGGAATTAAGACATGTACAAAATCGACCACTTCACCTCTAAATATACGGTCAATAAAATTACCTACAGCTCCGCCTAATAAAAGCATTAAGCCTACTTGAAAAATAGGTTTACCCTTCGCCTCTTTATGATAAAAGTATAGGATAGCACAAATTACGCCTATCGTGACAATGCTAAATAACCACATTTGTCCTTCTAACATTCCCCATGCGGCTCCTCTATTTCGATGAGACAATATCCCAAACCACGGATCCCATACTGAAATTCTTTCACCAAACTCCATATTTTTCACAATTAGCCATTTTGTCCATTGATCTAAAATAATCACGAATGCGGCCAATCCATAATATTTATACACAGACACTCCTCCGTTCGCTCAACATCTAACCTATTCTACCATAACAGCCCATCTCAGAATAACTAATATAGCATGAAAATATGGCTCAATACTATTATGTGGGGTTGATTTTTGCTCCGATTTGGCGCTTTCTTTTGGGCGTTCGCTGAGCTATCCGTCGTTTTCGACTTTGTATCCGTCGTTTTGGCTCTTCTTTCCGTCGCTCTGGACTTCCTATCCGTCGCCTTGGCTCTTCTTTCCGTCGCTCTGATTTTCATCCGTCGCTTTGGCTCTTCTTTCCGTCGCTCTGGGTTTCTTCCGTCGCTTTGGCTCTTCTTTCCGTCGCTCTGGACTTCCTATCCGTCGCTTTGACTCTTCTTTCCGTCGCTCTGATTTTCATCCGTCGCCTTGGCTCTTCTTTCCGTCGCTCTGGACTTCCTATCCGTCGCCTTAACTCTTCTTTCCGTCGCTTTGATTTTCATCCGTCGCCTTGGCTCTTCTTTCCGTCGCTCTGGGTTTCTTCCGTCACTTTGGCTCTTCTTTCCGTCGCTCTGGACTTCCTATCCGTCGCTTTGACTCTTCTTTCCGTCGCTCTGATTTTCATCCGTCACTTTGGCTCTTCTTTCCGTCGCTCTGGACTTCCTATCCGTCGCCTTGGCTCTTCTTTCCGTCGCTCTGGACTTCCTATCCGTCGCCTTGGCTCTTCTTTCCGTCGCTTTGGCTCTTCTTTCCGTCGCTCTGGACTTCCTATCCGTCGCTTTGGCTCTTCTTTCCGTCGCTCTGGGTTTCTTCCGTCACTTTGGCTCTTCTTTCCGTCGCTCTGGACTTCCTATCCGTCGCTTTGACTCTTCTTTCCGTCGCTCTGATTTTCATCCGTCACTTTGGCTCTTCTTTCCGTCGCTCTGGACTTCCTATCCGTCGCTCTGGACTTCCTATCCGTCGCTTTGACTCTTCTTTCCGTCGCTCTGGGTTTCTTCCGTCGCTTCAGCTCTTCATTCCGTCGCTCTACATCTTCTTTCCGTCGCTTCGACTCCTCTTCCTGTCTCCAGACTCTTCTAGTAGCCGCTTTCGTTCCCTCAAAAAAAAAGCTATTACCATCACTTCATAAGTAATGGCAATAGCTTTTCAAATTTAAGGTTATACAGATGCAAAAGTTATTAGACTGTTTCTGACTCTTTTGAATGCACACGCTTCATGAAATCATTGACATCAGCTGGTACTTTTCTATCTAATAAAGACACAATAACAACTGATAAGAAGCCCACTGGTACCGTTACTATTCCAGGAATTTTAAATTGTAAGAAGCTTGGTAGGGTTCCTGGCAGAAAAATCATCCACATAGATACACCAAGACCAATGAGTAAACCTGCAATCGCTCCTTTTTCTGTCATCCCTCTCCACCAAATACCTAAAATAAATATTGGTGTAAACGTACTTGCTGCAACAGTAAAGGCTAGTGCCACTAAATGTCCAATGGATGCGTCCTTAACTAGTAAGCCCAATGCTCCATATAAAATGCCTAATAAAACAATTGCTACTTTCCCTGCAATAACGCGTTGTTTTTCTGTAATATCCTTTTTCATAATGCTTGCATATAAATCGTGAGCTAATGCACCTGAGCTTGTAATAAATAACCCTGATAAATTTGAGAATATGGCCGCAAATGCACCTGCTATGACTAGCCCAAGAAGCCATTTGCCTCCAAGTGCAAGTGCTGTTGTAGGAATAACCATATTGTTTCCGCCAAGCACTAAATCGCGCATTACTTCCTCACTTGCTGTACCCGAGATAAAAATAGAACGACCTACAACACCTAAAAATACAGCTAATAAGAAAAACGTACTTGCAATTCCAATCGCCATTAATGCAGATTTACGAGCCGCCTTCGCACTCGGATTCGTATAAAACCTTAGTAATATATGCGGCAGACCAATTGTACCTAATGCTAAACCTATTGTCATACTGATAGTTTGCCAAAATGTAGGGAAATAAAAGCCCGTCCCTGTCCAAGCAGCACCATCAAAATTAACATCATTTCCATCTAGTGCATATGGTGAGGTTCCTGCAATCGGTCCGCTGAATGAATTAATAGCAGCTAAAATCTTATCGTAATGCAAACCACCATAAATTGCTGTAATCAACATAACAACAAACGCACCAAGGCGAATCCAAAGCTCTAAAGCTTGGTTGATTGTTGTTCCTTTCATACCGCCTATACCTACATAGAAAATCATTACTATACAAGTAAAGATGATGCCGAATTCATATGAAGTCCCAAAAAACATACTTAAAATTTGTGCCGCTCCTAATAATTGTGGCGCTGCATAAAAACCAGATATCGCTAAAACAACAGCTACCGCTACTAGCCGAGCTCGTCTACTATGAAAACGGTAGGCTAAAAAATCGGCAACAGTAAATGCGCCAAAACGTCGTAATGGACCAGCTACAAAAATAGCTAACAACGTTAATCCAATGGAGAAGCAAAATGCATAATAAGCACCATCATACCCTAATTGAAAAGTTAAACCGGCTATCCCAAGAAATGTAGCTGCACTTAAATAGTCTCCCCCAATTGCCGAACCATTTGTAAACCACCCAAAACTTCGTCCCCCAACAAAGAAATCGGACGCCGTTGCATTTCTTTTTGTTAAATACGTAATGTATACAATTGTTCCCATTAAAAAAATAGTCATTAACATCTTCGGTTCTAATAGAGCTTGCATCATTCAACATATCCCCCCTTAGCTATTAAATATTTCGTATTTCTTTAAGCGTTTTTCGTACAATGCTGTATGCACATACGCAATAATAAAGGCCATTACCATCATAACGACTGTTGTCACAAACCATGTAACTGTCATACCACCCCAAATTTTCTTAAAAGCCAGCTCTGGAGCGAACCAGTTCATAACTGGAATACTAAAAATTAAAATGAAATAAAATACCGTTAAGCTAAAACCTGTAGTAAACTCATCTTTCATAATTTTGTTAGTAGTTGCATCGAGTGGTGGAAGATCCTTAACATCTATAGTTCCTGCTTCCACGTATTCATAATCTTTACTCCCTACTTCTGCCATATTTCAACTCCCCCTTTCTATATAAGTAAATAATTATCTGAAATTTCAAATTATTATTCACTACAATTATTCTATTCTATTTAATCTATAAAATAGTTACAAATTATTGCTGTATTAGTACAAAAAAATGCTATTTTAAGTTAAAATGTTTTTATTGTTTTTATTTACAAGAGAAGGGAGCTGTTAGCATTTTAAATATTGTTTGGTACATTGAAAATTCGAATGAGAAACAACAAATGGACTACTGGCTAGAAGAATTTCTACCTAATACCTTTATTAACTGCGAAGAACCCAAAACAGAAATTTCCGCCATCATTTTCTATGAAATTAACCGTTTATTTGACTGGGTAAAGATAAATCGGTTAAAAAGAAATTATCCTAATAGTATAATTATCCCTATTGTTGCAGAACACCTTACCTACTCAACTGGTATAGCAATTGAACTAAGTTTGCCCGCACTTCTTATAAAACCATTACAAAAAGCAAAATTTCTAAGAATTGTTAAAAAGCTTTATACTTCCTACAAAGAAAAACAGGCGAGTACTCTTACAATGCTTGAGTTATCACAGCAAATTTCGCAAGACCATACTTCACCTTTCCGAGAAGCATTTTTAAAACGCCTTATACGAGGAGAGGTTGAAAGTGAGCAGGAAATAATCCAGTCATCCTCTTTTTTATCGAGGCATTGTATCCCAAATATCGTGTTTTTAATCCAGGGCTATATAGATGTGAATGAAGGTCGACCTATCACTCATGATGCAAGTAGTGTTATAACCAATGTGTTTCACCAAAACTTTGCTAGTAAAGCACCACTATCATTTTTACATTTTGAACGTTACTTACTGTTGCTTATGCGCATTCCTAATGAATACACATCATTTAAGAATTGGTCTGAGGGGATAGCTTGTTTACTTGAGGTTATTGAAGTTCTAAAAAAAGATTATTGCATCCATCTTTTTATGGGGATTGGTGGAGTTTTTCAGGACGCCATGCAAGTCAAGGAATCCTATAGCCAAGCTCGAAAGGCACGGAGGAAACCGCCCGTCCATAATCTTCATATACGATTTTATGAAGATTTAACAAAACAAGAACAACTCCAAAAGGCTATCCAATATATCGAAGAGCACTATGATGAACAACTTACGATCAGTGCTGTTGCCAAATATATCAATTTTAGCTCTACACATTTTAGTAGATTGTTTAAAAAAGAGTCCGGTCGGAATTTTGTTGATTATGTAGCTATTACACGTATCATCAAGACACTGCCGTATTTACGAAAATACGATTACACCATTGAAAAAATCTCCTCCATTTGTGGTTTCAACACACCTAATTATTTCAGCCTTACATTTAAGAAATATGTCGGTATATCACCAACTGACTACCGTAATACGCAAGAAATATTATTTAAATAGTTCATAACACGTAAATGAAGCATTCAAATTTCTGAAAAAGTCACTCCATAACAAAAAAAGAATCTGCTAGAAACCTCAATGACAAAGTAAACAACGCAAGCCCCCCATTATCAAGGAGACTTGCGTTATTAATTACATAGAATGCAGATTCTTATTTTTAAATTGCATTATTGTTTGCTTTTATCAATTATGCCTCGACATAATTGCGTCCGGAATCGGCTTTGTGCCTGCACAAAAAATTCCTTTCCAATTCCGTGACATCCGCCGGAGGCTTTAACAAGCGGACTTTTGGACACCCGCAGAAAAGTGACTTAAAACAGCATTCATCTCATCACCTATAGAGGTAGGCGACTACTGTACCTGTCGCTACGCTTTCGGTACAAAAGACATTTGCTGAAAGAAGTTAAACGTAATACTTTTCTACAACTTCTGCACAACGCGCGCACACTGTTGGTTGTGTTTCATTTGAACCGACCGTTTCAGAAATAGACCAGCAACGCTCACATTTTTCACCAGTTGCCTTCTCTACAACAATTGATGCATGTTCTAGAGCTAATGCATCTGCAGGAGCAGCTTCTATTGAAGCTACTTCAAAGGCAGAAACGATTGAAAGCTGTGCAAAATCAATGCTTGCATCATTTAATAATGCTGCCACATCTTCTTTCGCATAAACTGTCACTTTCGCTTCCAGTGATTTACCGATTGTTTTTGCATTACGAGCTTCTTCTAATGCTTTTAAAATATCATCACGAACATCAATAATTTTCACCCATTTTGCACGTAGACTTTCGAAGTTATCATGTTCATTAACCTCTGGGAAATCTGTTAATTGTACAGATACCTCTTCTACAACACCTTGAGCATGTAAGTAAGACCACATCTCGTCACTTGTATGAGGAATAATAGGTGACATCACTTTTACTAATGTCATTAATGTGTCATAAATAACTGTTTGCATCGCACGACGATCTTTGTTGTCATGGCCTTCGATGTACACAACATCTTTAGCAATATCTAAATAGAATGAAGATAATTCTACTGCAACAAAGTTATTTACCGCATGATAAACAGCTGCGAAATCATAGCGATCATATGCAGCACGTACAGTTTTTAAAACATCTTGTAGGCGCATATACACGTACTGATCCATTTCACGAAGATTCTCATATGCTACTCGATCTTTCGTTACATCGAAATCAGCTACATTTCCGTGTAAGAAACGGAATGTGTTACGGATTTTTCGATAAACCTCAGAAACTTGCTTCAACATATCCATTGAGATACGAACGTCGGCTGTATAATCCACAGAAGCAACCCATAAACGAAGAATATCTGCTCCGTATTGATCCATAACCTTTTTCGGGATAATGACATTTCCTAAAGATTTACTCATCTTACGACCTTCACCATCTAAAACAAAACCATGTGTTAATAGTCCCTTGTATGGTGCATAGCCATTAATAGCTACAGAAGTAATTAATGATGAGTTAAACCATCCACGGTGTTGGTCAGAGCCCTCTAAATATAAATCAGCTGGATATTTCATACCACGTTCTACTAGCACACCTTGGTGAGAAGAACCTGAGTCAAACCAAACGTCCATAATATCGTTTTCTTTTGTAAATTCGCCGTTCGGGCTACCAGGGTGTGTGAAGCCTTCAGGTAATAATTCCTTAGCTGTTTTTTGGAACCAAATATTTGATCCATGTTCACGGAATAAAGCTGAGATATGGGCAATTGTTTCTGGTGTAATAATTGGCTCACCATTTTCAGCATAGAAAATTGGAATTGGCACACCCCATGCACGCTGACGTGAAATTACCCAGTCCCCACGGTCACGAATCATATTATAAAGACGAGTTTCACCCCAAGCAGGTGTAAATGCTGTTGATTTTACAGCCGCTAGTAACTCATCACGGAATGCATCAACGGACGCAAACCATTGTGGTGTTGCACGATAAATAACTGGTTTTTTCGTACGCCAATCATGTGGATATGAGTGTGTAAAGAAGTTAAGCTTTTCTAAAGCGCCTACTTCTTTTAATTTTTCAGTGACCATTTTGTTTGCATCATTGTAGAATACACCTTCAAAACCAGGTGCTTCATCTGTATAGCAGCCGCTATTATCAACAGGGCTAAGAATTGGTAGACCATATTGTTTACTAATATGATAGTCATCTTCCCCGTGTCCTGGTGCTGTATGAACACAGCCAGTACCCGCTTCAGCAGTTACGTGCTCTCCAATCATTACAAGAGATTCACGGTCATAGAATGGATGCTGTGCAACAATTCGATCTAATGCTTCACCTTTAACTTCTTGAACAACTTCATACGCTTCCCATTCAAGTTCGTTAGCAACTGTTTCTAATAACTCTTTTGCAATGATGAATTTTTTATCTGCAACTGCCACAACAACATAGATAAACTCAGGGTTTACAGAAATCCCTAAGTTCGCTGGAATCGTCCAAGGTGTTGTTGTCCAAATGATCATTTTAGCGTCTGTAGGGACAACACCTTTAGCATCTTTTAGCGCAAAGCTTACATAAATAGAAGCCGATTTAACATCTTTATATTCAATCTCAGCTTCTGCAAGTGCAGATTCAGATGATGGAGACCAGTAAACTGGTTTTAAACCTTTATAAATATAGCCTTTTTCAGCCATCTTACCGAATACTTCAATTTGACGTGCTTCAAATTCAGGCTTCAATGTAATATATGGATTTTCCCAATCACCACGAACACCTAAACGGCGGAATTGTGTACGTTGGTTGTCGATTTGCTCGTAAGCATACTCTTCACATAATTTACGGAATTCAGCAACAGACATTTCTTTGCGCTTTACACCTTTGTTCGTAAGTGCTTGCTCAATTGGTAAACCATGTGTATCCCAGCCTGGAATATAGTTTACATGGTAGCCAGTCATAGAACGATGACGCGTAATCATATCTTTCAGTACTTTATTTAAAGCATGTCCGATATGGATATCACCATTCGCATATGGCGGTCCATCATGTAACACATATTCAGGGCGTCCTTTAGTACGTTCCATCTGTAATTTATTGATGTCCATTCCATCCCATTTTTCTTGCATCTTCGGTTCATTTGCCGGCAAGTTTCCACGCATTGGGAAATCTGTTTTTGGCATTAATAAAGTATCTTTGTACTCAACCATTTTTCAATTCCTCCTTTTTGTTTACAAACAAAGAACAAACGCACTTAAGCGCTCATTCACATACGACAGTTATTAGACTCATCATTATAACGTGAGGTTAATTTCCGCTCCGGCTGGGCGCTTTCCTGGGGGCGTCCAGCCTTCACTCCAATCAACTTATATACATGGCGTACTTTTTGTGAAATGCCTTCTCTAAGTTCTAGTTATTAGCAAAATCAACACATTTCAACAACGAAAGTATAAGTTCAAACATAGTATACATCCATTCTCCACCAAGAGAAATAAAAGCATTCCGTCATTTGAACATAAAAAAGCCTCTCAATCCCTCAAAGGGACGAGAAGCTTATACTCGCGGTACCACCCTAATTGTAGTACAAAATTGTACTACCACTTAAAGCACGTTAACGTCGTGCATCACGAAATAACTTACTTGATTCAGCTATTTAGCTCCGAAGTGATGTTCATTGTTATTTGCTTGTTTGGGCTCACACTATCCCCAAATCGCTTTAACTACGCCTAACAAATACTGTCTTCGTCTCTGCCTATTTGCATATTTGTTCAAATTAATTACTATTTCAATAGTATATGAAAATCAAACAATCACGTCAAGTTTCACTTATTACGTTCAAATAACTAATAACAACGATTAAACTTGATCGGCTTCCTGTGCTTCTTCAACAGATGTTTGAATTTCAGTAAGGTCAATATCATATTGTAGCAAATGATCCCAATCGTCTGCATTTAGTAAATCCAGCTGTGCCTCTACAAGCATTTTAAAACGATTACGGAATACCTTCGATTGCTTTTTCAGCTCATCAATTTCAATTGTCACTTTTCGAGCCTTCGTTAAAGCCTCATTGATAATACGATCCGCATTTTTTTCTGCTTCCTTTACAATGAGTTTAGCTTCTTTTTGAGAATTTCTACGTACTTCATCAGCTGCCTCTTGCGCAACAACAATTGACTTTTGTAACGTTTCCTCTAAAGAGTTAAAATGTCTCGCTTGTTCTAAGGATATTTCTAGTTGTCTGTCTACTTCCTTTTTTTCACGTAACAAAATCTCATAGTCTTTAATAATTTGATCTAAAAATTCGTTTACTTCATCTTCAGCATAACCTCTGAAGGATTTAGTAAACTCCTTATTATGTATATCAATAGGTGATAATGGCATACGATCCTTCTCTCCTTTACATGTACATTCGTACTTTCTATTATACAATTGTTCCAACAACTTAGCAGTAAAAATTAATGAAATTTACTTGATTTTCAGCTTTTTTGGGTCAAACGACCGATTTGCAAACGAATTTTATCCTTTTTTGTACGGCCTTCAGTCATCATAATTTTTATTCGACCACTTCCGCGTACAGATAAAATATCTCCTTCTTGTAATTCAAAAGCAACTGTATCCCGTTCAGTCCAATTAACACGTACCTTTTTACCTGTAATTAATGCTTGCGCCTTCTGACGGGAAGTTTTTAGAATAGTGGAGATAATAACATCTAAACGCATAGAAGAAACCGTATGAGACTCTTCTAGCCACTCTTCCTCGTTTTGTAGCAATGGCTCCGTCTCTTTAATCGATTCTACATGTACTTTTACTTTGCCGATGCCTGTTAAATGTAAGCGTACATATTCCGCTACCTCATTCGCTACTACAAATTGTACTAGATGTTCATTTACACGAATATCACCGAATTTGCCACGGTTCAATCCTAATGATAATACAGCTCCAAGAACATCTGGATGCCGTAGTTGTACAAATTTCACAGGATATTGAATCGTAAATACTGTAAGCTGAAAATCTTCCTCCACAGGCTCATAATATGTAGGATAAATCAGCATACGTTCTCTTTCTGCATCATCAAAAAGCCCAGCACTAGCTGTTTTCAATGTATCATACTGTCCAATGATCGATGCAACAATAAAGCGTTGTCGAGGATCTAGAAAATCAGTAAGCTTTGGAGCATATCGATCCTCTACCTCATGCTGCCAGCTCACAACCTGTTCGATAAAAGGCTGTTCATCTTTTCTAAAATGCTGTATTAAATGCTCCATATAACTCCACCTCTATTATCTCTCTTTTACTAGTTCAATTTCATTGGTATTTTAAGGATTTATAAAAAATAGGCTCATAACCATAACGTGGATAAAACATTGTCGCTGACGCTTCGCTTTCGCTACCAAAACAGTTGCTGAAAGAAGTTAAATTTAGTATTCCCCATAAATAAAAAATCCCCACCATTCGTGAGGATTTCTTTTAAGCCAACATATCGTATATTTTTAAAATAACAATAAAAAGACCTTTTTGAATATAATTAAGGAGAAATATTGCTACGATAGGTGAAATATCAATCATACCAATTGGCGGAATAAATTTTCTAAAAATAGAAAGATAAGGTTCGCACACTTTTGCTAATAAACGTCCTATTGATGAGTTTTGGACGGCTGGCACCCAAGACATTAAAACATATGCGACTAACATTAGTGAATAGGCATAAAATGCTACTGACACATACTTCAAGATTAAATAAAAAGTCATATAAACTACAATCCTCGCTATTAATTATCGTCTAAAATAAAATTCGAAATTTCGCCAGATACTTCTACATTATCAGGTGTGCATAGGAAAATGTCTTTACCGATTCTTTGAATATCACCGCCAAGTGCATAAACTGTACCACTTAAAAAATCAATAATCCGTATACCTTGCTCTCGCTCAATACGTTGTAAATTGACGATCGCTGCACGCTTATTTTTTAAATGTTCAGCAATGTCCTGTGCTTCGGCATAAACTCTTGGTTCAACTAATACAACTTTTGAACCTTTTGAATTCATTGCTGCCTGCAAACTTACAATGTTGTTTGTAGATGTTGTACTCTGCGGAAAAATTTCCTGAACCGGTGCCTTACGTTCCTTTATAACTTTTTTAGGCTTCACAGATTGAATCTGTTGCTGTTGTTGTACGGGTTGTTGCTGTTGAATAGGAGCTTGCGTGAT
The DNA here is from genome assembly GCF_050279145.1 of Lysinibacillus sp. NPDC094177. Lineage (NCBI taxonomy): Bacteria > Bacillati > Bacillota > Bacilli > Caryophanales > Bacillaceae > Lysinibacillus > Lysinibacillus sp. NPDC094177. The sequence goes on along the minus strand of NZ_JBNNTW010000002.1, from coordinate 231,489 downwards.
TTCTTCTTCTAGTTCTTCCTCAAGATAAAAGAAATTTTTAATTTTATTTTTCATGCTCATCCAGTTCCCCTCTTTCATTTCCAACAAGAGCCGTTCCAACTCGAACAAATGTAGCCCCTTCTTCTACCGCAATTTCAAAGTCATTAGACATGCCCATTGATAACTCGGTACAAGGTGCATGTGCGAATTCTTGCTCGGCTATTTGCTGTTGACATTGTTTTAATTGCTTAAAAACAGAGCGAATAGTAGAATCCTCATCTGTGTTTGGTGCCATTGTCATTAAACCAACAACTTGAATTTTCGTAAAACTCTTTAATGATTCAATAAAAGGCAGGACTTCTTCAATCGATACACCATGTTTTGATTCTTCGCCAGATACATTAACTTGTACAAAGCATTTAACAGGTTTGTCTGCTCTTTTTTCAATTTCTTGTGCTAAACTCAAACGATCTAATGAATGTAAAAAATCAATACTATTAATAACTTGTTTTACCTTACGTGTTTGTAAAGACCCAATATAATGCCAATGTACATCAGCTTGAATCGCTTCAATTTTACGATTTAAGCCTTCAGGACGGTTCTCTCCTAAATGAATAAGTCCTGCATCAATTGCTTCTTGTGTTCTTTCTACAGAAACTTCTTTTGTCACTGCAATAATTTGGACATTCTCTGCTTCATGATTTGCACGTTTTTTTGCTGCTTGTATAAAATCGTTAATTTTCTTCAAATTTGTTAAGATTTTTGTCACTGTTTTTCCCAACTTTACAACAATAGTTTCCTTTATTGTAACAAGCAATGCTTGAATTATCAATGAATAGCCTGACCTATGTGAAAGTACATTTTTAATCTTCTTGCACATAAAATTAATAATCATAAAAATTTTGCTCTTTAGGATAATGCTTTTACTAAAATGACATCCTTTCCAACTACAAGTACATCTTTCATATACACTTTCCTGACAGATTCTTCTCCGCGAAAAAAGCCTAGATATTTACGAGGCTCTGCAATCATAAAAGCCGTTACATAGCCTGTTTCTTTGGATACCTCTGCATCTACCACAAATCCTAAAAAGCGTCCGTTGCCTGCTTCAATAACTTCTTTTTGCTGTAACATTGAGAAACGCATTTTATCCCTCCTAAATCAATTACTCTCAACATCGTTTTATCTCAACAAACTATGTTTTCTCTTTATATTTATGTGTTTATTGTTGTTTAAATGAAAATGAAATGATTAAGGAATCTCTCTTCGGCAAAACGAGGAGGTGATTTCCGTTCCAGGCTACTCGCTTTCCTGTGGGCGAGCGTCGAGCCGCTTCCTTCGCTACGCTTCGTGCAGGGTCTCGTCTGTCTCGCTTTCCCACGGGAGTCGAGTAGCCTTCCACTCCAATCAGCAATAGCGTAGAATTTCAATAGTGGACGCTATAACAACATACCTTAAGTTAACACTTCGCCTTCGCACAGAAATCATTTGTTGCTGTCGCATAGACAAAACCTTTTTGCTAAAGTTACGTTTTATCACTTAAATTATAGCGATTGGAAGAGGATACATGCTATATGAATTGGTTGATTGAAGTGGAGACTGGGCGACTCCTTGGGGATCAGCGTCACAGATGAGACCCTGGAGCGAGCAACGCGAGTGAAGCGGCTCATCGGACGCCCCCAGGAAAGCGCACAATCGGAACGGAAATCAACTCCTCATTTTTGCAAGAGCTATTCTTTATTTCATTGGAATAAATTAAAATGCGCACCCTGAATTCGGATGCGCATGTTTTTCTACTTATAATCTTTCTGCATTGTTTCAATTGCATTTTTTTCTAGACGTGAAATTTGCGCTTGAGATATTCCCAATTCTTTTGCAATTTCAGTTTGTGTCTCACCGTAATAAAAACGCTTTGCAACAATCATTTGTTGACGTTCATCTAACTTTTGTAAACTTTCCTTTACCGACACATAGGCAACCCATTGATCTTCTGATACATCATCATCACGTAATTGGTCCATCATATAAACAGCGTCTCCACCGTCCGAATAAATGGGTTCCTGTAAGGAAACTGGGTCTTGAATGGCATCTAAAGCAAATAAAACATCTTCCTTTTTCATGTCAATCATTTCAGCAATTTCTTCAATCGTTGGTTCTCGTAAATTATCGGTTATCCATTGCTCTTTTGCCTGCATCGCCTTATACGCAATATCTCTTAGAGAACGAGAAACGCGTAATGCATGATGATCACGCAGATGGCGACGAATTTCACCAATGATCATCGGTACAGCGTATGTTGAAAATCGTACATTATGCTTCAAATCAAAATGATCAATGGCTTTCATGAGGCCAATACAGCCTACCTGAAATAAATCATCTGCCTGCTCACCCCTGTAGGCAAATCTACCGACAATACTAAGCACTAACCTTAAATTGCACATTACAAGCTCTTCCCTAATCTCAGTTTCTCCAGCCTGTAAACGAATGAATAATTCCTTCATTTCCTCGTGCTTTAAAATTGGCAAAGTCGATGTATCTAAGCCGCAAAGATCTACTTTAGTTCGCATATTCGATTCCTCCGGATGTTATTCTCTGACTAAACCGTTACATCAGTTTGTCCGAGAGAAACGAGAATATGCACAAAAGCTACGACCAATTTTAGGTAGGGTAAATTTCCCTCTCTAAGATATTGGCTGATTCAGATTTTCACGTAAATCTTGAATAATTTTCTTCTCTAATCGGGAAATATATGATTGCGAAATTCCTAAATGATCAGCAACTTCTTTTTGAGTCATTTCAATTTTCCCATTGAGACCAAAGCGACATTCCATAATATATCGTTCACGCGCACCTAGTAAATTAATGGCATGAAACATATGTTGACGCTCAATTTTCTTCTCTACATTGTCTAAAATAATATGCTCTTCAGTTCCTAAAATATCAGACAATAACAACTCGTTTCCATCAGCATCGGAGTTTAATGGTTCGTCTAATGAAACTTCACCCTTCATGCGACTTGTTTTACGTAAATGCATCAAAATCTCATTTTCAATACAACGAGACGCGTATGTGGCAAGCTTAATATTTTTATCTGTATTGAACGTTTCAATCGCCTTTATTAAACCGATAGAGCCAATACTTATTAAATCCTCAATCGGTGTACCCGTATTATCAAAACGTCTAGCAATATAAACAACAAGACGTAAATTACGTTCAATTAGTGTATCTCTAGCTCGTAAATCACCATTCATAAAGGATGCAATGACTGTAACTTCTTCTTCTCGACTTAGTGGCACTGGCAATGAATCATTTCCCCCTATATAGTACGTTTCACGACTCCGAAACTTACTCCAAAATTTTTTCAAGCTAGCAAGTAGCCTAAGAAGCAATAGTTCTCCCCCTCTATGAGTTATTTGAAAGCGCTGAAAAATGTAAAATTGCTGCTGTGCTATGTGGAAAATTTTTAGCTTTTTTTGTTAAAACGATATATTCATTCGTTTTCACTTGTGAGTGCTCCCCTTTGATATGCCACTCTTCAAAGCGAAAACCTAATACAACCGATTGCTGTTGTACTGTATTAACATGAATAAATCGAATGTAACGCTGATAATCTTCTGAAAACATGGATACATTATACGGATCAGTTTCTTGCCATTCTAACAATGATTTGCAAAATGCTGCAGGTAAATGTGGACGTAATGCTGAATAAGAGACAAAGTGAACAGGTTTTCCTGATAGTGGCTCAATCGCTTGATTTCCCGTATCTGCAAATGCAGAAAGCGGTATCTTTACATCAAAAATTTTTAATGTCGTTTCAAACACAAACTGACCACTTAACCGCTCAAGCTTTACAAATCCCCATTGCTTATAAAAAGCAACTAGATTACCAACAGCTAATAGTAGGCAAATAATAATAAAATGGACAACAGAAAGATTCTTTAAATACGGTTGTAATGCTGTTAACAGTCCACCGATAATGATAGTTGCTGTTAAAACAATCGGTCCTTGCTTTTGAAAACTTCGAATCTTGAAGCGAAAAGCTAGTCCAATTAGTAAGATAAAGCTTAGTAGCGTCGTCAACAGCATTTGTCCACCAATTACAGCTACAAAACTACTACAAATAGAACTCATTAATAATCTCGTGTTCTTTACAAAAACCCCTGTTACTTTTGCTGTAAACTTGAGTATCGCTAGATTAAAAAGTGTATTAATGAGCACCAGCCATTCTCCATACATAACAGCCGCCTCCTACATACAAAGTTAGCATGTTACTCCCACAAATATTGTCAAACAATCGCATCATTTTATTAAAATGTTTTGACAAAATACATCTTTTCCTTACACATTTGAACATAATTAATTTATAAGACTCTGAAAATATCAAGGAAACTTTTATGATTGTTGTAGCTTTTTAAATGGGGATGATTTCTGTTCCAGGCTATTCGCCGCTTTTCCGAGAGTCGAACATCGAGCCGTTTCCTCTCTTAGTGTTGTTGCTGTCGCTTCGTTACGTTTATCATCTAATTTAAAGCGACATGTCAGAGGGTACTTGCCATGCCATGTGAGTTGGATGTCATTTTGTTAAAACGTATGTCATGTGAACTAATTGATTGGAGTGAAACACAGATGAGACCCCGTGAAGCGAAGCAGCTCATCGGACGCCCCCAGAAAAGCCATACTCTATTTAATAGGACAACTTATCAATATAAAAAACTCGTATTTCACATAATGTAAAATACGAGTTTTTCAGAATGTTGGATGCTGATTTATCCGCGATTTTTACGGTTACGTAAAAATGCTGGCACCTCAAGCATGTCATCCTGTGCATAATTTTGTTGGTTTTGACGTGGTTGTTCTTGCTGTACATGCATATCTTGACGTTGTTCACGAATTGGAGCTTGCTGTTGCTGTACGGCTTGTCTATTTGTATTTAACGTCGGTCGTGCAGTATTACGCTGTTGCTGTAGAGCTTCCTCTGAGAAACCAGTCGCAATTACTGTCACAATAATTTCATCTTTTAGATTTTCGTTAATAACAGAACCGAAAATCATATTTACTTCTTCATCTGATGCTGAAGCTACAATATCTGCAGCCTCTTGTACTTCAAATAAGCTGAGGTTCGAGCCACCAGTGATATTCATAAGGACACCTTTAGCGCCATCAATTGATGATTCAAGTAAAGGACTTGAAATAGCTTTCTTAGCAGCTTCTGCAGCGCGATTTTCACCTGTAGCAATACCGATACCCATTAATGCTGAACCTTTGTTAGACATAATTGTTTTTACGTCTGCAAAGTCTAAGTTAATAAGGCCCGGCGTTGCAATTAAATCTGAAATACCTTGTACACCTTGTCGTAAAACATTATCTGCTTCACGGAATGCCTCTAGCATTGGCGTAGATTTATCGACAATTTGTAATAGCTTGTCGTTTGGAATAACGATTAAAGTATCTACAGATTCCTTCATGCCACCAATACCACCGATAGCTTGTGTTTGGCGTTTACGACCTTCAAATGTGAATGGACGCGTTACAACACCGACTGTAAGAGCTCCTAAATCACGAGCAATTTGTGCGATTACTGGCGCGGCACCAGTACCAGTTCCTCCGCCCATTCCAGCTGTAACGAATACCATATCTGCACCACGTAGAACCTCTTCTAATTGTTCACGGCTTTCTTCTGCAGCCTTTTTCCCTACTTCCGGATTTGCACCTGCACCTAACCCACGTGTGAGTTTCGTACCAATTTGTAGCTTTATTTCTGCTTTCGATAAATTTAGTGCCTGTGCATCTGTGTTTACTGCGATAAAGTCAACACCTTGTACACCATGTTCTATCATTCGATTGACAGCGTTGTTACCGCCGCCACCAACACCAATGACTTTTATTACTGCAAGTTGATCAACACTTGTATCAAATTCTAACATTTCTTTTTCCTCCCACGGTAACTCGACTCTGTATCATTCATTACGCATTCAAGTTAATCAAAAAACTTATCAAATAATTTTTTTGCTCTTCCAATTACGCTTCCTTTTGATTCTGAAGGTGCAGCATATTCTTGCTTTTTAGGTGTGGCTGCAGGAGATCCTACAACTGCATATTCAATAGGCTGCGTATTAGCACTTTTTCCATAAAAATCATCTTCTAAATAGGCGTAACGAATAAGTCCAACTGCCGTCGTAAATGAAGGCTCTCTAACGCCAATATAGTCAGGTGTGTATATTCTAACACGTGTTTGCAGAATCTGACGTGCCAATTGAGCAATACCCTCAAGCTTTGCGACGCCTCCTGTCAAAACAACACCGCCTGGTAAATCTCTAACACCTAGACGTGCTAACTCGTCGATGACTAACTCAAATAATTCTTCCAAACGAGCGCCAATTATTTCTGATATAAAGCGCTGGCTGTACTGATCTGTTGAATCTGTCCCTACAACCGGTACTTCGAAGAGTTCATCATCTGATGCGTCATCATAATAGGCATGTCCAAATTGATGTTTAATTTGTTCTGCCTGTTCTGTTGGTGTTTTTAACACGATCGAAATATCTTTCGTGATATGATCGCCACCAACTGGAATGACACCCGTATGTGTTAACAGTCCCTCTTCGAATACTGTTATAGTAGTTGAACCGCCCCCTAAATCAATAAAAGCGGTACCTTGGTTTTTTTCATCCTCCGTTAATGCAAAAAAACCTGCTGCTAATGGTTGTAAATAGATTTCTCGAATACTAAGACCTGCACGTTCTACACAACGTAAAACATTGTGTAAAAGTGTTTTGGAAGTTGTAATCATTGTGGCATCCATTTCTAAACGAATACCAATCATACCTCGTGGATCTTTAATCTCATCTAGATTGTCCACAATAAATTGTCTAGGAATAATATTTACTAATTCACGTTCAGGAGGTATTGACATGACTTGTGCAGATTCTACCACTCTATCTAAATCATCATCTGTAATTTCTCTATTTTCACTATTTACAGCGACAACACCTTTAACTAGCTGTAACATCGTCTGGTTAGCTGGAACACCTAAAACGACTTCATTAATTTGATATCCTGTCATTCTCTCGGCTTGTTCTATTGCTTTTCGAATCGATTGAACTGTTGCATCAATATCAACAATTGCACCTTTTCGAACTCCATTCGACTTTGCATTTCCGACTCCAATTACATGTAATTGACCGTCGCTCATTTCTCCTATTAATACCTTGATAGAGGATGATCCTATATCAAGTGAAATATATAAATCTTGCTGATTCAATTAGCTGCACCTCCTTGAAAAAATGCTCTTATTCTCATTCTATTGTAAATTCGGCATAATGTCTAAGCAAATCGAGTATTTTGCTGAATTTTTCTCTCATTCTATGGAATTTTTATTCCTTTTGTGACGTTTCTCCTCCAACCGAGTTAGTAAAATACGCCTAATTATTGCTATGTTTTGGAATAAACGTACTCCGAAAGCGAAAATAGCAGCTAAATACAAATCTATCCCTAAATACACACCTAAAAAGGCTAATCCCGCCGCCAGAATTATATTAAAAAAGAATCCTGATACAAATACTTTATCGTCATATACTTGCTGTAATTGAGCGCGAATACCGCCAAATAATGTATCTAAAGCTGCTAAAACAGCTATTGACAGATAATTTTCATATATAGAGGGTATTTGTATATTTGTTAACAAGCCAAGGGCAAGTCCAAATACCAAACCTAAAAATGGTAGCCACATATATTATTCTCCTTTTTTCACCTCTGTTAAATAATCATTTGTCAATGGCTGATCAAATGCCGGGATTGTTAAATGCTCAATTGGTTCCTCTATGATTAAATTAAAGTTATCTAAATAAAAGGAATCAATAAATGTTGAGGCTTGTAACGAATTGTACATTTTTTGAGCCTCCTTAAAAGAGCTTGTCCCAACATAAATTTCAAAGGGTGGTGAGGACAGTGGTACACTGTTCACTGTAGTCTTTCCATTTATATCTCGAATGGCTGTCGTATGGACAACGCGATTTCCATCTATCGAGACACTCGCTGCATTGTTTTTAAACAGAGCATTTAGTAATTGGGTTAGTAAATCAGGTGAAATCTCTTTGATTTTATACCCCATTTCTACTAATTCGGGCGCTGGTTCAACACGGAGTACAACTCCTGGTCCTGTGACTTCTGTTAGCCCTGCCTGTAGCTTTAAACGATTCAGCGTTTCATCTAATGCTGACTGTAAATTTGCTTTCTCAGATTGCTCATAGCGACCCACTACTTCATTTAGTGAGCGAATTTCTGCTAATAATGTGGAATGCCTTTGCTTTTCTTCTGCTAATTCCTCTCTTATGGCCCAAATATCTCGTGTATCTCGCTCAGCTGGTTGCTTTATGGTATTGTATTGTACCGCTATCATCAAACCGATAATAAATAGCACGATCGTTATTCGGGTGTACATATTTTTTTTCAAAATAGCCCCTCCTAGACGTATCGTAACCCCTCACAGATTTACGGTTTAGATCTTGAATCATGCAAAATCTATAACCTACCTGGAGACTATAACTAAATTTAATCTGTAAATATTGATTAGAAAATGTTTAACTTTCAATTTTCGCTTTTGGCATTGTTAGCTTTTGATCTTCTTCTAATGATACAACTATATTGTCATTTAATAATTGATCCACAATACCACCATTTAAGTTTAAGGAAGCTATTAATGTTGCCGAATCTCCTACTGCTTCGATGACGAATGGAGCTGGATGCTGCTTGCCATCAATAGTAATGACTGGTCCATTACAGCGTATATAAGAATTAGCCAGAACACGTTGCCCATTAATAGCAATTGCCTGAGCACCAGAAATTTTAAGCTCATTGAGCAATTTAAAAATATGGCTTTCATGCACGATATAATCATTAGGATTAGCAGATTTCGGATCGTAATCACCATCTTGAAGCGTTATACGTATGCCTTTTCCTTCTGCATTTAAATCTCCTAACAACAAGCGTAAATCCTCTGCTTCATTAACAAGCTTTGTATAATCCTTTTTGCTAGCGACAAATGACTTTTCATACTTGCGAATTTTTTCTTGTAAAGCATTCGCCTCTTCTGACAATTCTTTATTGCGCTCTTGCTGTGCAATTAACTCCTCACGATATGAATCCTCTTGCTCAAAAAGCTTTGTATTAGTCGAACCTGCATCTCGATTATCTTTTGCCTGGTTATATGAATAGCCAATGATAAACCCCATTGTTATACAAACAATAAGCAACTGAAATTGTTTTCTTGAAAAGAAATTTTCTTTGCTACTCTTTTTCTTGTTGTTCATCTTTTTTCACTTCCTGGTTGGCCACATCTTTTTCAATGTCAATGTTCGTATGGTTGTACTCATTATTGAAAGGACGATAATACGAGCCGACCTCTAAATCGATAACCCCCTTTTCCAAATTTGGAATTTGTGCCACAAGTGAGGGGTAATGATTTAGCTTTTCTGCTAAAGTTTGAATAACAGCACGAACTTCGTAGCCATCATTCATATAGAGCTTGATTGCATTAGGATTTGTATCATTACTGTTAGTATTGACTTGAGAAATTAATGCTAATACTTCCGGATTTAATTTTGCTAATTGCTTCACAAGTTTCTTAATTGTCTTTTCGCCAGTTATGCCGATAAATACAGGTGCATCAATCGGGATGTCATCCCCAGCTTGTTCAAAACGCTGGCCATTTTCAAGTAATGGATAATAAGTACCGTCACCAGCTAAGTACGCAACCTTTTTCCATTCTTTAATTTCTATTGTCACGCCTTGAAGCCAATTTCGTTTAACATGTGCTTCTTTCACCCATTTATCCTTTAGTAATATTTTCTCTACGTCTTCTACTTTAAATCCCCACATCGACTTTCCAGTTGCAAGAGTGCTTGCCTTCAAATAATATTGTTCTTCTACTAATCGAGCGCCGTTGACTGTTATTTTGTTGATTTTACTGTAAGGAGATTGAAAATAAAGGAGTACTGCTAACACGATAAAGAAAAGTAATATTAGCACTATAAATTTCCGATTTGTACGCTTTTTTCGTCGCTTTTTTAGCGTAGGTATGCGATCTTCTATATCAATTACTTTCTCCAAAAAGTACTCCTCCTTTATATTTATTTCGCTAATTGATAAATAATACCTATTATTAGCCACATTGTTACTAAAGATGTTCCTCCATAGCTGATAAAAGGTAATGTGACACCTGTTACAGGAACTAAGCCAATCACTACTGCTATATTTAGAAATGCTTGTACGGTCAGCATTGTTACAAGTCCAATGATCGCGTAATAAGATGTTCTTGTTTTAGCCCGCACTGCAAACTTATAGCCTGCATAAATCGCCAGTATGAAAAGCGCTAAAATAACAAGTCCACCAAGCAATCCAACCTCTTCAAGAATTATTGCGTAAATAAAGTCATTTTGTGGTTCAGGTAAATATAAAAACTTTTGCCTACTTTGTCCAAAACCATGCCCGAAAATCCCAGCAGGACCTATAGCCATTAACGATTGTACAGCCTGAAACCCACTTCCTAAAGGATCGACCCACGGATCTATAAATGCCTGAATCCGCTTTAGTCGGTATGGAGCTGTGACGATCAAGCCTACTAACCCAGCAATCCCAGCGATCAAAAACATCACATATAGCTTTAAAGGATACCCTGCCACAAAAAACAATAAAAACACAGAAACAACAAGAATAAAAACTGAACCAAAATCAGGCTGTAGCATAATAAGTACAACGGGCAATAATAAGATTAATCCATGCCGCCAATTAATAATCGACGTACCTGTTTTATGCTGCGCTAAAATATGGCTCATGTATACAATGACTGTAATTTTCGTTAGTTCTGCTGGCTGAATCGTTAAAGGACCTACGCCAATCCAGCTTTGAGAACCATTTCGTACAAGTCCAATCCCTGGTATTAGTACAAGGACTAGTAAAACTAACGAAAATATATAGGCCATTTTCCAAAAGGACTGCTCTTTCAAAATATTTAATCGAATAGTGATTAAAAACACTACAATGGCTACGGCAAAGTATAGACTTTGCTTCATATAAAACGGCATTTTTCCACTATAATGAACGGCACTCCAATAGGTACCTGCAGAATAGACGAAAATAATGCCGATTATAGAAAGCATCAATGTTGTGACGAGCAATAAATAGCTTTCTTTCCCTCTCAGTAATGCCATCCTTCCAAGTCAAGTATATTCTAAAATAGTTACAGGCTCATTACAGCTTCATTACAGCATCAATAAAAACATCGCCTCGTATTTCAAAGCTGTCATATTGATCCCAGCTTGCACATGCTGGGGATAATAAAATTACATCGCCTTCTGCCGACATCGGCGCCGCATAATGTACGGCATCTTCAACATTTTGTGCAATGACAGTTTGTTGTACACCACACGACTTCGCAAATTCTACAAAGCGTAGCCCTGTTTCTCCGAATGCAACAACACCTTTTACATGGCTCATGCATGGACGTAATTCTTCAAACGAATGTCCTCGATCTAAGCCACCTGCAAGTAAAATAACAGGTGCTTGGAATGCATCTAAAGCACTTTTTGTAGCTAAGCAGTTTGTAGCTTTGGAGTCATTGTAAATTTTGCGTCCGTTCCATTCACGCACGAACTGAGTACGGTGACGAACTCCTTCAAACTTTGCTAAAACTTCTTCCATTTTAGCTTTGTCACAGCCGACTAAAATACAAGCTGCGACAGCTGCTAAAATATTTTCTAAGTTATGCTTACCAGGTAAAGCGATTTTTGCTCGTTCTAGATACGGTTCACCTTGCCAGTAAATTGTTGTGTCATCCGCACTAATACCTTCATCCATACGTCCCTTAGAACTGAATGGTATCTTATTAGCATTAGATTTTGTTGCATAGCCAACAACAATCGGCTGGTCAGCATTATAGATAAAATAATCGCTTTTATCTTGATTACGTGTAACACCAAATTTTGCCTCTGCATAGTTGTCAAATGTCCCATGATAATCAAGATGCGCATCATAAAGATTTGTTAAAATAGCGATTTTCGGCTTATATGTTTTCGTCCCCATTAATTGGAAAGACGATAACTCTGTAACAATTACATTATCCTTTTGTGCCTCTCTTGCAACACCACACGCAACTGTTCCTATATTCCCTGCAATTAAAGGTTTTAAACTACCGTTATTCAGCATGTCAAAAATTAATGTTGTCGTAGTTGTTTTACCGTTTGATCCTGTAATACCAATAAATGGAGCTTCACTAATTAAATAGGCAAGCTCAATTTCTGTCCATACGGGAATTTCACGGCTTATTGCATCTGCTACGATTTTATTGCTATATGGAATCCCTGGATTTTTCACAACTAATTCAAAGCCTTCATCTAGTAAATCCTCTGGGTGACGCCCACAAATAACCGTAATACCCTTTTGCAATAGGCCTTGTGCATCTGGACTTTCATCAAATGGTTTTGAATCATTGACCGTCACAAAGGCGCCTAGCTCATGTAAAATCTCAGCTGCAGCCACCCCACTTTTAGCTAGACCTAAAACAAGGACTTTTTTATGTTGTAAATCTGTAAAGTTTCTCATAAGAACGCCTCCGATAAAACTGCAATCAATGCTACTGCTAAAGCAGTTGACCAAAAGACAAGTACTACCTTCCATTCTGACCAACCTGATAATTCAAAATGATGATGAATAGGACTCATTTTAAAAATACGTTTTTTACGAAGTTTGAAGCTACCTACCTGTAAAATAACGGATAATGTTTCAATAACAAACACCAATCCAATTAATAATAGTAAGAATTCTGTTTTTACTAAAACAGATACCATGGCTAAAGCTCCACCTAATGCTAACGAACCCGTATCTCCCATAAATACCTTTGCTGGATTCGCATTAAAAAGTAAAAATCCTAATAATGCACCTGTCACCGCAAATGCAAATAAGGCGATATCAGCCTGATCTTGGAATAGAGCAATAACACCAAATGCCGCAAAGGCAATGGATGCAGTACCTGCCACTAGCCCATCTAATCCGTCTGTTAAATTTACTGCATTTGAGAAGCCCACTAACCAGAAAATTAAAAAGGCTACATAGAAATTACCAAGATCGATCGTCCAATCTGTAAATGGTATAGCAAGTGTAGTATCAAATGATCCTACATGTAGTAAGAAATAGGCCACAATCGCAATGACAATTTGACCAATAAGCTTTTGAAGCGATGTAAGTCCTAAATTACGTTTAAAAACAACCTTTAAGCTATCATCTAACAAGCCGATTAACCCAAACCCTACTAATACTAATAACAGTACAACGGTTTGTGTTGTAAATAAATCTAAAAAGCTACCTACACCAACAGTAGTAAGGATAATGGCAAGTAAGAAAATAATGCCTCCCATTGTTGGTGTACCAGCTTTTTTCATATGGGATTTTGGTCCCTCTTCACGAATACTTTGACCGAACTTTAATCGACGAAGAAGTGGAATACTAATTGGTGCCAGGATAACTGTTACTATAAAAGCAAGAGCTAAAATGGTAAGCGTTGTTGCGAGTTTCATTGAAAAATCTCCTTTAAATCTTGTTTCACTTTCTTCTTAAAGAAAAAAGCACAAACTTTCATGTATTTATTACTACCCTTCATAATAATAGTGGTTCTTTCCCATTTTTTAAAGGTAAAGTTATATTAGTTTTCTAAATAAAGATGAATGGTGCCATCTTGTTTGATAACACTATCCACTTCAGGCAGTTGATTGCCAATTTTAGTTCCCTCTCCATGCCATACAATACGGAATGGATATTGTTGCTTGGCAATATCATCCTTCGTTTGACCAATAAAACTTGGTACCTTCACAGTGATTGGGTCACCCCAACGATAATCCTTTTCAAGCTGTTCCTTTGATTTTTCAATGCCAACAAAAGGTGCAACATCTTCAATAATTTGACCAACGATTGGAGCTGCTATCACACCGCCAAACTGTGTTCCCTTTTTCGGGTTATCTACTGCTACATAAACGACAATTTGCGGATTATCCGCAGGTGCGAAACCAATAAACGATACGATATATTCGCCGTCTTTATAACGGCCGTTCTCTACCTTTTGTGCTGTACCTGTTTTGCCGCCTATCCGTAATCCATCACGGTAAGCTTGACGTCCTGAGCCCTTCGCTACAACAGATTCTAATGCACCTCGAACCTTTGCTGACGTCTCCTCACGAATAACCTGTTTTTTAACTTCTGGTTTAGTCTCTTCTATAACTTCTCCGGTATTAGGATTAAGAATTTTCTTCACAACATATGGCGTATAAAGCTTGCCCCCATTTACTGCTGCGGCTACTGCTTGCACTTGCTGAATTGGTGTAACGGCAACACCTTGGCCAAATGAAGTTGTGGCCTGCTCAACAGGTCCAAAAGAATCCTTGGAAAATAAAATCCCTGAAGCTTCACCAGCGATGTTAGAACCTGTTTTTTTACCAAAACCAAAATCTTTAATATACTGTAGTAGTTTTTCATTACCTATTCGCTGACCTAATTCAATAAAGCCTGGGTTACAAGAATTTTCTACAACTTCAAGGAAGGTTTCAGAGCCATGACCCTCTCGCTTCCAACAACGCAATCTTGCTCCAGCAACCATTGAATAGCCTGGATCATAAAAAGTATCCTTCTCTAAATCCACTACATTTTCTTCTAAAGCAGCACTAAGAGTTATAATTTTGAACGTTGACCCGGGCTCATATGTCATCCAAACTGGTAAATTCCGATTGTAGATAGCAGGCTCTACCGTTTGATATTCTGCTGGATTAAAGGTAGGATATGAGGCTAACGCTAAGATCTCGCCATTGTTTGGATTCATAGCAATCGCCATTGCTTGGTCAGCTTCATAACGCTCCATTGCCTGTGACAACTCACGCTCTACGACCTGTTGTGCATCTACGTCTATCGTTAGCTCGATCGTTGCGCCATCTTCACCAGCCTTCCATGCACTCTTTACGTTCGGTAAATTATTCCCTTTCGCATCTGTAAAGATCCGTATTGCCGAAGAATTAGCCTTTAACAGCTTATTGTATTCATATTCAATCCCTGCTAACCCTTGAGCATCATAGCCTGTGAAACCTAAAAAGCGAGATAGTAGGGTACCATATGGGTAATCCCTTGAATAATCGACACCACTATATAATCCCTCAATCTGCATACCTTGTAACTCTACTGCTTTTTCATAGGGAATATTTTTCCCTTCAGGTGCCAGCTTGACTAAGTATTCTTTTTTCTTCATTTTTTCCAAAAGCTTTTGTTCATCTACTCCCAAAACCTGTGCAATTTTTGCCGCTGCCCCTTCAATATCCTTACTTTGAGAAGGCATGAAATATAAAGTTGGCGCAAGTTTATTAGTGACAATATTTTTCCCCTTACGATCAGTAATATGCCCCCGCTCATTGGCAAAAGGAATTTCTCGGTCCCAATTCTCTTCAGCTTTCTTTGTTAGTTCTTTTTGATCTAATACTTGCAAGAAGATAAGCCTAATAACTATCGCAGCGGCTACAAACATAAACAATACGTATAAAATACGCAATCGCTTTTTAGAATGGATAGAAATCCACTTCATTCGACATCACACCTTGTTTTTTACAACGTATGAAATAAAGTGGGCTTCTATTCAGGTTTATTCAGTTGTTTCACCCTCGGGTGGGGTCTCTACATCTTGCTTAAAGCTTTCAGCTGGCGTTTTCAGCTTCACGACAATCGGTGAACGATCTGATATTACGGTACCTGCCGATACGCTCTGACTAGCTACAAAGCCCTCTCCAACAACTTCAATTTCTAAATTTGACATTGTCTTAAAAGCAAGTACATTACGTAATGACCAATTGGTGAAGTCTGGCAGTGTTACATCACCCGCTGTCTTTAAAAACACAAAGTTACCTTTAACGAGTTTTTGATGACCTTTTGGATACTGGTCAATAATTTTACCGCCACCACCAACAATAACTGGCTGTAGACCATCGTTCGAAAGCTCTACTTGTATAGCCTCAGCACTTTGACCTGTATAATCCTTTATTGTTGAATTGTCAACATGTTTCACATCTTCAGGATTAACATTTAAATACTTTAAACTATTTAACATAACTGGTTTAAATATTTTTGAAACTGGTACAGAACCCAGTTCACCTGACTTTAACTTTGGTCTTTTTACCGAGACATACATGATGAGCTGAGGATTATCTGCAGGAGCCATCCCTAGGAATGAATACAGGAATTCATTTGAGCCCCACGAATATCTACCATTTCCTAGTGGAATTTGGGCAGTACCTGTTTTCCCCGCAACTTCATATTCATCAAGAACAAAGTCCTTCGCCGTACCATTTTTAGCCGTTAACGTAGATGCAAGGATTTCTCTTACTTGCTTCGCTGTGTCAGCTGAAACTGGTTGTCCCTTTTCAATCGGCTTATGTTTTTGAATAATTTTTCCTGTCGAAGGATCAACGATACGATCTATCACATACGGTTGCATCATTTTCCCATCATTAGCAATCGCTGTCATTGCTTGAATTAACTGAATTGGCGTTACCGTAGAACCTTGACCAAACGTTGTTGTCACTCGTTCTACTGGATATTTCGACAAAAGTGTACCTGATGCTTCATTTGGTAAATCAATGCCTGTTTTCTTGCCAAAACCAAATCGATCTAAATAGTCAAAAAAGACATCCTCACCAATAAGCTTTAATAAATTTGCCATCGCTGTATTCGATGAACGCTGGAAACCATCTAGATAAGTAATTGGCCCCCAACCAACTCCGTTATGATCTCGAATTGTACGATCAAGCACTTTATAACTACCTGACATATACCTTTTATTTGGATCCCAAACCCCAGTATCAATAGCAGAAGCGAGCGTGAACGTTTTCATCGTCGAACCTGGTTCAATGGTCTCTTCAATAGCCTCATTCAGCCACTTCATATTATTGCCTTCACGTGTATCAGGATTAAACGTAGGTCGCTGAGACATCGCTAGGATTTTACCTGTTTTCCTTTCTGCCACAATAGCTGTCATTGATTCAGGATTATATTCTTTTTCAACCGATGTCATCGCTTCCTCTAAAAAGCTTTGAATTGTTTTATCTATGGTTAAATAAATGTCATCACCATTTTTTGCAGGTGTCACCATTTTTTCACTATTCGGTAATAAATAATGGAAAGCATCTGTCTCATATTCGACCTTACCGTTTTTGCCGGTTAGTTCTTTGTTATAGGTAAGCTCTAGACCCATTTTCCCTTTTGTCGTGAACGTACCATCCTTATTTTCCTCTTTTAGTGCAAAGCCAACTAAGTGCGAGGCAAAGATACCATTTGGATAATAACGTTTTAAGTCGTTGATAAATAGAATCCCCGGTAATTTCTCCGCTTTGATTTTACTCATAGTCTCATGACTTATTCCACGGCCCGCACTTCCAAATTCAACTTGATAAGGCTTTTCGCCCTTATCATTTACCCTAGTAAGTTGTTTATAGATTTTTTCTTCGTCCATAGCAGGAATATATTCATGTAATATTTTCGCAGTTTTTTCAGCATCTACTACATGTCGAGGGTTTTTTGCATCCGTCGTGGCCTTTTCATTGACGATTGCGATTAGTCGATAACTAAGTGTATCCTCAGCGATGACTTGACCATTTGCATCATAAATTTTCCCACGGCTTGCTGTTATTGCACTTTCTTTGCTATATTTCGCAGCTGCCCTTGCCGCAAGCTCTTGTCCTTCCACTTCACCTGTCGCCTGTAACATAAACATTCTTGAGAACAATAGAAAAAAGAGCCCTCCATAAAAAATTAATAATAGAAAGGCTCCCCATTGGAATCGAAATCTCTTTTTTTTCATTCTCCCGGCACTACCTTTACATTTTTCTCATTTTGAGTTAAACCGAGTTCTTTAGCTTTTTTCCATATGTTATCGTATGTAGAAAGTTCACTTACACGAACTGTCAAGTCAACATTCTGTTTAGCAATCTCTTCTGCTTTAGTTTCGATTTTTTGAATGTCCATGCTTGTCGTTTGAATTGCTGCTTGCTTATTTAAAACTAGTACTGACAATACAGCAATAATGCCAACAAAAACTATTAGCATTGTCTTTTCAAACTTCTGGTTCGTTTTTTTACGACGTATGATAGTGGGTTGTGGACTAGGGGGTGTTATCGGTTGTTGCACTTGTTGTTGCTGGTGCTGCCTTACACGAACTACTGCCATTTACTCACGCCCTTTGTCGTTAATTTTCTCTACCACTCTAAGCTTTGCTGAACGAGCACGATTATTTACTGCTAATTCTTCATCAGAAGGAACAATCGGCTTTCTCGTGACAAGCTTTAAAGTTGGCTTCATGTCATCAGGAATTACTGGTAAATTCGGTGGTAATTCCGGTAATGATGACGCTTCCTTAAAGATAGTCTTGCATAGGCGGTCCTCCAATGAATGGAACGTAATGACACTTATGCGTCCACCTATGTTTATCATATCAATCGCATCGACTAATGAATCCTCTGCCGCGCCTAGCTCATCGTTAACAGCAATTCGTATTGCTTGGAATATGCGCTTCGCTGGATGTCCACCTTTACGGCGAGCCGCTGCTGGAATACCCTCTTTAATAAGTTCTACAAGTTGGCCGGTTGTTTCGATCGGTGCTACCTTACGTGCTTCTTCGATTTTACGAGCAACTTGCTTGGAGAATTTTTCTTCTCCATAACGGAAAAATATACGTACTAAATCTTCATATGCCCATTCATTCACGACATGAAACGCTGTCAGTGATGCCGTTTGATCCATGCGCATATCTAGAGGTGCATCATGGTGATAACTAAAGCCACGTTCTGGTGTATCTAGCTGTGGTGAAGATACGCCTAAATCATATAAAATGCCATCAACTTGCTCAATACCAAGCGCTAATAGCTCTTCTTTTAAATAGCGGAAATTCGAATGGACAAATGTCACACGCTCAATATATGGCGCCAATCGAATTTTTGCATTATTAATAGCTATCGTATCTTGATCGAAGCAAATTAAACGCCCTTTTTCAGATAATTGTTGTACTAAATATTCACTGTGTCCTGCCCCACCTAGAGTACAGTCCACATACACACCATCAGGATCGATGTTCAACCCATCAACTGTTTCTTTTAATAACACGGTTGTATGATCGAACATACCACTCGCTCCCCTCTGGCCTTAACTAAAAAATTAAAAATCAAAGCCAATCATATTTTCTGCAATTTCATTAAAGGATTGTTCCGACTCACTAAAGTAAGCCTCCCAAGCATCTTTCGCCCATATTTCAATTCGATTCGAAACTCCTAACACTACACATTCTTTCACAAGATGTGCATGTTGCATAAGAGTTGAAGGAATATTAACGCGCCCCTGCTTGTCTATCTCTACTTCCGTTGCTCCAGAAAAGAAAAATCTCGCAAATGCACGTGTATCTTTTTTGGTCATCGGTAAGCCCTTTAATTTTTCTTCGAGTTTTCGCCATTCATCCATAGGATAGCCAAATAAACAATTATCAAGTCCGCGTGTCACAACAAACGTTTCACCTAAGGCTTCACGAAATTTTGCGGGCACGATTAATCGTCCTTTCGCATCAACAGAGTGTTGATATTCTCCCATGAACATGCTATTCACCCCACTTTATTAAATAATGTACCACATCCCCCCACTTTCCTCCACTTTTTTTAAAAAAAACTTGACATTTTAACACTTAATGTGTGATTAGACCTTTAACAATTTTTTGAATCTATGCTAAATGACATAAAAAAAGAGCTATCCTCATTAGGATAGCTCTTTTTTTACTATTTATGTCGACATCGTTCATCAAATTAGCATTGTAACAAATCGATAATTAGGTATAAAGATACACGCATCGGAATTATAAATAAATTATATAGTGGTGATTGCCAATGCTAAAATTTTGTTTCAGCATTTCAGTAATTAACATAGGTCCAAACTCACTGAAATATTGATAAGGATTATAAGATCTTTCTTGGAATCCTTCATTTGGAAATAACTCATTTTGTAGCGTCATAAATTTTCGAATTGTCGTTTCATGCTTGTTAAGCACAGTTTGTTCAACCTTTTGCTGTAAATACTCAAATTGCTTTAGATGATTCTCTTTATTTTTCACAAGTATTTTATCTAGTAATAGATGTTGCTCTTCTAAATAAAGTTGAAGTGCATCATATTTTTCTAAAAGCTCTCGTTTCATCATTTGAATTTGATGCTTCGCTTTAGTATCCTGTACTTCAGCAATAAACTGTTCTTTAAGCTGTAACGCTTTCCCATCCCAAACATCAGCAACATTTAAACGATACTCATATAAAAGTCGTTCTACTTGACGTGTGACAATCGTGATATGAAGACGTGGAGCAAAAATTGGCATTTGTAAGCCTAATACCGAAAATGCATCCTTCAAAGTCGCCCAGTATGCAAGCTCCCCCGGTCCACCAACAAACGCTAGCACCGGCAATGTCATTTCCTGCATTAACGGACGCGTCACAACGTTATTACTTAACTGCTCAGGATGTTTTTCAGCAATTCTTAAAACTTCTTCACGTGATAGCTTGATATTTGCAGCTAGATTAACAAATTGCTGATTTTTTCTTTCTAAAAGATGACGCTCTCCTTCTTCTACATAGAATAGATTGGCCGCTTCGTTTGTTGCCAAAATAGGCTTGCCATAACCCGCACGTTCAAGCTCCGCTTCTTTTTCTGTTACCACTCTAGCAATTTCTTCATTTTTATGAATGATACGGGTAAAATTCTCACTCTCATATTGACGGAATTTAAAGTCCGCTGCATCAATCATCAATAAACCTTCATCTTTAAACAATTGGTTCATAAGTTGTGCAAAGAATTCCGTAAACGTTTCACTCTTATTAAGAGTATCCACTAATTGTTTAATAAGCATTTCAGTGAATTCTGTTTCACCAATATCCTTAGCAATAGTATTTATCAATTGTGTCATGGATTCTTTGTTTATATTCGTTACAGAAGCCATTGTTTTACGTCTTGAACGTTCACCGTAAGCACGTTTTTTAATATCTACACCATGTACAGTATACGTATGGTTAATTTCTTCTAAATCATGATCTTCTCCAGCTATCCAAAATACAGGAACAACTGGTCGCTGAAGCTTTACACTTTGCTCTTTCGCTAATGTAATGACTGAAATCGCCTTATGCACCGAGTAAAGAGGGCCTGTTAAGATACCCGCTTGCTGCCCACCAACAACCGCAACAGCCCCTTGTTCTAGGTTCTGTAAATGTTCATTCGCTTTCTTTGATATACCAAGCGGCTCCATAAATTGACGTATGATAGCTGTTAATTCTTTTTGATCATGCGCATGCTGATCTAAGTATTGCGCTCGCTTTTTAAAAGATTTATCGTTATATTCGTATTCAAAAAACTCATGGATAGTAGTATTTGGCGACCAATAATCTGCTAGCAAACGATTTTTTATGGGTACTTGGATTGACTCCAGTTTCATTTAACACAAACTCCTCTACTCACTAAATCATCTTCTCACTCTTGTATAAGCAACTTGAAATAAAATAAATCCCTTTAATAATTAGAACGTTTATTCAAAATGACAATTCCCAGCAAGAATTCAAAAAACAATAATAAGATCTTGTCAGATAATTAAACGTTGTCGTACATTGGAATTTTATTCATTTTTTTGCACATATAGAGTTATTACTAAAAAAAACAATATTTAATGCTATTATTTTAACGCTTATGGCTTCAACATGAAAAGAAAATGCTTAGACAGCCTGTAAATATTCTGCAATTGATTGAATAACACCTACTATGCAAATAACAATATACGCTGCACTTAGTACTAAAAATAAAAAGCGCCAAATTTTCTTAAGTAGCGATTTTACTTCAATTTCTTTTTTCGTTCGCCAATCAATATATGTAAAAACCATCGCCATCATTATCGCCAATGTTACTAATAGTGCGCTAACATTGACTTTCCATAGCACATTAATTGCTAGTGGTACTGAAAAAAACAAACACAACGTTGTCACGTCCGATGCCACCCCAAAAGCATGAGTGCCACGAATTTTAACCTTTCGACCAATTAAATAAACAATCACAAAAAGGAGGATCGGACAAAAAATAATGATACTTATAAAAATATGTAAAAAATCTTTCAACGTCTTTCACCGCTCTCCTCTATCGCTAGTAATTGGTGATATAAAGTACGTAAAGTAGGCAAATGGTGACCACTCACTAGAGCTTTTTCTAGAATCACTCCAACAATCGTGTCAATTTCACTTTTTCTCCCTTGCATCCGATCCGCTAACATAGATGATGTATTACTTGCTGTTTTTTCACATAAGTCTATCACCTCGAAAAAAGGTATAGCTTGTTCTATGCCTTCAAAAGCATCCGTTAATTCTTGATAGATGGTTTGCATTAACAAAAACGCTTGCTTATTTGTTACTAACTCTCCATTCTTCACTTGCAATATAGCCGTTAATGGATTAATCAAGCAGTTGAATACAGCTTTCTCAAATAACATTTGTTCAGCATTAGCAACCAATTCAACTGGAAAAAGGGAATTTCTTAATTGCAACAAATTATTAAACGCATCATAATTCCCTCGCTCTAACGCAATTTTACAAGCACCTATACCTCTATGTTGTACGGTAGACTGATCTATCATTTGTGCACCAAATGACACAGAGCAAAAGGCAATATTTTTTTGTGGCAAACGTAGTACTTCGTCAAAATGCGCTAAACCATTTTGCATAAACAACAATGATACTGTACTCGGCAACGACGATAATTGTTCGTAAAGTTCTTGTAATTGACCGTATTTAACCGCAACCACAATTAAATCTTGCTGTGGTAGCCCCTCTAACTTCATAGTTGAAGCAATTTTTTGTACAGTTTTCGTTCCATCAACGTTCACTCGCGTTAAATACTTTGCATTAAGTTCATCTACCTGTCCTTGCCTTCTTGCAACTAACGTTACAGACATACCAGACTCAGCTAAAAAACTTGCCGTTAACTGACCCACCGCCCCAGCACCAATAATCGCTACTTCCACTACACTTCACACCTCCCACATTCGCAAATGGGCAATCTAAATGAGAGAATACCCTTCTAAACAGCCTATCACAAATCTTCCTTCTCCGTCCCTCACTACAGAAGGAGGTGCCTCAGAAACAGTTCTAAGGCACCTCCTATGCAGGTTCTTTTATTATACACCAATCGGGCTTTTACAGGCAGTTATTCTCCCACCCATCTTCTTTGCTTTCGGTACAGATAAATTACTGCCCGTTAATGCGGGATAAATAATTGTTGAAACGCTTAGCGCAGGATTATGTTTTGTTCAAGTTTACATTCTTTCTAAGTAACTTACTCTACAGTAGCACTATTAATTTTCGTCAGCCTCATTTTAATCTTTCATTAAAGAATATCCTTGCTGCAACCATTTCACTAGTTTATCATGCTCACTTTGTAATTCACGGTGTCTTATTTCAAGACTTTGATAGGCCTCTGTTAATTCATCAAAACTTGTTAATGCCAATTTCAAATGGCTCCGCATAGATTGTTGCGGTTGATTTCGAACAGCTAATAGTGACTGACTATATTGACTACGTAATGTTTTATTCCAACGGAAACCACACGCTTGCTTTGTACGCCCTAGTTCAGTAGCAGCCATTTCAAAAGCTTCTAGCTGTGTTTTGCCATTTTGCACATTATGCAACACAATTTCTGCTAATCTTTCATCGTCTTCCTTTGTCCATTGATCTTTTCTTTTTTTCAATTCCATAATCTATCACCCTCGCATTTTTTACTACTATATGCATGGGCGAGCAAAATAGAATCATCGAATTAAAAAAGACAGTGATTATGTTTTGTTATAATCACTGTCTTTATACATTATTTATTGTTTTTCTTTGTTAGAAAATTAGCAACTGCCTCATGGTGAGCTTCGCTTTCCCACAATTTCGCACATGTACGAACTTCCTCCATAACACGTTCATACATATTACGCTCACGCCACTTACGAAGCTCAATTTCTTTATAAGCCTTATGAACAGAAGGGTGAATTTTACGCATATGTTCAATAAAATCATTCAACGCGGCTTCTTTCGAACCTTCAAAAACGCGCATTGCCCAACCAATCTCATATAGTAATTCTGCTGAATAAGGCTTTGCATCGACTAGCATCTTCATCGCACGATCATGGCGTAATCCTCGTTCGAATAAGTATGTACCGCCTCCCCAGCCGCTCGTAATTGCTAATGTCCCCTGAATAAAACCACATTTCGCATGACTTGCCACTAGACGAAAATCACAAGCTGTTGCAATCTCACAACCTCCACCAACTGCCGTTCCGTTAATCAACGCAATCGTTGGCACAGGTAATGTTGCAAGGTCGTATAATATTTTACCCATTTTACCCAACATCCCGAACGCTTCATCCTCTGTTTCAAGCGAATGGAATTCAGATAAATCACCTCCTGAGCAAAATGATTTATCTCCTGCACCCGTCACGACTAAAAAACGTACATCATCATGATTTCGAATATATGTAATGACTTCTTGAAGACCATCCATAACTTCATCATTAACTGCATTCCGTTTTTCTTCTCGATTAATCGTAAACGTCATAATACCTTCTTTGTTATCAATTATATAAGCCATACCATTTCCCCCTTTGTCCCGATGTATAAATTGTAACATACAATTATTATAGTACTATATATCTTTTCGTTATTACCGAAATATTCCGTCTCTTAAAGCCAACAAAAAGGCTAGTAAAGAGCCATGGTCTCTCTACTAGCCTTTTAAGTGAGCAAACACTGTATTATTTGCTTACTACTTCTTTACCTTTGTATTGTCCGCAAGCTTTGCAAACACGGTGTGATAATTTTGCTTCACCACAGTTTGGGCAAGCTACCATACCAGGTACAGATAGTTTGAAATGCGTACGACGCTTTCTTTTTGCAGTTTTAGAAGTTCTTCTAAATGGTACAGCCATTGATGGCACCTCCTTACAGATCGTCTATTCGTCTGTTTGATCAAAATACTTAGCTAAATCAGCTAGTCTTGGATCCACTTTTTGTTCGTCAGCTTTTTTGTGTAGTTCAACGTCTTCATCTGTTGCGTAAGACCAGTTTTTACCACCTTGCATTTGTCCTTCGGTATTCTCCTTGAACACTTGCATAGGTATTTCGAGAAGTACTAACTCCTCGATAACCGGCTTCATGTCGATTACTTCACCAACAATATAGTGAATATCTCCGTCATCTTCCCCTCGTTTTTCCTCGTCAATCCAGCTGAAAACTTCAACTGTCTCAACTTCGATAGGAAACTCAACATCTTCCCACGTGCGTGCACATGGTAATGTTAACGTCGCTGCCACAGTTAGCTGACATGTCATTTGCGATGCACCGAAAGTACATAGCCCTTTTACATGAACGGGCGAAATTGCTCGAATATCCTGGTTTCGCTCCATCACCTCGTCCAACTGGACATAGGCATCGATTGGCATCCCGTTTTGGCGGTATTTAGATAATTGATGAATTGACCATTTCATTCGTTTAATCACCTCGAGACAACACTGTTGATTATATAATGTGTAAAAATAGATGTCAAGATAATTTCTTGTCACCACAATAAAACCCACCTATAATTATATACTATAAAAAGTCTTTTTGCTCCAAACAGTTCTATATAAGCAAAAGGATCAAAATTACTAAGTACGAAAAGCAAATGATATTGATAAGGGGGCTTAAATTTGCAAGCAGTCGGAATAGTTGTTGAATACAATCCTTTTCACAATGGACATGCCTATCATTTAGAACGGGCAAAAAAAGTAGCACAAGCGGATATTGTCATCGCTATCATGAGTGGAGATTTTTTGCAGCGTGGTGAACCAGCCATGGTCGATAAATGGACACGCACAAAAATGGCCCTCGCAGGTGGCGTTGATATAGTTATTGAGTTACCATACGTTTATAGCACCGCACCTGCAACTGATTTCGCAAAAGGGGCAATTTCTTTACTATCTGCAATTGGGTGCAATTCATTTGCCTTTGGAAGCGAAGATGGTTCCATTCAACCCTTTATGAATACTTTTCAGCTCATTAATAATCATCGCACTGAATATAACTCTCTTATTAAAGAAAGCCTTAAAACGGGTGCAAGCTATCCTAAAAGTCTACATTACGCCTATACACAGCTTTCTCAAAAGTTCCCTGCTGCATACATTGATTTGGCACAACCAAACAATATACTTGGTTTTCATTATATTGAGGCTGCCATGGAGCTAGGTAGTAACATTAAGCCTTTAACTATCCCTCGTATTGTTGCAGGTTATCATGACGCTTTGCAAGAAGGTGCATCAATTGCTAGTGCCACAGGAATACGCAAGGCTCTAGCAACAACCAGTGCTCTACAATGTGTGCGAGATTTTCTCCCTAAAGCATCGTTTGATTATTTAACTGATTGGCAAGGGAAATATGGTAAATTTGCAAATTGGGAAACTTTTTGGCCTTTTTTACAGTTTACACTTATTCGTCACACACCTAACGAACTTACTCGCTATGCTGAAGTAACAGAAGGCATTGAGAATGCTCTTATTAAAGCTGCAAAAACGAGTCATTCATTCAGTAGCTTTATGGAGAAAATTAAATCAAAACGCTATACTTGGACACGACTTCAACGTATGCTCACTCACATTTATACTGGTTTTACAAAGGAACAGTTGCAAAGCTTTACGGCCCCATCCAACATACGTTTACTTGGTATGAGTAAGAATGGACAAGCATATTTAGGAATGCATAAAAAAAACATACCTTTACCTTTAATCAGTCGTGTTGCAGCTATAGATGATGCTATGCTTGCTGTGGATATTCACGCAGCAGAGGTATACAATTTAAGTATAGAACATGGAACAAATGTGCAAATTCTTCCTAGAGATTATCAAACACCACCGATTCGTTTTTAAGCAACGAAAAAGGATGCCAGAAATTCTAGCATCCTTTTTTTGCTGTTGAAAAACAATTATGTCAATGAAATTAGAGACATCACATTATAGCTCTTGGGCAAAGCGTGGGGTTGATTTCCGTTCCGGCTGGGCGCTTTTATCGCTGCCGCTTCGCTTTCGCGCAGAGCAGAGCTTCCTGGGGGGCGTCCGACGAGCCACTTGGGCCAACAGATGTTTTTTGCGCGAAAGCGTAGTGTTAACGTAGCGGCAGCAAAGTGTTTTTGTCTATGCGAAAGCGTAGTGCAACGTAGCGACAGCAACAGCACCGATGTTGGTCACGAAGGAGTCGCCTAGTCTCCACTCCAATCAACTGTTTCACACGACATCCGTTTTAACAAAATAACATTCAACTTTTTAGTTTTATCAGAAGGCTTCCAGGAATTATCGACTAACTTTTGAATTTTATCGACTAACTTTTGAATTTTATCGACTAACTTTCACGTTTCATCAACCAACTTTTAATTTTTTATCGACATCCACCTTCCAAAAAGCAAAAAAGGATTCACACACAAAACTATGTGTGAATCCTTTTACTTTGTTATGTCGCCCAGGATATCACCCTATTATTAGGGTGTTTATTCCTGCGAAACGCGGAGGAAGCGACTCGACGCTCGCTCACAGGAAAGCAACGGAATTCAACCCCACGTTACGGCGATAAGCCTTATTTCGGCTGTAACTGTTTTAAATATTCGATTGCATCATCGACAGTTTTAACCGGAACTATTTTCATTTTTGTTCCAATATCTTTAGCAGTCTTTACTGCTGTTGCATAATTAGATTCCAGTTCAGGATATTTAGCTTTCATTTCAGGAGAAATTTCATCATCTGGTGCAAAAAAGATTTCCATACCATCACGATCGGCAGCAATGACTTTATAATCTATCCCACCAATTCTTCCAACAGAGCCATCAACCAGCATTTCCCCTGTACCTGCAATAGCATAGCCTTTTGTTAAATCTTCTTTGAGTAGTTGGTCTAAAATTTCTAATGTAAACATTAGTCCAGCAGACGGACCTCCAATATCCTCAGTTTTCATAGACACTTTTGGATTTGTTTCAATAGATTTACTCTCAGTATACGTAATACCTAAACCAGCTCTTTTCTCTTCAGATTTAGGGATTTCCTTTAATGTGATCGTTACCTCTTGTTCTTTTTTATTGCGTATAAACTTAATTGTCACCTTATCTCCAAGTTGCTTTGGTTTTAAAATATCGACAAGCATTTGTTGGTTACTAATGTTTTGTCCATCAACTTCCATAATTTCATCACCAGCTTTTAATAAATTATCCGAAGCACCGCCATCTAGGACATTTAATACAAAAACACCGTTAAAAAGAATTTTTGTTGGAATGCCAGCTCTCTGAAATGCAACATACTTTGCATTAAATTGAGAATCAGACATTAATTTAAGCTGTCGAACATTATATTCCTCTTCATCCTCCAACGGATTTCGAACTTGTTCAATATCCATTAGTTTTTGATATTTTTGAGTTTTCGCCCACAGATATGAAAAAGGCGTAGCTTGCTGCATAGCCACCGTCATTAAACTCATGGATCCTTTATCATCAGTGTGGGTATTTTCAACATTAACAAATTTACTGACATCATAAGCACTTCCAGGCTTCATAATATAAGCGTCTAGTCGGTATAACATAAAAAAACAAATCACGACTAATAACACTGCATAAATACTTATTTTTTTCTTCATTAGAAAACCACCTCCTAGGACGCTGGCAAAACCATACGTTCATGTTTTTGCCTTTTTTACATATATTGATTTTAGCATTTGCCAATGTGAATGACAAAAAGTTGAAACGAGATGATAACATGTATGCGACAATTCAAATAGCGATTTGCATAGTTCTTATTCTATTACTCTTGTTATTCCCACAAACAGCTCATAATGGTACTGATTTAGGTTTAAACCTTTTTATGGATGCCTTATTCCCTTATTTATTACCTTACCTTATTTTGACGCAATGGCTTCTCCGTTTAACGGCTCCTATGCGAACGAAAACAAAAAGAGCTTCTGTATACGTACAAGCCTATATTATTAGTGCACTCGGGGGGTATCCGTCTGGAGCAACAACCATTGTTTACTTAAAAAACAGTGGGCAACTACATCCCAAAGAAGCAAATTTTTTATTAGCAGTATGTCATGCACCAAGTCCACTTTTCGTGCTAGGATTTGTAAGTCTTGATTTATTACACAGTAATACGTTCGGATGGTTGTTTTTATGTTTACTACATAGTTTTAATATTTGTTGTTTAATAACTGGTTACTTTTTATTTCGCAAAACGGATCCTCCTAGCATCTCCATACACAATACACCTTTATATACAGCACCTTTTTCTGAAAGTATTAAAGAAACAGCACCAACACTACTATTAGTTGGGACTACAATAATTTTTTTCACTACCATCCAGACGATTGTCCAGCATGGCTTAGATTCACTTATACCTAAACTTCCCTATACAGCTGAGCTTTCCATAGCCGCCATTCTTGAAGTTACAAATGGTCTTAAAATGACTGTCTCAGCTTTTCCCAATCTTCCATATTTACCATTACTAGTTGTTATGTTGTTAACAATGCAAAGTATAAGCATTCATTTACAAATTTTTGTTATTGCGAAATCAGCCAAGCTTTCCGTTCGACCATATATAAAATTCCGCCTACTTAGCATAATCATTGTACCCACTATTTATGCTCTTTTTTTCTTAAAATAAATAATCGTCTGCATCACCACACCTTCCACTATTGGAGTGAATCGTTCAAACCGACTTAGGAGCAGGCATAGTAGCGGAATTCAATCATTTCCTGCCCATCTAACCTTTTTATTGCAATATAAGAAAATATTATAATAATTTCTAAATTCATCATTTTAGCAAATAAAATGAAGGTTGGGACACATCGCTTTATTACTATAAATTAGAGTGATATGTCAGAAAATACATCTTGTGAAGTGGTTGATCTTCGTTCCGACTTGGCGACTCCTTGGGGATTAGCGATAGAGGAACATTAAAAAATATCACATCAGAAAAGCGCGAGAAATCAACTTTTCAAAATTGATTTCTCGCGCTTTTTAAGGCTTCGACTAGTTTTGCCTAGCCTCTCTTTTTTAGTTTATTTTTTAAAATCATACTTTTCTTTTAAAGCTTCTACAACACAAGCAGGAACAAGCTCACTGACATCACTACCGTATTTTGCAACCTCTTTGACAATGCTTGAGCTTAAAAATGAATATTGATTTTTTGTCATAATGAAAAACGTTTCAATGGTTTCATCCAGAAAACGGTTCATCGAAGTAATTTGCATTTCGTATTCAAAATCCGAAACAGCACGTAAACCACGGACAATCGCTTGTGCTTGTTTCCCCTTAGCATAGTCTATTAACAGCCCAGATGAACTTTCAATACGTACATTAGGCAATGTTTTAGTAACCTCAGCCATTAAAGCCATACGCTCTTCAACTGAAAATAATGGCTGCTTAGATGAATTATTTAAAACAGCAACATAAACTGTGTCAAATACATCTGCCGCACGTTTAATAATATCTAAATGACCAAATGTCACCGGATCAAAACTTCCAGGAACTACAGCAATCTTCTCTGACAACTTATTCTCCCTCTTCCTCTGTAAAACGATCAATTTCTCCTCTATTCAGTTGGTGTTTAGACACCTACTGAATGCAGATAAACAGAAATAATCGTTCCTCCATATGTTTCTTGTCTCTTTAATACAAAGTCCCCAAAACGCTGTGGTAATTCTACTTCTTTTGCATGCTCACATAAAACAATGCCATCTTGTTGAATTTTATCATTGTCGACCAAAATCTGCACTAAGTCATAGTATTCTTTGAGATGATATGGCGGATCTAAAAATACTAGTTTAAACGTTATATCACGTTTTAATAACGCTTTCACAGCACGTTTCGCATCTATACGAAATAGCTCAGAACAATCCTCGTAACGACATTTTTTTATGTTTTCCTGTAGCACTTGGAACGCCTTTGCATCCTTTTCAATAAAAACGGCCTGCTCAGCTCCTCTACTTAAAGATTCGATACCTAAGCCACCGCTCCCTGCAAATAAATCAAGCGCTATACCTCCATCAAAGAACGGACCAATAATATTAAATATGGATTCCTTTACTTTATCAGTTGTAGGTCTCGTCGTGTTCCCTGTAATCGCCTTTAATGGCATCCCTTTACGTTCTCCTGCTACAACTCTCATAGGCAAATCACCGTACTTTCTTATTCCAAATATCAATTTCGCCTTGGCGTAATTGTTGTTGTTGTTGTTGCTGTCGCTTCGCTTTCGCACAGAAAACATTGTTGCTGTCGCTTCGCTTTCGCACAGACAAAACATTGTTGCTGTCGCTTCGCTTTCGCACAGACAAAACATTGTTGCTGTCGCTTCGCTTTCGCAAGATAAAAGTATTTTTGCAGCGAAAGACGAACCTCCGCTGCAAAAAATTTATTCTTGTTCTTGTGTTAAGGTCTTGATATTGATACGACCATCACTTTTTTGTAATTCTACTAAAAATAATCGTTGTAGCCAAGCTTCTTCAACATAATAATGATTGGCAATTTTAATAATCGGTTCTGAGATAGTAGAATATCTACGTTGATTAAATACATAAAATCCTGATTCTTTCGGGAATCTGAACGTGCGGTTATCACTATTGATATAATATCCATTTTCACCTTCACCAGCAGTATAGCCTAGATATGGCAACAATGTATCAGCAGTATATAATACTTGTCCTTCATGAAGAATGACATGAACATTATCTCTCAAAACATCATTAACGTAAACGCTTCGTTCATCCTCAAATAATAGTGGGTATGTGCCTTTTTCTTGGGCAGCATTCAACTTAAAATAAGAAGTTTTTGCATTTAACACCTTGGATAAAAGATCATCCATCGATGCAGGAGAAATCGGCTCTTCCCCCAGTTTTTTCAAAGCTTCCTGCCAAGCCGACTCTTGATCATCTGTCATATATTTTTTTAACGTATTCACAATGGCCTTTGCTTTATCTGAACCAATCGTATCTTTCACTAAATAGGATGCCACTACTTCCGGCAACCATGTTGGTGAATCTACAAATTTATATTGTGACTTTATTTGTGATAATATTACTTCCTGCTCAACAGCTTGCTCAGTTAGCTCTGGCAAAAATAAAAGTCGATTATCATGTTCTTTAACTGGATTCTTTTCTTGAATAATAGCAATGTGCTGATTATTCAAAAACTGTAAATTTTCCAATGATTTTAAGAAATCCTTCGAAATAGCTCCCGGGGCATAAATAGATAATACAGGGGTTTGCTCTTGTACTTTTAGATTACCCGTTTGCCAATAAATATCACGAACTGTACCATATCCACTAAACATTGTATAGTTAACAAGCGATAGTTTTTGCTGACCTACTAAAGGCAAGCCAGTTATCCACTGACCATCAATTTTACTATCAGTTGAAATATGTACAACAGAATAAGATGCTTCACCATTCGTTAATGTGGCAAAAACATTTTGGATGAGCGTTTTATCTTTTAAGCCACCCTCAATTGGAATTATGTATGAAACAGATTGTGATTTAGTCTCTCCTTTTTTAAAATATGAGACTTCTTTTGATAAGCGATCACAGCTTTTCTCGTTATCGATAAAGCAACTAGGATTTACCGCATTTTTTGGCCAATTAATTTTTACTTTTTGGTTGGGTAAATTTTTAAAATATTGACGAATATCCAAGCTGTTTTCTCGATAGACAATTTCTATCTCTTGTGAATAATTGAATTCGCCATTGCCTGTTTCTAAGTCAGACGAATAAGCATGGTACTGGAAAAATAATGTTCCTGTAATGATTAGTCCTAGAATGGAAAAAAAACTCATTGCAAATTTCATGTGCTTGACCTCCCGCAGCATGATACTATGTGTATTGGAAAGGATGTGCTTTTTTATGCCACAACAATTTATAGAATTAGGTGAGGGCTATGGTGATGTTTATGAGCTACTTGAAATAGTGAGAACCAATCAAGATCGCTTCCATCAAGCCTTCATACTAACATCCACTAAAGAAGAAAAAAAGGTTGCCTCTTTAGCAGTCGCTTTAAAACCAGTCGGTGAAAGTAAATTCATGCCGATTTATATTTGTCGAGAAGGCATCCCTTACAATGAGGAGCAGCCTTCACAACGACAAAAAATGTTTGAAGAAAGTATTAAACGACTAGATAGAAAAGCGGTTGTTGTAGAAATAAAGCACTCTTCTATATTTTCGGAATCAAAACTATTTTATCAATACCTAATTGGAATAATGCGACTTCATCACTATATACCGGCATTGACTTAATACTAAAGACCTGCTTTATAGTCGTATTCTTTCGCTTTATCTGGTTTTGCATTTTCATACTCAGTTTTAACGAATGGACGATAAGACTTTACAACGTCTTTCACAAATGGAAGGCGTTGTAGTTTTGTTGTCATTGTTTCAATTTCCTCTTGCTCGCAATAAAGCACTACATATTTTTGCCTCCGAGAAATATAAAGAACATGACCATATTTTCGAAGAGATTTCGCATGTTTTAATTGATGGACGTAAACGATTAGCCCTTGTCGTTCGTTCATAGTATTCCCCTCATTTCTTACATAAAAGAATACCATAGACCGGAAAATGATAGCAACAGAGTTTAGCTGACAGAACGCTCAATTTTCCGTTATAATGGAAAAGCATACAACGATGACTAAAAGTTTTACATTCACTTGTGCAAGTTAATAGAAAACTAAACTTCTCTGATTTTGTTTGCTCACAAAAAATTCAAAAGTGAAATTACCAGTACTATTTATATCATTTTAATTGTTAAGGAGGACGAATATGGGTAAGAAAACAAAGATTGCACTTGCAATCGCAGCGGCAAGTGCAGCTGCTTGGGCAGGTAGTAAAGCTATTTCTAAACCTCAACAACGAGAAGGTAAACAAGCATTACAATTTAATCACCCAATTATTCTCGCACATCGTGGCGGTGCTCATTTAGCACCTGAGCATACAATGCCTGCTTTTGAAAAAGCTTCACAGTTAGGTGTTGACGGATTTGAAATAGATATTCGCTTAACCAAAGATGAGGAAATTATCGTTTTCCATGATGATACTGTTGACCGTACGACAGATGGCTATGGACTTGTTTCAGACATGACTTTAGCAGAAATAAATGCATTAAACCATGGTTATCAATTTGAAGATTTGGATGGGGAATTTCCTTATCGAGATGAAAAAGTAGACGTTGTAACTTTACGTGAACTACTAGAAACTTATCCAAACATGTTGATAAATATCGATATTAAAGATGCACCAGATACGTATGAAGGAAGTTTAATGCCTTCTAAACTTTGGCGTTTAATTGAAGAGCTTGGTGCAGAGAATCGAGTGGTTGTTACAAGCTTTTACGGTGAACAGATAGATCGCTTTAATCTATATGCACAAAATCAAGTAGCACTCGGTGCAGGTGAATCAGATGTTCGTAAAGCATTTGCTTCTTTCTCAAGCCAATTCGGACATTTATATCATCCAAAGGTAGATGTATTCCAGATACCACCTAAATCAGGAGTAATTACACTGGATTCTCCGAAGTTCGTCCAGTTTTTAAACAATTTAAACATCCCTGTTCATTATTGGACTATCAATGATGTGGCAACAATGAATAAATTAATTCAAAACGGTGCAAAAGGTATCATTACAGATCGACCTGATATTGCTGTAGAATTACAACAAAAATAAGAATAATGGAATAGAAACTAATCTCCATTTTATAATAGTTAACACATTGATTGGTGAGGGCTTTCTACTAACAGCCCTTACCTTTCGTTTTTATATTTTAAAATTTCTCTACCAATAAAATTAGCAGGTACCGGGGATAAACCTAATTTTCTTGCCCACACAGATAGCTGCCCAATATGAAGAATTTCATGTGCAATAACATGATGTGAAATTTCATTTTTTGTATAAACATTTGTATCCCAGGAGACCTTTACAAT
Organism: Lysinibacillus sp. NPDC094177; assembly: GCF_050279145.1. Taxonomy (NCBI): domain Bacteria; kingdom Bacillati; phylum Bacillota; class Bacilli; order Caryophanales; family Bacillaceae; genus Lysinibacillus; species Lysinibacillus sp. NPDC094177. Next base: position 196,430 of record NZ_JBNNTW010000002.1, on the reverse strand, counting down.
CTCATCGCAAAAAATTCTCATTATGCTTCAAAAATTCAATAGTTTCCCCTCGTAATTCAATTGAAAGATTTTTTACCTATTTAAGCGTTTTATATTCAAGGAAATCAAATATCCTGTCATTTCCACCCTTAATACCACGAATCCAACTATATTCAACATCAATTATATGAAAAAGAGTATATAGAAAACTACCTACTCTACCACTTCTTTTCTGCAACAATTCCTCTATACTTAGCTGATTACACCACTTCAACCATTCGTCCCTTACTTGCCAGTTATATTCAAAAAATTTGATCATGTGGCCTCACCTCAGTCATTTTTTTAGCCATTAACACCCGTTTAGTAAAGACTAATAAACAGTGAAGCTGAATAAAACCCCACTGTTTAAAGTTAGATCACTGATCCCCAAGGAGTCGCCCAGTCGGAACGAAGATCAACTTAGGCATGCGTTTTAACAAATGTCTTCCATAACTTTTGGTGATGAAATTTTAAATTCTGCATTATTGCAAATGACGTAATACCGCATCCGTTACATCACGTAATGTCGCTTTGCCTCCCAAATCACCTGTTTTAATATCTTCTGCTAATGTTGCTTCCATCGCATTTAGCACTTTTGCACCAAGCTCATGATAGCCTAAGAAATCAAGCATCATTTTACCTGTCCAAATTTGTCCAAGCGGATTTGCTATCCCTTGTCCTGCAATGTCAGGGGCAGAGCCATGGACTGGTTCAAACATGGATGGATATTGTCGCTCTATATTTAAATTTGCAGCTGGAGCAATTCCGATACTTCCCATAATCGCACCACCTAAGTCGGTTAAAATATCCCCAAATAAATTTGATGCAACAATGACATCAAAGTTTTCTGGTTTCATCACTAAAAAGGCAGCTAAAGCATCAATATGATTAGATACTTGTCCTATGTTTTCGTAATCTTTACCTACTTCTCCAAATACTTCATCCCAAAAAGGCATACTGTATGTAATTCCATTAGATTTTGTGGCACTTGTAACATGCTGGCGTCGAGTTTCCGCCATTTCAAATGCATATCGCATTGCACGCTCTGTTCCCTTTCTTGTAAAAATAGCATTTTGGATAGCAACCTCATCATGTCCACTATGTATCCTGCCACCACTCTCAGCATACTCACCCTCTGAGTTTTCACGTACAACAACAAAATCAAAGCCATTTGGATTACGTAATGGCGAAGGCAATCCTTGAAGTAGCTTTGCTGGACGCACATTTATAGATTGCTTCATCTCACGGCGGATTTTAATAAGTAGCCCCCATAGTGAAATGTGATCTGGTACTAAATCTGGCATGCCAACAGCACCTAAAAAGATTTGATCGTAACCTTTCAAAATTTCAATACCATTATCAGGCATCATTTTACCTGTCTCTAAATAATAGTCACAGCTCCACGGGAATGTTGTCCATTCAAACTGAAAGCTACCATCTAATTGAGCTGCTTTATTAAGAACTTCTATCGCCGCTGGTACAACCTCTTTACCAATCCCATCTCCTGGTATAACAGCAATTCTATAAGTCTTCATCTGCTGATCCTCCTTTAATTTCTATATTGCCTATTTAATTACTATACAATTTTCCCGTAATAATTACATCCTGATTGTTCATGGCTTTCGCTACAATGGCAAAGTAAAAAAGACTGTATACAAACTCATGCGACGAGTTTGTATACAGTCTAAGAAGAATATATTACCTTGTTTATGCAGAGCAAGAGCAAGAACCGCCTGAGCCACATCCTCCACCACATGAAGAATCTGATGTAAAGAACGGATTACTTACAGGAACTTTTACCGCTTCTGAAACAGTTTTCCCTATAAGTAGGCTTACTTGGTCAAGTAAGTCTTGAAAATCGTTCTCAGCAATTTTTAAGGCTGCAACCTTTTCATTTAAATCGAGTGCGCGTTTTTGCTGACGAATTGATTTCATAATTGTATGATAATCCGGATGATATTTTCCGAAACGTTGTACATCTTCGTACTGCTCTTTCATGCGATTAAATGCGTAAATAGCTTCAACTAATTGGACATCACTATACACAGCATCATACGCTTGTTGTAGCGTTTTCACAGTCTCAGAGGAAAGAATCATCTCACAAAGCGCATCGGCCTCATCCAAAATGATTGCCCAGTCAGAGGTCATCATCATATTTAATTCCCCCAATCTCTTTCCCATCATAACAGATTTTATGATAATTTTACATTAATGATATTTTTAAATGAAGGAGTTTTTAAATTGGTACCATCATCTAAAGAACAAATAGAACAATTACTAGCAAAGATTTTACAACATAGTACAGCTGAAGATGAGGAGGTTTTACTACATTTATTGTCTGGTCTTCGCGATAAACAGCAAGGTATCCATCGACGTTATATTAATGCTGCCTTACACATGGTGGGCAAATTTGAGCCTGAAGTTAGTGAGGTTCGTATCCCCATTACACCCGTTATCCATAATACCATTAAGGTACCACACGGAGGGATCATTGCAACAATTGCAGATGCAGCAATGGGGGGACTTGCTTCGCGTTCGGTACCAGAAGGCTTTAATGTTGTCACAACAAATATTAATATCTCTTATATTGCTACAACAACCAACAAAGAACTAATCGCTCGCGGACGTTTCGTGCATAAAGGGCGTCAGACACTTGTGATGGAATGTGATATCGAGGATGAGACTGGACGAAAACTTGCTATTGCGACTGCTTCTTTCTTTGTCATTCAACGCCGTCCTTAGACATAAGATTTACAAAGTAATCTCGAATACATTGTTGATCGGAAAAAGGGAATTTTTGATTTTTTATTTGTTGGGTCTGTTCATGCCCTTTTCCGGCAACAAGTACAATATCACCTTTTTCCGCCTTTGCTAATGCTTGATGAATAGCAACTTTTCGATCTAGATAGATCTCATAATATTGTTGCTCAGTAAATCCAGCAATAATACTTTCATTAATTAAAATCGGATCTTCATCACGTGGATTATCAGTTGTTAAAAAAATAACATCCGCATACTTACTTGCTACTGCTCCCATCGCAAACCGTTTCGCCTTATCTCGATTTCCTCCACAGCTAAATACAAGGTAAAGGGTTTTCGAGCGATCAAAGGTTTGCAGAACAGCCTGTAATGCCTCTGCAGTATGTGCGTAATCTACGTACACATCAATCCCAAATGGATTGTCTATTTTCTCAAGTCTTCCTTCTGGTAGCTTTAACAACCACATATGCTCTGCTATCTCTTCAATTGAGAAACCTAGGCGCCATAAAGTCATCAACGCAGCTACAGCATTTTGTACATGGTATTTACCAACAAAAGGGATTTCCACAATATGCTCACTCGATGATGTTTGTAAACAAATTACTGTTTTTCCCAATGATTCACTGACAATTTGGATATGTAAATCATTATGATTATCAAAGCCAAATGAGCAGGATTTTTTCTTATCATATATACCAACGGAACGGCAAAAGTTATCATCTCCATTTAGCACTAGCTTTTTCGACAAATCTGCCAATCTTTTTTTTGCACGCTTATATGCCTCAAGTCCTCCGTGATCTTCTAAATGGTCCTCCGATAAATTTAAAAAAACGCCACAATCGATATCACAATGATCAAGTCTATGTTGCTGTAATCCCATTGATGAAGCTTCTAAAACAACATGTGTAACACCATTTCGTACACATTGTTTTAAAATCGGATGTAACTCTTTTGCCTGTAATGTAGTTAATTGCTCATACACTGTTTGTTGTTTCTGCTCATTGATGAAAAATCCTACAGTTCCAATAACTGCAACATTTTTATGTAGGGCTCTTAATAATTGGCTCACAAAATGACTCACTGTTGTTTTACCATTTGTACCTGTAATCGCAATGACTGTTAATGCTTCTGCGGGAAAGGCTGAAAGCTTTGCACTCGCATACGATAAAAATAGAGATGTATTTGGAACCCAAACAAAAGGAATACTTTGATCAATATTAGGCAGTGAAATACTTTCCTCTGATACTATAGCGGCAGCACCCCGAGCTAATGCTTCTTTTACAAAACGACTTCCCGATGTTTTCTTTCCCTTACGCACAACAAAAATATTCCCAGGTTTTACTGCCTGAGCATAATCCTCAACGCCTGTAATAATTGTGCGAATAGATCCTCCAGTTATGCTACACGGCCAGTCTTTCAATAGTTCAGCTAATTGCAAGCTTCATTCCCCCTTTCGGTTCTCTATCATATGACGGCGTATGTAACGGTGTGACGAAAAATGTAGGTAGTCCTTGTGCTTATCTAAAAAATGAAAAAACCGAAGATAAACTTGATTTCGCCAAGTTTATCTTCGGTTTCAGATTTCTATTTCTATTGTGATGATTCATCAATATTTACTTCTGATCCCTCAGAGTCACTATCCAACTTCTGAGAAGGAGATTCTAAAAATATTTGCGTATAATAGTTTAAAAATACTCCCGATCCAACTCTAGTATATTTATCATTTAAAATGACTTTTCGATGCTCAGGTGAATTAAGCCAGCCATGCATTACTTCGATAGCATCAAAATAATCTGTCGCGAGATTTTCATTCGCCTCACTATATTCGATTCCCTGTGTTTCTAATCTCTTTTTTAAATCTCCATTTGTTGGTGATTCATGCCCAATAAAATTTTGAATCTTCATATCTTCACTATGTATTTTTGCAACTTTTTCTAATGATTCATCAATATTTAATGGAGCTAAATCATGTTGAACTCTTGTTACATTTATCAAATCGTCAAGCTGTACAGCACTTGCTTCATTAATATCCTGTTGTAAAAAAGAAGAAGGTGGTGTTGGTATAACAAGCTCACCTTGATAAGTCATTTCATAAGGTTGATGAAGAACAAGTGTTTCATTATTAGTAAAGCGTATTCCTTGTAGCTCACCCGTTTCTCTATCTATATAGAGTTGTGCAAAAAGTCCATCGAATTTTACAAGCAATCGTGTCTGCATATCTTCTTCACTCATTGAGAAAACAAAAATATTTTTACCTACATTCGCAGTTACTTCATAATCAATAATTGTCATTCGGTATATATCATCGCGCTTCTGACCAACCTTAAAAGGGGAAGCATCTAAATCTGTACCAGCTACGTAAACTTGTGTCACAACATTATTTTGAACGCCTACCATAAAAAATGTGGAAGAACTTGCATTATAGATCCACCAATCATATCCAAAAGATGAAGGCTCCTTTCGAGCTGGTTCACCATATCTCTCCAAAACTACCTTAGCTTTTTGACCGATTAATGTCGACATCCCACTTTTTGGACGTGTCGTTGCCCCCATTTCAGGCTGCTTTAACTCGGTTTTGGGAATAATATTTGAATTGGCGTTCGGGCCTTTTAGTGGCTCGTTTTCACGCGGTGTATTAAAAAACATAAAGCCGATCAACGCAATTGCAGCACATGCCATAAAAATGCGAAATAAAGCTTTCATACATGACTCCTTCTTATCACGATTATTCTAAATTATTATAACAATTGTAGTTGGGTTGACACAATGTTGTCATTGCAACAATGTCGAATATGCTCTATTATAAAAATGAGCGTATACTTTGTACGAGAACCTAAAGGAGGATTACAGATGTATTTTGAAAATACTAACCTTGAAAATTTAACAGCTGATCAAGAACTTATTGTAAGCGTCATGAAAAATAATGGTTTAGAATGTGACGGCGGCTGGGATTACGAACGTATGACATTTGATAAGCGTTTCGATACTCGTGAAGGACGTTATTACCTACGTGTATTCGCATATGCAAAATCAGGTGATGTTGGTGCACACGATGCAATCCTAACATTAATGAAACCAGCACTTGGTAAGTACTACTATCCACACGGCGTTGAGTATGGTGATGATGAAGTTTTCCCTGCTCATCTTGTGAAAAAATGTGAAGATATCTTAAAAAAGGTTAAATTAGACCTAGAAGCTTTTAAAATTCACGCATAATTTTAGATAGTTATTTCTCGGTGCATGTATGTCGATTAAACATCGAAATTATTTTATTTTTTTATCAGGGTTAACAGTAAGTCGACAACAGCATGTAGTGCAATAGCTAAATCTGAAAAGACTGGTGGTCCAGTCTTTTTTATTTTGAGTAAAAATTTTATTTCTTCTCATACTAACTATATCTTTTACATGATGTAGGTGAGATAAATGTTACAATTTTTCAAACACCCCTTTTTTCGCCATCCGATCATCGTTATAGCTAGCGGAATTGCTATTCTCTGGTTTATATCCCTGTCATTACCCATACTGCTTGCCTACGTAACTGCATTATTATTGGAACCTGTCATCTTACGAATCAGTAAACGGTTCCGAAAAAAACGCAAAATAGTCGCATCGATTTTTTTTATGTTCTTTTCAAGTATGACATTACTATTATGTATTCTCATTATATTTATTAGCTGGAAACAATTTTCAACATTTATCATTCATATTCCAGAGTATCTTAATCAGCTATCCGCACTATGGATTCAAACACAATCCAAGCTTTCTAACTATACTTATCACTTGCCCTTAGATCTTGTTATACAAATTCAACTTATGATAGCTCGGGCTCTATCTTCAATCGAGAAATATGCTCTTTCTTTAACAAATGTTAATGTTTGGTCATCTTCACTTTCGTATATAACTTCTCGTTTGTTTGATATTTTTGTTTATTGGATTGTACTATATATGTTTCTTTTAGAACTACCGAATATTAACCGTAAAATGTTAGCGCCTATTCCGTTTCACTATCATCAAAAAATACTATTTATTGGACAGCGCGTAAAACTTGCTTTGTTTGGTTTTATAAAAGCACAATTTTTAGTTGGCATTTGCATTTTTGCTATAGCTTTTGGAACCTTTTATTTTCTAAAAACACCATTCCCACTTATTTTAGCACTCTTACTAGTCATTTTAGATTTCGTTCCTTTTTTAGATTCCTTTATATTGCTTCTTCCTTGGGCAATATACAAAGCCTTTACAGGAGATTATATCTTTGCTGTCGTGCTAGTCGTACTTACGATCGTACAGTTTTTAGTTCGACGTATGATTGAACCTAGAGTTATTGGAAATAAAGTTGGACTCTCCTCACTAACAACTTTTATTGCAATGTTTATTGGTTTTGAAATATTTGGATTCCCCGGTATTTTAATAGGTCCATTACTCGTTGTTGTTGTTCTTTCCCTATTTAATCAAACATCCATAAAAAATCTCCCTCCTTCTCAAAAATAAGGAGGGAGATTTTTTTTAAAAGCCTAAAATAGCTTTAATAACAGATGTTGTTTCACCTGGTTCAAACATAACATATAGTAAAATGTATACTAAAACTCCGGTAATAGCTACGAAGAACCAAATAATACTTGTAATTGGTCCAATACGACGGTGAAGCTTGAGATTAGTTTTCAAACCAGAAATGATACTAACAATACCAAATACTGCTCCAGTTGTTGCCAGAGTAATATGGAAAATTAAGAAGAAAGTATAATATGGTTTTAAATCTTCTCCGCCACCAAACGCTGTGTTACCAATAAAGACTGTTCGTGAAGCATAAATAATAAAGAAGATAAGTGCAGCAACTCCTGCTGCAAGCATTACTTTTTTATGTGCCTCTACTTTTCTTTTTATAATTAAGCCCCAACCAATAGCTACAAGTACTGCACTAATAACAATGAATGATGTACTTATAGTAGGCAAAATTTGCAATTCCATTTACAAAACCCCTTATACAAATTAAAGTTTCTATTTTACAACTGATGTTGCTGTTCCTGTTGACTTTCCCATTTCTTTTGATGTTCTTTTAACGCATCTGCCGTAATTTTATCTGGATCCTTTTGTTCTGAACGATACCAATTAATAAAGATTGATCCAAGTAATACCCCAAAAATAAGCTCTTGTAAAATCTTCATTAAAACGCCGCCTAGTTGCTGGTCGGCAACAGGTGACATATTTGTAAAGAGCTCCGGTCCTGAAAGAGATAAACTAGATAATGTAGAAGCTGGTACACACAGTTCCATTGCCTTTAGCCATGCATCGCCATTTGTATACGTTTCATACATAGCATTTGGTGCAAAAATAATTAACGCACACGCAGGTGTAATTAATACCGCATTAGCAATGATATAGGCTAATTTATACAAAGGTTTCATATGTGGACTATTAGGCATCTTTTGTATCAAAGGCCAGTACATTAAAACAGCAGAAACAAATAATACAAACGTATATGTACCATGTAAAGTTTCGTTTAATTTAATGTAGTCTAATACTGCAGGTAAATGGTAGAAAGAAAATAAACCAATAAACATAATCACCGCAACGACGGGTAATGTAAATGTTTTAAATAAAGTTCTAACAACTGGTGCCTCAATTGCAACTTTCCATACCCACCAAGGAATCCCCTTAATTAAGAAAATCGGTACAAGTAACAATAAAATAGCCATTTGCACCATATGCATCGTAAACATAATGTGCGCCATTAAATCTATTGGTGATCCTTTAATAATATAAATCGTTACCATTGCTAGTACAAAATAAATAGCTTCTCCCTTTTTCAAAGGCTCACTTACTTTAAAATCCTTGCGCCACTTTGTTGTGACTAAAAAATAGATGACTGTTATGAAAACAAGAACCCCTATTAAGTATGGGCTCCATAAAGCTTGGAAACCAAATATACTAAGTGGCATACAAAACGCACTCCTTTAACTTCAGTACTCCTATTATAGAACGCTTACACTTATTCTGCAATGAACGAAAGGTGAACAAATTACTATCTATAGTTTACCTTTCTTACAGGATTATCGTATCTATAGAAAAAATATTAAAAGTATATAAACCCAACATGAATTATATTATTTCTTGCTAGCTCATCATCATAACGTAGAGGTGATTTCCGTTCCAGGCTACTCGCTTTGTTGCTGTCGCTTCGCTTTCGCACAGATAAAACATTGTTGCTGTCGCTTCGCTTTCGCACAGTTAAAACATTGTCGCTGACGCTTCGCTTTCGTGCAGGGTCTCGCCTGTCTCGCTTTCCCACGGGAGTCGAGTAGCCTTCCACTCCAATCAACAATAGCGTAGAATTTTTATAAATTTTATGCATTTCAAAATTGAAAGCTAGGACAACGAACCATAATTGAACAGAATATATTCATAACAGAGAGGTAATTGACATTGTTGCCGCTGACACTTTGTTTTAGCGCAGAAAACATTTGTTGCTGTTGCTGCTTTCGCACAGATAAAACCCTTTTGCTAAAGTTGGGTTCTATCACTTGAATTAAACCTACATGTCAAAGAATACATGCTATGTGCATTAGTTGATTGGAGTGGAGACCGGGCGACTCCTCGGGGATCAGCGCGAAGGCTAAAACCATCACGTCCTGTGATAACGCCTTCGTGACCAACATCGTGCTGTTGCTGTCGCTTCGTTGCACTATGCTTTCGCACAGAATGAACCCCTTTTGCTGCCGCTACGTTAGCACTTCGCTTTCGCGCAAAAAACACCTGTTGGCCCGAGACCCTGCAGCGAAGCGAAGCGGCTCATCGGACGCCCCCAGGAAGCTCTGCTCTGCGCGAAAGCGAAGCGTCAGCGGCAAAGCGCCCAGTTGGAACGGAAATCAACCATTCGTTTTGCCCAAGCCATACTTTAAAACTCCTTAATTAATTTCATTGATACAATAGAAAAAAGAAAAGCACGTTCCTACGCTAGGTAGAGAACGTGCTTTTTTGGTGATTACCACCAGATAATTGTTAAAAATGCTAAGAAGAATGTAAATGCGATTAATATTCCCATCCACATGAAGAAACCAATTACACCACCGAAGTGTGTTTTTTTGTCTTCTAAGTGCATGAAAGCGTAAAGTTGAAGAACAACTTGAACACTAGCAAGCAATAAAATAAGTGGTAATATTAAGTATTTAGAGAAATCAGCTGCAACTACTGCGAATGCGATAAACGTAAAGAAAATCATAATCGCAAAGTTGATAACTTGTTTACGCATATGAACGGCATTATGATGACGGTCATACTCGTATTGCGCCTGAGACTTAGCAACTATAGGTGTATCGTGTGAAGACATATTATCCGATCACTCCCATCAAGTATACTACTGTAAAGATGAATACCCAAACTACGTCGATAAAGTGCCAGTATAAAGCAGCCACGAAGAATTTAGGTGCATTGTATAAGTTAAGGCCACGCTTAGCATTACGAAGCATTAACGTAGAAATCCACACAAGACCTAATGTTACGTGGAAACCATGTGTACCAACTAATGAATAAAACGCAGTTGAAAATGCAGATTGATTAAATGTAAAACCAAGACCTACATAGTGATTGAATTCATAGATTTCAAGACCTAAGAATCCAAGACCTAAAAGAATTGTAATACCAAACCAAGTTTGCATAGCTTTAAAGTTAAAGTTACGCATATGGTAAATTGCGTAAACAGACGTTAGTGAAGATGTTAATAATAACATCGTCATAGCGAAAGCTAGAGGTAATTCAAATAAACCTTGTGTTGTGAACTCCATGCCAGCTGGCCCTTTGTTCTTAAGCGCTAGGTAAGTAGCGAATAAACTTGCGAAAAGTACAACTTCACAGGCAAGGAAAATCCAGAAACCAACAACTTTATTTTTCCCTTCCATCGTAGCTTGTTCAGGATGATCTGGCCAAGTATGAGGAGTAAATTTAGTATTGAAATCCATTATTTATTTCCTCCTTTGCCGTAAAGATGTTCTTCAATTTCAAGAATTTCTTCTTTGTGTAAATGGAAGCCGTGATCGTCCTTAACAGAACGGAAAATCATAGCACCAAATGTAATTGCAAGACCAGCAATTAAAATATAAATTGACCATGGTTTATCTGCATCTGGATTATAAAGTGCACCGAATGCCGCGATAAACATGCCTAAAGAAATAACAAATGGGATAGCTGAGTTATTTGGCATATGAATATCACCGATTGGCTCAGCAAATGTAATTTCTTTATTTCCTTCTTGTTTTTCGATCCACCATGGATCTAAACCACGAACAAGTGGAGTTTGACGGAAGTTATAGAATGGGATTGGTTGTGGAATTGACCATTCTAATGTACGTCCATCGCCCCATGGATCGCGACCTGCTGGTTTGCCTTTGATTGACATTAAGCAGTTGATTACCATTAAGATAACCCCTACACCCATCATTAATGCACCGATTGTAGAGATATAGTTGAACTGATCCCAACCTTGACCTTCCATGTAAGTGAATACGCGACGTGGCATACCCATTAAACCTAAGAAGTGTTGAACGAAGAACGTTAAATGGAATCCGATAAAGAATACCCAGAAAGTAATTTTACCAAGCGTTTCGTTTAACATACGGTTGAAGAAAATTGGCCAGTAGAAGTGTGCTGAACCAAATAACGCTGTTACGATACCACCAACGATTACGTAGTGGAAGTGAGCAACGATAAAGTAAGAATCGTGTAATTGGTAGTCAAGAGGTGCAGATGCTTGCATTACCCCTGTAACACCACCCGCAACGAATGACGGAATGAAACCAAGTGCATAAAGCATTGGTGTTGTAACTTTAATAGATCCGCCCCAAATAGTTAAGATCCAGTTGAATACTTTCATACCTGTTGGAACGGCAATTGCCATTGTTGCAACAGCAAAGATTGCGTTGGCTGTTGGCCCAAGACCAACTGTAAACATGTGGTGAGCCCAAACCATGAACCCTAAGAAACCAATTAAAATTGTTGCGAATACCATTGAAGAGTATCCAAATAAACGTTTACGAGAGAACGCTGGAATAATCTCAGAGAATAAACCAAACGCAGGTAATACTAAGATATAAACTTCTGGGTGTCCGAAGATCCAGAATAAGTGTTCCCAAATAATTGTGTTACCACCCATAGTATGGTCAAAGAAGTTACCACCGAACATACGGTCAAATAACATCATTAATAAACCAATTGTTAGTGGAGGGAATGCGAATAGGATTAGTGCACTTGAAACTAGTGCAGTCCAAGTGAATAATGGCATACGCATGAATGTCATACCTGGAGCACGCATTGTAATAATCGTAACGATAAAGTTAAGACCTGAAATTAATGTACCGGCCCCTGATATTTGTAAACCGAGAACATAGAAATCAATACCATGTCCAGGAGAATATAAAGATAATGATGCATAAGACGTCCAGCCCGCATCAGGAGCACCACCCATAAAGAATGACAGGTGAAGGAATACTGCACCTAGGAAGAATAACCAGAACCCTAAAGAGTTAAGGAACGGGAATGCTACGTCACGCGCACCAATTTGTAATGGTACAAGCATGTTCATAAATGCGAATAGTAATGGAGTCGCAGCTAGGAATAACATTGTTGTTCCGTGCATTGTTAATAATTGATTGAAAAAACCAGCTGATACGAAATCGTTATTTGGTTTCATTAATTGAATACGCATTAATAACGCTTCAAAACCAGCGATAGCAAAGAACAATGTACCGGCTAATAAATACATTACTGCTAACTTTTTATGGTCAACAGTTGTAATGTAGTCCCAGACAGTTGCTCCAAAGCCCTTTTTCTGTGTGTATGAGCTCACAACTTTTACCTCCCTCAAAGTTTGTTACATAAAACTTAAAATTATTTCTCAACAGATAAGCCCATGATATAAGTTGCTAGAGCTTGAATTTCTTCGTCAGTTAAATCGCCATAAACTGGCGCAGTACCATCTGCATTCATCATTAAGTTACCTGGTTTGAATTGTTCAGGATTCTTAATCCAAGCTTTTAAGTTTTCTTCATTATGTTCTAACATACCAGCAACACGGTTACGGTCACCAAATGTAGTTAAGTTAGGACCTTTTGAACCTGGACCGCTTGTACCAGATACAGCATGACAACCCATACAGCTCTTAGCAAATGTTGCTTCCCCAAGATCAGCTGAAGTTTTATCAGGCATTTTTTTATCTGTTGTTTTCATTGAAGCTACCCATGCATCAAATGCATCTGGTGTTAATGCTTTAACTTTGAAGTCCATTAAAGCATGTGAAGGACCACATAACTCAGCACATTTACCATAGAATACGCCGTCTTTAAGGTCTTTTGATTCTTTATCGAATTCTAGATAGAACTTGTTTAAGTTATCTACGTTCGTATCCATTTTACCGCCTACAGCAGGAATCCAGAATGAGTGCTTAACATCGGCAGCTTTTAAGTTAAAGTAAACTTTTTGACCTGTTGGTACAACTAACTCTTGTGCAGTTATAATACCTTGGTTAGGGTATTCAAACTCCCACCAATATAAATGTGCAGTTACATTTACTGTAAGTGCTGTTTTGTTACCGTTTTCGTCTACTTCGTCCATCGCAGCAACATCTGCAAATTTGTAAGTAGCCGTAACAACTGGTACAGCTAAGATTAATAATAAAATAATCGGAATAACTGTCCAAATTACTTCAAGAGTGTGACTTCCTTCTACTTGCTTAGGAATAACGTTTTCGCCAACTTTTGAACGGCGGAATTTTAAGAATGCAAGTAAATAGATAACGGATACTATTACTACAACTAACGTCATAATTCCAGTAGCTAACATTAATAGGTTGTATTGTTCTTTACCTACTTGACCAGATGGTTTTAGTGCAGAAATATAATCTTCACCACAACCAGAAAGGAAAACCATCATCACTGCTAGTAGTGAAAAAAGACGCCATTTTTTAAGCCCTTTCATCATAGCTTAATTAAACCCCTCTTTCTTTGTTGTATTTTCATGTGTACCTAGGAAATAAGTTCTGTCTATATGAATTCTTTAGGAAAAGAAAGAATTCCTAAATTTAGCTAAACAACGCAAAAATTATGATGGATACAAATAATATGGTCATATGATTCAACGAATAGATAAACATTTTATTTGCCCATTTCATATCATCTTTTGTGTTAAAGCCTTTAAAAGCTAGAATCAACCAGCCCAAGTTCAATGCAGTGGCAAGAATTAAGAAGCCAACTCCAAGCTCTGGTAAAAGGAAAGGTAACGGTAATAATAAAAGAATCCAGAATAACATCGAGTACTTAGTTCGTTTAAATCCTTTTACTACAGGTAGCATTGGTATGTTAGCTGCACGATATTCCTCAGTACGTTTCATAGCAAGCGCATAAAAATGCGGTGGTTGCCATGCAAACATGATAAGGAATAAGGCAAGTGCTCCAGCACCTAATTTAGGCTCAACAGCTGCAAACCCAATAACTGGTGGAATAGCCCCTGAAATACTTCCTACAACCGTGTTACTAACATGCTTCCTCTTTGACCACATTGAGTACAGAACAACATAAGCAAATATTCCTACAAGTCCCCACATGCCGGCCGCAAACGATGCCGCAAATAACAAAATTTCACCTACAATTAAAAATGAGAGGGCAATGGTCAATACAAAATTCGGCTTAAATCTACCCGTTACTGTCGGTCTTGCTTTCGTTCTTTTCATGATTGGATCAATATCCTGATCAATAAAGTTATTCATTGCGCCCGAGCCACCTATAATGAATGCCGCACCCAGCATGGTGAACAATATGACATCAAGCTCTTGCAAGAAGTGTCTACTAGTAAATTGAAATGCCAGCCACATCCCTGTAAACGTTGTGACAAGATTCGAGTTAACGATTCCAATTTTTATTAGTGCTAAGAAATCTTTTACAACAGATGTTGATTCTGGTCCACCATTTCTAGTAGCCGTCAGTGCACGACCGTTTGACATGATACCTCTCCTTTCATTTTTGTAAGCATATTCCGCTACCAATTACTATAGCGAAATTTGCGATTGATTTCTAGACATTAAGTGAAATTTAGATGAAGTTGTAAAAATTAGCTTTGTCTAGAAATATAATTAAAAACAACATATCTATAGTAAAACATTTTCTAAAATGAATTGTGAAGGTTAAAGTACGAAATTATGAACAATTTGTGAAATGGAAGTGACATCTAATACTCCCTACTCTTTACAAGTTGTTTTTTACCTGTATTTTCGATATTATCTATTAGCAGAAACATTACTTTCATGTAATGTTCATAGATAAAGTAGGTGACTCATTTTATGCAACACAATAGGTATATGAAATGGTTTGCTGTTGCCGCTACAGTTGGAATGCTCCTTATTTTACTAGGTGGAGCACTTGTTACCAAAACAGATAGTGGCTTAGGCTGTGGTCGAAACTGGCCTGATTGTAATGGTTCTCTTATTCCAAAAGAAATTACACCAGCAGTCTTAATTGAATTTTCGCATCGTCTTGTAACTGGAGTCGTATCTATTTCAATTCTTGCGTTAACAATTTGGACATGGCGTAAACTCGGTCATATTCGCGAAGTAAAATTATTAGGTTTCTTAGCGATGTTTTTCTTAATCGCACAAGCTCTTATTGGAGCAGCTCAAGTGTTGTGGGGACAAGGTGATTTCATACTAGCACTCCACTTTGGGATTTCTCTTATTTCCTTTGCTGCTGTTCTCCTTCTTTCTATGATTGTATTTGAAGTGGATCGGAAATTTGATGCCGATAACGTTTTTATTGGTAAAAAATTGCGTTGGCATACGATTGCTGTCACAATTTATTCTTATTTAGTCGTTTATACAGGGGCACTTGTTCGCCATACAGATTCTAGCTTAATATGTCCTGACTGGCCATTTTGCTATAATGACACACCATTCGCATCTTTTAATAATATGTATGAATGGATACAAATGGGGCATCGCCTAGCTGTTCTTATCTTTTTCATTTGGCTTGCATACATAACTTGGCACGCGGTAAAAGAATATAAAAATCAACGTGTTATTTACTATGGCTGGATCATTGCCTTCACTATAGTAATTTTACAAGTGATTGCTGGTATGTTAGTAGTCCTAACTAAATTGAATCTTATAGTTGCATTACTTCATTCGTTATTAATTTCAATTCTATTTGGTCTACTTTGCTACATGGTAATGCTAGTTGCACGCAGCAATTATAATGAAAAAAACAAATAATAGTAGAAAAAGATTCGCCATCCAAAAATATGGCGAATCTTTTTTATTTTTTCAAATGCTTCTATTTAAATGTGTTAAAATATCGATAATTTTATTATCGTAAAATAGTAAATTAATAGGTTCATCACCATAAGTTGGATGACATTTATCACAGATGAGAGCAGGCAGAGGAATGGAGGCTAAGAACATCCTGTCCTGTGATAACGCCATCGTGACAAACATCCTGTTATTCCTGACGCCCAGTCGAAACAGAAATCAACGTTATTGTAATGAATTTATTTTTATATGAATACTTTGTAGATTTATCGGAACAAAATACCATTTTATCGGAACAATTTTAGCTTTTATCGGAATATTATCTCGTTTTATCGGAACATTTTCAGTTTTTATCCATGATGGGCGATTCCTTGGGGGTTAGTCACAGATGAGACCCTGCAGTGTAAAAATAAAAAAGGTTATTAGTATGCTATAAAAGCAATCTAATAACCTTCTTTACTACCAATTATTCAATTTCAATTAACAAATCACCTGTTGAAATGGCATCGCCCGCACTAGCGTATACTTCTTTCACGACGCCGTCTCTCGGTGCTTGGACGGTTGTTTCCATTTTCATCGCTTCGGTAATTAATAAGTGATCCCCACGTTTTACAGGGCTTCCTTTTGCTACAACTACCTTTAAGACCGTACCTGGCATCGTTGCTCCAATTTGATTTGGATTACTTGGATCTGCTTTTAATGCCAGGCTGCCATCTACTTCGACAGTCATATCTTGAATCACCAGTTCGCGGGATTGACCGTTTAGCTCAAAGTAAATAACACGCGTACCATCATGTTGTGGTTCACCAATGGAAACAAGCTTAATAATCAGTGTTTTTCCTTTTTCGATCTCGACTTCGATTTCTTCACCTAGTTTTAATCCATAGAGGAATGTTGGCGTATCTAATACCGAAATATTGCCGAAGGAGTTCACTGTTTTTGAATACTCTTCAAACACTTTCGGATACAAAGCAAACGCTAGCACATCCTGCTTTGTAACGGAACGATTTAATTTTTCCTCTAGTACCGCCTCTAGTTGCTCAAAATTCACAGGCTCCAGTAGCTCGCCAGGTCTTACCGTAATTGCTTCACGATCCTTTAACACAACCTTTTGAAGAGCCTCTGGGAAGCCACCATGCGGTTGTCCCAAATAGCCCTGGAAGAACTCAATCACAGAATCCGGGAAATCAATAGTTTGCCCTCTTGTCAGTACAGTGCTTTCATTTAAATCGTTTTGCACCATAAATAACGCCATATCACCGACTACTTTCGAAGATGGGGTTACTTTGACAATATCGCCAAATAGAAGGTTTACGCGGGAATACATGCGCTTCACTTCTTCCCATCTGTCCCCAAGGCCAACTGCTTTGGCTTGTTGCTGCAGGTTACTGTATTGGCCGCCTGGCATCTCATGGACATAAATTTCTGAATGTGGGCTAATCATGCCGCTTTCAAAATCTTTATAATACTTACGTACATCTTCCCAGTAGTACGATAATTTTTCAAGCGCATCGATATCGGCACGAACCTCACGCTTACTACCCTTCATTGCATAATATAAGGAGTTTGCACTTGGCTGTGACGTTAAGCCCGCCATTGAACCGAGCGCCGTATCAATGATGTCCACCCCTGCCTCGATCGCCTTGGCATATAAATAAATACCATTACCACTTGTATCATGCGTATGCAGATGGATTGGCAGATTTGTCGTCTCTTTTAACTCGGAAATTAAACGATACGCTGCTTCTGGCTTTAATAAACCAGCCATATCTTTTATCGCTAAAATATGGGCACCTGCTGCCTCTAGCTCCTTTGCCATTTCCTTGTAGTATTGAACTGAATATTTTGCTCTTGTTTCATCAAAAATATCTCCTGTGTAACAGATGGCAGCTTCCGCAATTTTACCAGATTGACGTGCAGCATCAATGGCTACTTCCATTCCTTTAATCCAATTTAAGCTATCGAAAATACGGAATACATCAATGCCTGATGCCGCTGATTCAGCTATAAATTCACGAATTAAATTGTCTGGGTAGTTTGTGTAGCCAACGGCATTCGCACCACGCAATAACATTTGGAATAGCACATTCGGTACTTGTTCACGCAGCTTTGCAAGGCGCTCCCATGGGTCTTCTTTTAAGAAACGGTACGCCACATCAAACGTCGCGCCACCCCACATTTCGAGTGAGAAGAAATCATGCATCATGCGCGCTGTTGCGTCTGCAATTTCGAACATATCCTGTGAACGTACACGTGTAGCAAGCAGTGATTGGTGTGCATCTCGGAAAGTTGTATCTGTTAATAGCACTTCTTCTTGCTCCAGAATCCATTTCACAAGCCCATCTGCTCCTTGGGCATCTAAAATTTGTTTTGTTCCCGCCGGAGGAACGATTAATTTATCAACTTTTGGGATGCTCGGCTGTACAAAAATTGGTTTCGCCTTCTTCTCTACTCCTGGGAAGCCATTTAGCGTCACATTACCAATATAACTTAAGAGCTTTGTCCCACGGTCCTTGCGCACAGGGAAATTAAATAGTTCAGGTGTTGTATCGATTAAGCTTGTATCAAATGCACCCGTTAAAAATTTCTCGTGCGTCACGACATTATTTAAGAATGGAATATTCGTTTTTACCCCACGAATACGGAACTCTTTTAAATTACGGTCCATTTTTGCTGCGGCTTCTTTAAACGTCATCCCTGATGTTGAAATTTTCACCAGTAGTGAATCATAGTACGGTGTTACAACAGCCCCTTGGAAGCCATTACCGGCATCTAATCGTACACCAAAGCCACCGCTTGAACGGTACACCATGAGCTTCCCTGTATCTGGCATAAAGTCATTAGCTGGGTCTTCCGTTGTGACACGTGCTTGAATCGCATAGCCAATCATTGGAACATCCGCCTGTTGTGGAATATGAATTTCCTCACTATGCAGACCGTAGCCTGCTGCCACTTTAATTTGGGCATGCACAATATCGACACCCGTAATCATTTCAGTAATCGTATGCTCTACTTGAATACGAGGGTTGACCTCGATGAAATAAAAATCCTCACCTGCAACTAAAAATTCTACTGTCCCTGCATTTATGTATGAGACATTTTTCATTAATTGAACAGCTGCATCACAAATTCGGCTTCTTAAATCTTCCGAAATTGAATTAGATGGTGCGATTTCAACAACCTTTTGATGACGACGTTGTATCGAGCAATCACGCTCATATAAATGAATGATATTGCCCTGTTGATCACCAATAATTTGTACTTCAATATGCTTCGGCTTAATAATGGCCTTTTCTACATACACCTCATCAGAGCCAAATGCTGCCTTCGCCTCTGATTTTGCACGTTCATAGGAGGAAGCTAGCTCCTCTTCTGTATGAACAAGGCGCATACCTCGACCACCGCCGCCTAGCGCTGCCTTAATCATAACTGGATAGTCGTATGTGTTAGCAAAAGCCTCTACCTCTGCTAAATCAGCTACTGGACCATCTGTACCAGGAATAACAGGAATACCTGCAGCAATTGCTTGTTCTCGCGCCTTCACCTTGTCTCCAAACATATCTAAGTGCTTAGAAGTTGGCCCAATAAAGACAATGCCCTCTTCTTCACATCGACGTGCAAATTCTACGTTTTCAGATAAAAAGCCATAACCCGGATGAATCGCATCAACATCTGCATCTTTAGCGATTGTAATAATGCCCTCAATATCTAAATAAGCATCAATTGGTTTCTTGCCAGCTCCCACTAAATAGGCCTCATCTGCTTTAAAGCGATGGAACGCCCCACTGTCCTCCCGAGAATAAATAGCAACAGTTTGAATATTCAACTCCGTACATGCACGGAAAATACGAATTGCAATTTCTCCTCGATTGGCTACGAGAATTTTTTTGATCGATTCCATTGATATCCCCCTTTATGATTGTGTTTTTCTCCTTTCTATCTTTTCAAACATAGAAACATTGATCAATATTCCCATCGCTAAAGATAGAATAATTATAGATGTCCCGCCATAGCTAATAAAAGGTAGCGTTACACCAGTTAACGGGATTAACCCAGTTACACCCCCAAGATTGATAAACGTTTGCCAGCCAATCCAGCTCGCAATACCTGCCGCAATCATACGCGCTAGTGGGTCTTTCGTGCGCAACGCAATCGACAATCCTTTATATACAATAAATCCCAAACCACCTAAAACGATAAGAACTCCCCAAATACCTAGTTCCTCCATAATAATCGCCATAATAAAATCGGTTTGTGGTTCAGGTAAATACCCCAATTTTTGAATTGACTGACCGAGACCTCTTCCTTCTAAACCGCCTCCACCAATTGCATAATAACTATTGACAACTTGGTGACCACTACCATTTTCATAATTAAAAGGGTTTATGTATGATTGAAGACGTCCCATACGGTTTGTAGTTAACATATTTCCTTTAAACAACATTAGTATACCAAAGATGATTCCACCAAAAGCTCCTAGTACTCCGAAGAACTTCCAAAATGTTTTAAACGGAATGCCACTTGCTGCTACAACAGAAACAGCAATTCCACAAAGAATAATACTTGCTCCCAAATCGGTTTCAAAGGCTACACCAGCAACAACAAGAATCCAAAGGAATATTGGATAAAATATTTCTGTTGGTTGTAGCTTTTCAAGCGTATATTTTTGTCCTTTCCGATAAAATGCAGCGGCAAAATATAAAATTATAAATAGCTTTGCATATTCAGAAGGCTGAAAGTTTCCTAAACCTGGAACGTGTATCCAACTTTTAGACCCTATTCCTACCTCATCACCATTACCAGCTACTTTTACCCAAGTAAATAGCACAACTAACACAGCTGTAAGTATCAACATAACTTTTTTATTCGCATAATGCTTATACGGGAAGAATGCTGCTGCTAAAAACCCAAGAAAAGCTACAATTAAATTGATTACTTGCTTGTGATAAAAATAATCTGGATCTTGTTTTTTTATTACAATCGCCACCATCACACTTGAGCTATAAATCATTACTAATCCAAATAAGCTTAAAAATATGAATGTAAAAAATAATGGGTAATCAAAATTTTGTGCATAACGTTTTAAATATTGTTTCATCGGAAAACCTCATTCTAGAAAAAAAACTCAAATCGCAAATTGCGTTTGAGTTTTTTCTTTTTATTTGTCTGTATACGCGTCATGTAATACAGAAAGTTCTTTCTCGAGTGAATCGAGAATTTCTTTGCCTTTTTCGCGATCAACGAGTCCAAGCTTTACAGCAAAGTCAATTTCACGTGAAAGGCCGAACATTTGTGTATCTAATACTTCTTCATATAAAGGGCATTGTGGCATTGTTAAATGATCCATTTGTACTCGAATGAGGCGAGCAATTTTGTCTGCATCAGCAACTAAAAGCTCCAAAGCCTTCTCTTGAAAAGAAGTTTGTGATTTAGTATCCATGAGGACGCCCCCATTATCTGATATTTCTTCGATTCTATCTTAATAAAGTTTAGCTTTTAGTCGTTAAAAATGCAAGTGTCTACATTGGAAAATAGAGAAATCGAATTATATTTCTTTATTATCTCTAGTCATTAGCGTTATACTATTTCATGGATATACAAGATTTGAGGAGGATTTCTATTATGGAAACAATAATTCCTATCAAGGGCGCAGTTTCATTCCAATTAACATTAGATCCCACTGTTTGGATTTTCGATGATCGTAAATTAGATTTAAAAACATACTTCGATGCAAAAGAAGTTGAGGAAGATTCGGATATTAAATATATGCGTGAGGTAGGTGCTCACTGGTCACGTGAGATTATGGAAGGAGCCACTTTCCCACCAACATTGAAATCTGAACGAAAATTTGACCGCAAAGGGATGGAAACAGGTACTTTTGGGATCGAATTAAGTCATTTCTTGAAAAATGCTGAAATTAAACCTGAAGCAACAACAATCGTCATTGAATGTGAAGATGGCAAAGAATATACATTTACAATCGAAGAAGCTTATACATTCATTTTAAAATATAGCCAAGATGGTAAACCATTACTAGAAGATGGTCCTGTTCATGTGCTATTTAGAGACGGTTCAAATGTAGACAACCCTATCAAAAATGTATTAGCTATTCGTGCTGAGTAGGAGGGAATGCAATGCGCGTAAAATGCGTTATTTGCGATACAATTAACAATTTAGATGATAATTTACCGCTAGCAAAAAAATTGCGCAATCGACCAATTCATACGTATATGTGTGGTGCATGCCATGATCGTATTGAAGAAAACACCATTTCACGCATTGAAACAGGAAATTTCCGTTTTTATCGTACTTCTCCACAAATGGATAAAGAATTTTAACTGATCAACCGAAGGAGGTGACTCATTATTTGAGACACCTCCTTTATAGTGTTTAAAAACAAATGTTCAAAGAAATTTCCGTGAATGTTGTGGTTCTTTAGATATATCAAATTAATAGGCTTATTACAGTGACACGATTGTAAAACTGGTGCCGCTGACGCTTCGCTTTCGCCAGAAAACATTTGCTGCTGAAGTTTTGTTTTATCACTATAAATTAGTGTAACATGCAGAAGATACACGTTATGCGAAGTGGTTGATTGGAGTGGAGGCTGGCGACTCCTTGGGGATCAGCGAAAGGGGAACGAAGGCTAAAACCATCACGTCCTGTGATAACGCCTTCGTGACCAACATCGTGTTGGCCCGAGATCCTGCAGCGAAGCGGCTCATCGGACGCCCCCAGGAAGCTTTGCTCTGTGCGAAAGCGTAGTGCTAACGTAGCGACAGCAAATGTTTTATCTGTGCGAAAGCGTAGCGACAGCAACAACAAAGCGCCCAGCTGGAACGGAAATCTACCACTCGTTTTGCCGTAGAGCCATACTTTATTTAATGGGATACCTTAATCTCATTAACATAATAGTTTTTCAAAAAATGAAGGAGGTGGCTCAATATATTTGAGACACCTCCTTTGTCGTTCAACCATTATTTTTTACAATCGCCTTCTCAATCAACTCTACAACCTGATACATAATCGTCGCAAAAAAGGCGATGATGAGCAGTGACATAAGCACAAGATTAAAATTAAACACCTGGAAGCCGTAAATAATTAAATAACCAAGCCCTTTTGAGGCAACTAAAAATTCACCAACAATAACACCTACCCAAGAAAGTCCTACATTTACTTTCAAAGTAGAAATAATCGTTGGGAAAGAAGCTGGTAAAATAACTTCTCTAAATATTTGCCATCTGGTTGCCCCAAAAGTTTGTAATACTTTGCTGTAGTTTGGATCAACCCCTTTAAAAGCTGTATAAACTACGATGGTTGTAATAATTATTGAAATCAACGCACCCATCGCGACAATAGAAAAATAACCAGGACCAAGAGCGACTATTAAAATTGGCCCTAAGGCAACTTTCGGCATGGCGTTTAAAATAACTAAATATGGATCTAGTACCTTCGATAGCATTGGTGACCACCACAATACGATTGCTATTAAAGTACCTATTAGTGTTCCGGCGATAAAGCCAATAATCGTTTCCATTAAAGTAACACCAACGTGAAGTGTTAACGTACCATCGCTTACTTTTTCTACTAATGTGTGCCATACATGCGTTGGTGAACTGAAAATTAATCGGTCGATCCATCCAAATCTCGAAAGAAGCTCCCACCCAACGAAAAATACTATTAAGATGATAAGCTGATATACTCGAACATAGCGCTTTTCTTTTTTTAGCATTTGCTGATACTGTTTAAATAATGTATTATCCAAGACTCTCCAGCTCCTTCCAAATAGTTTGGAATATATCTGAATATGCTGGATGCTGTCGAACATCAAAAGGTGAAAGCTCTTGTAACTCTGATGGTATTTCAAATACTCTATGCAATGTACCTGGATTGGCAGAGAATAGAAATACCCGTTCACTCATCGCAATGGCTTCACCAATATCATGTGTCACAAGAACTGCCGTTTTTTTATAGGCCTTTAAGGTTTCAACAACCAAGTCCTCCAATTTTAATTTAGACTGATAATCCAGAGCTGAAAATGGTTCATCTAGCAATAAAATTTTAGGATCCACTGCTAAAGTTCTTGCAAGTGCTACTCGTTGACGCATGCCACCAGATAATTCTCTCGGATAGTTGTTTCCTACATGCGGTAAACCAATTTCTTGCAAAAGTGCATTTGCAGTTACTTTATGTGTTTTATTGCTTCGCTCCATGATTTTCAAACCAATTGTGACATTTTCTTCTATTGTTTTCCAAGGAAATAAATAATCTTGCTGAAGCATGTAGCCAATGAGAGACTGATTGTGCGTTGAAATTTCCTCACCATCAATGTATACCTTGCCTTCTGTAGACGAAAATAAACCCGCAATAATTGATAATAATGTCGTTTTCCCACATCCGCTCGGCCCTATAAAAGAAACAAACTCACCTTCACGAATATCTAAATTGATATCACGTAAAACTTCCTTTGCCTGCGTATTCGAAAAGTAGCTATGGTGAATATTTTCTAGTTTTAAAATTTCCATATTACTCAACAGCCTTTTTAGCAAAGGTTGTATTCACAAGCTTATCATAATCCACCCGTTGAGGAAGTTCACCTGCTGCCTCCATTATCGTTTGCAAATTATCCCATTCCTTATTATCCAAAATAGGATCTGTAGCATAGGAACCCTGTGATTTATAACGCTCTACTACTGTTTCAATTAATCCAATATCAACATTTTCAAAATATGGCTGAATAATTTTCGCTATTTCGGCCGGAGTCGCTTTTTGTACAAAGTCCTGTGCTCGTTTCAATGCATTTGTAAAGCCTTGAACTGTTTTCGCTTTGTCCTTTAAATAGCTGCTTTTCGCCATAAACGATGTATAAGGCAATTGCCCAGATTCAGTACCAAACGAAGCGACAATATAGCCCTTACCTTCTTTCTCAAACATGCTAGCTGTTGGTTCAAATAACTGTACATAGTCCCCAGTTCCAGAAGCAAAGGCTGTAGAAATATTAGCAAAATCAATGTTTTGAATGAGTTTTAAATCATTCGCAGGGTCAATGCCATGCTTTTTCAGTACGAACTCGCCCGCCATTTGTGGCATTCCACCTTTACGTTGCCCTAAAAATGTAGAGCCTTTCAACTGATCCCACGAAAAATTATCCATCTTTTTGCGTGCAACTAAAAATGTGCCATCTGTTTGTGTTAATTGAGCAAAATTTTGAATCGGGTCATTGGAGCCTTGAAGTGTTACATAAATAGAAGTTTCCGATCCAACTAAGGCGATATCAATTCCATCAGAAAGTAACGCCGTCATTGTCTTATCGCCACCTGCAATTGTTTGTAGCTCAACGGAAAGCCCTTCATCCTTGAAGTACCCTTTTTCAAGTGCTACATACTGAGGCGCATAGAAAATCGAGCGTGTCACTTCTCCAACTTTGACTTTTTCAAGCTCCGTTTTATTACACGCCGTCAAAGAAAGGAGTAACAAAGCAACAATACTAAATAGTAAACCTTTATTAAGCCAACGCATTCCATTTCCTCCTTGATTCATGAAAATAAGCCTATCGACATTAACTTATTCATATCGGAAGATTTCGGTGCCTATCAATTTAGGTTTGAGAGACACAATCGATTGAAAATGGGTTCCGTAGCCAATCGTTTATATGTAGATGGCTTAAAACGATAAAATTTTTTACTATACCAAATAAAACAGCCTTAGCAAATTAATGCTAAGGCTGTTTTATTACTTAAAAACTCAATACAAGTTTCACGGTATAGGAGCCAAGCTACTCTCATTGATTAGCAGCTTGTTGCTCTTCTCTTTTTTCACGCCATAAACGTGTTTTATAGACGATTAGAATTAATGCCGCTACAATAAGACCTTCGACCATAGGAAGATATAACGCAAAAAATGTTAATAAAGTACATCCTAAGAACAGGAAAATATAAATAACAATATTTTGTGTTAGTTTTAATTTCTTTGCAAAGCCTAGTTTATAAACAAGTGCAGAGAGCAAAAACACTAGAGCAAACAGAACATAACCTGCCATTTCTTTGGTAGGTAAGTTTTCATATAAAAAACGCGTAATCCCTGCCATTTTTTCATAGGCATTTGCTGTTTCCTCTGCATTTGTCTGTGCAGCAACTTGAATAAAATTCAGTTGACCCAATAAAGCGGACTTAATAGCCAAGACTCCTCTTCCTTTCATGTCAGCGGAAAATTATTGTTCTGCGTTACGTAATTTTTTCGCTGCTTTCTCACGTTCGTTTTTATCTAGAATTTGTTTACGAAGGCGAATAGATTCTGGTGTGATTTCTAAGTACTCGTCATCACCTAAGTATTCAAGCGCTTCTTCTAGTGATAAAATACGTGGCTTTTTAATAACATTCGTTTGGTCTTTGTTTGCTGAACGGATGTTTGTTTTTTGTTTCATTTTTGTGATGTTTACAGTGATATCAGCGTCACGAGTATTTTCTCCAACGATCATACCTTCGTAAATATCTGTACCTGGCTCCAAGAACAGTGTACCACGGTCTTCAATTTGCATCATACCATAAGTTGTTGATTTACCCGTTTCCATTGAAACTAGTACACCTTGGTGACGGCCACCAATTTTTCCTGGTAATAACGGTTGGTAGCAATCGAACGTATGGTTGATAATACCGAAACCTTTTGTCATCGACATGAATTCAGTTGTATAACCGATTAATCCACGAGCTGGTACTAAGAACGTTAAACGAACTTGACCACTGCCGTTGTTCACCATATCAAGCATTTCACCTTTACGTGTACCAATTGATTCAATAATTGAACCAACATTTTCTTCAGGCACATCGATTTGAACGCGTTCGTAAGGTTCACATTTCACGCCGTCGATTTCACGCACGATTACTTGTGGTTTTGACACTTGTAATTCGAAGCCTTCACGACGCATGTTTTCGATAAGGATAGATAAGTGAAGCTCCCCACGACCTGAAACTGTCCAAGCATCTGGAGAATCAGTATCTTCAACACGTAAAGATACGTCTGTTTGTAATTGAGCACGTAAACGCTCTTCTACTTTACGAGAAGTAACCCATTTCCCTTCACGACCTGCGAATGGAGAATTGTTTACTAAGAAAGTCATTTGTAAAGTTGGCTCATCAATACGTAATGGCGTTAGCGCTTCTGGGTGCTCAACAGGGCAAACTGTTTCACCAACGTTGATGTCTTCCATACCTGAAACGGCGATTAAGTCACCAGCTTTTGCTGTCTCAACTTCTTCACGTTTTAAGCCGAAGAAACCAAAGATTTTCGTTACACGGAAGTTTTTCACTGTTCCGTCTAACTTCATAAGAGATACTTGTTGACCTACAGAAATTGTTCCGCGGAATACGCGACCAATACCGATACGTCCAACGAAGTCATTATAGTCAAGTAAAGCAACTTGGAATTGTAATGGTTCTTCTGAGTTATCAATTGGTGCTGGAATAGCTTCGATAATTTTCTTAAATAGACATTCCATATCCGCTTCTTGCTTAGATGGATCAGCGTCTAAAGAAGCTGTACCATTTACACCTGAAGCATAGACAACAGGGAAGTCTAATTGATCTTCATCTGCACCTAGTTCAATGAATAATTCAAGTACTTCATCTACTACTTCTAGTGGACGAGCTGAATCTTTGTCTACTTTATTAACAACAACGATTGGTGTTAAACGTTGTTCTAATGCTTTTTTCAACACAAAACGTGTTTGTGGCATACAACCCTCATACGCATCGACAACTAGTACAACGCCATCTACCATTTTTAAAATACGTTCTACCTCACCACCGAAGTCAGCGTGTCCAGGCGTATCAAGGATGTTGATACGAGTTCCTTCATAGTTTACTGCTGTATTTTTAGCTAAAATCGTAATACCACGTTCGCGTTCAATATCGTTAGAGTCCATTGCACGTTCTTCAACACGTTCGTTTGAACGGAATGTACCTGATTGTTTTAGTAATTGGTCGACTAAAGTAGTTTTACCATGGTCAACGTGTGCGATAATTGCGATATTGCGAAGATCTTGACGTAAGTTTGTCATTATTCCACTCCATATTCTTTTTTCGAATGTTTAACTGTGATATTATAGCACAAGAAGGGTAGAAATGTCCTTATTAGAATTTTCCTCATTCTAAAAAATATATTTGATTTGCAAATTTTTAATATAGGAGGCTCGGCTATGAATCGTGCAAAATTCGTAATGGCCGTTTACGCATTAGCGGCTGTTTTAGCAATGTGTTCTATCGGATATTCAGTGGCAGCTGGTAGTGTATTAGGTATAATAGCAGGCATTGTGGCTACTTGTGTCATCTTTATGACAGCCTTTAAAATGAAACGTAAACTGCGTGAGCAAGGATTACTTTAATAAGAATTTTATGGACTAAAGTAAGAAGGAGCCTGTCTAAAAAATAGACGGCTCCTTCATTATTTATAAGGCACAATATATTTTTCTAATAATACTTTGTGAATTGAAGGGTTAGCAATGATAAAAGTATCCTGATGCAGAAAATCAAAGCTCTCACCATGTAAATTAGTGGCAATGGCACCAACTTCCTTAGCTATAATAGTACCTCCCGCTATATCCCATGGAGAAAGTCGCATAGATACATAAGCATCTAATTTACCACTGACAACAAACGCTATTTCCATTGCGGCTGAACCATATGACCGTGTACCACGTACTTTCCGAACCATTTCAATTACTTTTTCATGGTGAATATGTCGATTTGGCGCTACCCAGTGTGCGTTTATACCAATGACCGATTCTTCCATTTTGACTGACTGCAATTTACGTAATGGTGAATCATTGTACCATGCCCCTTCACCTGCAATCGCATAAAATAAATCTTCACGCATTACATCAAATATGTAACCAAGCTTCCCTACCCCGTTAACAAAAATACCGATAGAAATCATAAAATGACGATGTTGTTTCACAAAATTCATCGTGCCGTCGATTGGATCAATAATCCATACGACACCTTCTAACGACTCTACTGCCTCTCCCATTCCCTCTTCCCCTAAAATTTTGTGGGTCGGATCGAAATCTCGTATTTTTTCTATAAAAAATAATTCTGTTTCACGGTCAATATTTGTGACAAGGTCATTTGCACTTGATTTAGTCTCGATAACTAAATTGTACGAAAAGGCCTCTCGAATACGGCTACCCGCTTCAAATATAATACTTTTCGCAAATTGATCAATTTGTTGTAAATCCATAAAAACCCACCCTTCGATTATAAGAAAAGGCCCTATGCACTTAGCCTACTTAAAATACTTTTCAACTTTCTCACTACTTAAGGCTTGATTTCTCATGACGTTTTGTTACTACGTAGCACATAATACTTCCTTGAAAATATAACTTCCCATTATGATATAATGTCTATTTTACCCTTTATAGCAATAAAAATCACCTGCTGTCGGAATTTTCAGCAAGTGATTTTTCAAATCGGTATAAATTTTTTATCACGCATAGGCGTGCAAGCTTTCAAGTTCCAGCTGAATTTCAGCGAGACGTTTTTTACTTTTTTCAATTTCAAGCCCATTTTTTTCATTCATTGCCGAGAATAGCGAAGCTAATTCATAATCTAATTCTAATTGTAAAATGTGTTCATATTGCTTTTCAATGTCAACTTTACGTATAATTTTTACGATTGGTTTCATAAAAATCACTTCCTTTTTTTATTTTTCACAAAACTTATTAGATTCGATAAAGTTCTTGTTATAAGATTTTTTCCCATTTTCCTAATAAAATAAACCTTATAAATCGAAAGGAGTTAATAAAAAATGCCGAAAATAAAGTGGACTAACAAAGACTTCAATGTTTTTCAAATAGACGGTTTAGAACAAAGAATGGATGCATTAAATTCGTGTGTACGACCAAAATTCCAATTGCTTGGAGAAGATTTTTCTTCCTTCTTTTCAAGCCATCTTGGAGAAGAATTTTACCCTCATGTTGCGAAGCATGCACGAAGAACAGTAAATCCCCCAAACGACAGCTGGGTTGCCTTCGCTCCGTACAAGAGAGGTTATAAATCATTACCTCACTTTCAGATTGGTCTTTGGGGCACACATTTATTCATCGTCTTAGCTATTATTTATGAAGCTCCACAAAAAAATGTGATGGCTGAACGTTTAATTGCCAACAAAGCAATGCTACAGCAACTTCCTGATGATTTCATTGTCTCTGGGGATCATATGTCTTCAGCAGCAATCTCCATGCAAGATGCAAAGGAAAAAAAGTTAGATGAATTACTTATTCGTTTGCGTGATGTTAAAAAAGGTGAATTTTTAGTAGGTCGACATATTCCAAAAGATCAAGCTGTCAAGCTGTCAGCTAGTCAACTTCATCAATTAACAGAAGAAACCTTTAGCCGCTTACTCCCTATTTATAACATCATTGTTGGAAAATAAAGTTTCACGGATTGTGCTTTACCTTTTGCGACATAATAACTAAAATAATTTTCAATGACTAAACCTTATATTTATATATTGTGGAAAATTTACTTTATTATCCCTAGTAAATGAAAATTTGTTTGAAGAATATTCTTGTGGATGAGGGTTTGAGGAAATTATTTATTTTTTCTCTGCTTTTAAAAAGAATCCGGAAAATGTTGTATATGTAGTATATGAAATAAGCTTATTTTTAACACAGAGATAGTGTATTGCTATCAAATAAAAAAATGTGGACGTGAGAATACTCACGTCCACATTTTTTATCGACGTTGCTTCGGGACAACTTTAATAATCGTACCGTCAGCTGCTTCTTTTGTTTGTTTCACAACAGGGTAACTGACATAGCCACTTGCTTCTTCAAACTCACGAAAAATTGACTTTTCCTCAGCTTGTGAAGGAACGATTTCTTTAAAACGACGATATTTCGCCATCATTACTTCACGCTTAATGCCTTTTTCATAAGCTTGTTCAATTCCTTCAAAAAATTGAACAACATCAACAATTTCCTCAGTTGACCAATCAGTTGAAAACGGATAAGAGTATTCCATTGGACATAACCACCTTTATGTTACTGACCCGATACGATAAACATATACATTTCTAAAAAAATGTAGACATCTCTACTGTGACACAACTTATATCTTTTGATTTTCGTTTTTGTGTCTTCCTTATTCTCCGAGCCTGGTTTCACAAAAAGCTACTGCCATTTAGTAGGACTCTCCAAAGGCTTAAATTCCGCAGTATCGTTGCGTACACTCTAAGGTTTAGTTTCAGATCAATTATGCCTCGGCATAATTGCGTCCGGAATCGGCTTTGTGCTTAGGCCTGCAGATGTTTATTGCGCGAAAGCGTAGCGTCAGCGGCAGGATACAAGTCAGTTAGCCGTTATCGCATGGATGCGATGATTTTTAGGCTAACATCCTTTAAGAACTCCTTTCCGATTCCGTGGCATCCGCCAAAGGCTTTAGGCCCACACGATGTTGGTCACTCAGTCGTTGCCACAGGACGTGGCGTTCTTAGACTGAGTTCCTCTATTTCAGCGGATGTTTGGACACCTGCTGAAAATTAACTTAAACCCGTATACATCTTACCACCTATAGTCGTTAAGCCCATTTTACCCGAATACTTTCTGCTTCTGCAAGCATTCGAGTAATAAGCTCCTCGACTGTTGGAATATCGTGAATCATTCCAGTAACTTGTCCAGCCCAGCCAATTCCTTCATCTTTCTCGCCATCATAAATAAAACGTTTATTTGCTTTTCCGCTAATATAATCTTTTAATGCCTCATACGTAGGTGTAGTACGCTCAATTTCTAAAATCTTTTCCGTAAATTCACTGCGCAACGCTCGTGCTGGTGCACCTATTGAGCGTTTTATAACAGTCGTATCTGCCTCGGTGCTTGCGATTAAGGCTTCTTTATAAGCCTCAGAGGCATCAACGCATTCCTTTGTCGCTATAAAACGCGTACCCATTTCAATTCCCTCTGCACCTAGTGCATGAGCTGCCATCCAGCCACGGCCATCGCCAATTCCACCCGATGCAATAACAGGTATTTTCACGCTATCTACAACCTGTGGCACAAGCACCATTGTTCCAATATCATCGCGCCCAAGATGACCCCCGCCCTCTTGCCCAACAACCATAACAGCATCTGCTCCCAGCTCTTCCGCCTTTTGAGCTTGTCTACGTGCAGCAACAAGTACTAATTTTTTAATTTCCGTTCCTTCTAAAATATCAAAAATAGGTGCAGGATTTCCGCCAGTCATTGTAACAACTGGTACCTTTTCTTCCACTGCAACACGTACCATATCTTCATAACCAGTACCATACATACCAATTGCAAAATTTACGCCAAACGGTTTATCCGTTAATGTTCTTAGTTTATGAATCTCTGCGCGCAATAAGTCAGGATCTCGTAAACTCATTGCTGTTATTTGACCTAGTCCCCCAGCATTCGACACTGCTGCTGCTAAATCAGCATATGCCAAATAGGCTAATCCCCCTTGAATAATTGGGTATTTAATATTTAAAAGCTTCGTCACACGTGTATCCCATTCCATAGTATCTCCCCCTTCTATACTAATTTCTCGAAATTATCAAAAAAAACCTTTTATTTTTATTTTTTTTTACAAACTCTATTTTTTCGTGTCATTAGGTGCTATAATTCATTTGTTTTCTTAGATATTATAAAGTGAGGTGGTACCTGCGTTGTCACAATTAGAGACTCCATTGTTCGACGTATTACTTAAACATCGGAACAGACATCCAATTCAGTTCCATATCCCAGGCCATAAGAAAGGGCAAGGTATGGATCCTGCTTTCCGAGAATTCGTCGGCGACAACGTTTTATCAATTGATTTAATTAATATTGCTCCACTAGATGATTTAC
This sequence comes from Lysinibacillus sp. NPDC094177, assembly GCF_050279145.1. Lineage (NCBI taxonomy): Bacteria > Bacillati > Bacillota > Bacilli > Caryophanales > Bacillaceae > Lysinibacillus > Lysinibacillus sp. NPDC094177. Next base: position 163,515 of record NZ_JBNNTW010000002.1, on the reverse strand, counting down.
ATTCACCAAAAGGCGCAATTAAGGAAGCGCAAGCACTTGCTGCCGAAGCCTTTGGTGCTGATCACACATTCTTTTCCGTTCAAGGTACTAGTGGCGCCATTATGACGATGATTCTGACCGTCGTCGGTCCAGGTGATAAAATTCTAGTGCCACGGAATGTTCATAAATCAATAATGTCGGCGATTGTTTTCGCTGGAGCAATCCCGATTTTTATTCATCCTGAAGTAGATAGTGAATATGGTATTTCTCATGGAATATCGCCTGAAGCTGTCGAAAAAGCTTTAAATGCTTATCCGGATACAAAAGCAGTTCTTGTCATTAATCCAACATATTACGGCTTTACAGCTGATTTAAAACGTATTGTTGAAATAGTCCATAGCCGTAATATCCCAGTAGTTGTTGATGAAGCCCATGGTGTACACATTAAGTTCCATGATGAGCTTCCTTATTCTGCGATGGAGGCAGGTGCCGATATGGCAGCTACAAGCGTACATAAGCTTGGTGGCTCCATGACACAAACATCGATTCTAAATGTACGTGAAGGTCTTGTCTCTGCAAAACGTGTACAAGCTGTTTTCTCAATGCTAACAACAACATCAACATCTTATCCATTACTCGCTTCGCTTGACACAGCTCGACGTCAACTAGCAATACATGGTTATGATTTAATCGATGATGCACTTCGTTTGGCTAAAGATGCCCGAAAACGCATTAACCAAATTCCGCATTTAAAATGCGCTGGTAAAGAAAAATTAAACTCATCTGCAACTTATGATATGGATCCGTTAAAACTATTGATAAGTGTTAAGGATTTAGGCATTTCTGGTCATCAAGCTGAAGAATGGCTTCGCCACAATGCTAATATCGAAGTAGAGTTGTCAGACCTATATAATATTTTATGTTTAGTGACATTAGCTGATACGAAAAAGGAAATTAACCTCCTTATCAATGCTCTTAGTCGTATGTCTAAAGCATTTGATTCAGAGGCTGCTATTACTGAAGCAATCGTTAATGTCCCAGATATTCCAGCACTTGCCATGTCACCACGTGACGCATTTTATGCAGATACTGAAGTTGTTCCTCTTGCAGAAGCGGATAATTGCATTTGTGCAGAATTCATAATGGTATATCCTCCTGGTATTCCTATTTTTATTCCCGGGGAAATAATTACTCAAGAAAATATTCGTTACATTCAAATGAATATTGAAGCCGGTTTACCAGTTCAAGGACCAGAAGATACAACATTAAAAACAATTCGTGTCATAAAAGAACGAAAACCAATTATTTAATGACAAAGCTACCTCAAAAAAGAGGTAGCTTTTTGTCGTTTAATAACAGAACCACGTAGAGAGCATAACTAATATAGGAAAAATAATCTACCAACATCTCACAAAAAATCCCCACCAGTTTTTTGATTAGATTTATTTGAATAAGAGGCTGCTGGTGTATGATGTTTTTATCACCTGTAATAAGCCGGTCTACAGAAATTTCATATAAATCACTTAACTTTATTAAATTATCAATATCAAGATAGCCCTTTCCTAACTCCCATTTACACTTTATTCTAGAAGTTATTATTTGCTAATTCACAACGCATAGTTGATTTTAATGAAAACTGAGCAAAAAAGTCGATTCTATAGCATAATTTACTTACAATATTTAGTAAGGGGGTAACGGAATGAATACATGGGATCAACGATTCAAAACAATCGAATATGTTTATGGTGAGCAACCAAATGCATTTATAGAAGACTATGTACACTACTTAGAAGGGCATCCAAACGTGGCTGCATACGCAGAAGGTGAAGGTCGAAATGCTGTATTTTTAGCTTTACAAGGACATACAGTAACTGCCTTTGATTATGCCGAAAGCGGTCTTGATAAAACAGAACAGCTCGCAGAAAAGCATAATGTTACAGTTCAAACAAAGCTTACTGACCTACTTCAAGATCAACTACCAGTAGAAATGTTTGATGCTGCAATTATGGTGTTTGGTCATTTTCCAGCTGAACAGCAACAAGAAGTATTTAAGCGGATTGTAGATTCTGTAAAATCTGGAGGTCGTATTATGATGGAACTTTATTCAATTTATCAACTACCTTACGCCTCGGGTGGCCCAAGACAGCTTGAATTTTTATATGATCCATTAGATGTTCTAAAATGGTGTCAACCTTATAAAATTATCCATTTTTTCACAGGTGAACAAGTACGAAATGAAGGTATGCTCCACACAGGACTTGCTCATACAATTCAATTTATTATCGAAAAAAATTAAAAGACTATATACAGATTCTGTATATAGCTTTTTTTCACAAAAATAAATAAACAAATAGCGGACATAGAAATGCGCCAATAATTGCAGTTAAGGCCATAGATAACGAGCCTACTGATAATTCTTGTTCTCCGTATTCTCTTAATTTAACAAGTCCAACGCCATGTGAAGCACTACCCACTGCAACACCTCTACTAACGGCTGAGTCAATTTTTCCGTATTTAATAACTAACGGTCCAATAATAGCACCTACAAACCCTGCTAGCATTACGAGTACAGCTGTTAATGGTGGAATGCCGCCAATTGTCTCACTCACCTGCATACCTACAGGTGTCGTTAATGATTTAGGCAAGGCCGTCAGCATCCAGCTTTTATTGACACCAATCCATTTCAGCATAACAAATATTGTTACCATGCCTGTAATCATGGCGATAAAAATGCCTGACAAAATAGCATACTTATATTTCATAATGATTGCACGCTGATTATAAAGAGGATAAGCAAGTGCTACAACCGCTGGACCTAGCATTTTTTGAAGCCATTTCCCTCCTTCCATATAAGTAGAATATGGAATATTAAAAACTAGTAACACAACTGCACTGACGATGGTTGTCGTCACTAGTGGAATCATTAAAGGATGTGGGAAACGTTGATAAAGTTTTGTAAATAACACGAATAAGACAACGGTGCCAACGACAACAATAATCTCAATCAACAGTTAATTCCCCCTCTCCGTCTTCTACAATGGCTTCTGTTTCTTTTTTAGCCAGCTCTTTTTTCTCAACCATTTGACTAAGCAATCCTGTAACATAAATAGAGATTAGCGTGCTCGCTATAACGGCTAGAATAATCAATAGGCCAGTGGTTGAAAAAAGTTCCGGGTAGTCAATCACCCCTACTGTTGCAGGAATGAAAAACAAGGTTAATACGCCAATTAAAAAACCTGCTCCATCTTGAATGTATTCTACTTTAATTATTTTAAAATTGAGTGAAAGTGCTAATAATAGTAATCCAATTACACTTCCCGGAAGAGGTACATGTAGTAAAGCAACAATACCGGCGCCCATGTAATAAAAAATATTGAGTATCCCAATCTGAACAATAATACGAACAACTCTCTTTAACATCAAAGTAATATTTTCGTTCAACATTTCGCCACATTTCACCCCCTATAACGTTTATTCTACATCTGTAGGAATTTTCTGTCTATTATAATTTCAGGAAAACAATAGAAAAAAAAGGATAACTCCAAAGCACTTTGAGCCATCCTTTTTCTATACATCAAATAAAGAGGTTGTCTAAAAACTGCTCTACATTCATTTTTTAAACAACGCTGAATAAGCTTTTCTTCAAAAATATTACTCTATAAAGCGTGTCCAGAACCACCATCAATATTAATAGAAGTTCCTGTCACATAACTAGCTGCATCTGATACTAAAAAAGTAATGACATTTGCCGCTTCTTGAGTATCCCCTACGCGACCAAGCGGAATCATTTGACCTACTTTGCGAGAATAATTTTCCCACGAAAGCTTTGGCTCTTCTTCTTTCCATTTCTTCTCTATTTGATCACTACGAATAAGCCCAATACAAACAGAATTCACACGAATATTATCTTTACCTAAGTCTTTGCTCATAGCTTTCGTTAATGCAAGCCCTGCAGCACGGCTTACAGTAGTAGGAAGTGAACTTGCTGGTGGTGTTTTAGCCATTACTGCAGTCACATTAACAATTGCACCGCCACCAACCTTACGGAAATGAGGCACAGCATATTTTGAACAATTGACAGCACCAAACACTTTTAAATCTAAATCAGCCTGCCATAGCTCACTACTAACCGATTCAAATGGATTAGCTGAAGCTGTACCTGCATTATTAATAAGAATATCAAGGCGACCAAAATGCTCTACTGCTCGTTCAATTAAGTACTTACAATCCTTTTCCTTTGTAATATCAGTCGGTACAATTAGAACGTCCTCGCCTGTTTCGTTTTTAATACATCCAGCAGCCACTTGGAGCTGTTTTTCCCCACGAGCACAAAGTACAACCTTTGCTCCCTCTTTCACAAGCTGCATCGCTGTATAATAACCAATTCCCTTACTTGAACCTGTAATAATTGCTACTTTCCCCTTTAAGCCTAGTTCCATTTTTTCTCACCCCAGTTTTTTGTTCAACTTCTCTTGTCTCATAAACAGAATTATCATTTCCGGACATCTAGCAGTCAATTTTAGAATCTATCCGTTAATTGATATATTACCAACCGAACTATATTATTTTGAATATTCATTCGATATACCTACTTTATCAAAATTACAAATAATATACAAAAAACGGCTACAAAGCAAATGCTTTATAGCCGTCTTCATTAAATCTATTATTTTTTCGTTACAATGTGGATTGGGTTGCCAAGTAATACTTCAGCAGTTTCCATTGTAATTTCACCTAATGTTGGGTGAGCATGGATTGTTAATGCAAGATCTTCAGCAGTCATGCCACCTTCGATTGCTAAGCCCATTTCAGCGATCATATCAGATGCACCAGCACCTACGATTTGAGCACCGATTAATAAGCCATCTTCTTTACGCGCAACAAGTTTCACGAAACCTTCTGTTTGGTTTAATGCAAGTGCACGACCATTTGCTGCGAATGGGAATTTCGCTGCAGTGTATTCAATGCCTTCAGCTTTTGCTTCGTCTTCATTATAACCAACTGTTGCCATTTCTGGATCTGTGAAGCATACAGCAGGAATAGCTAAATAATCAACGATTGATTTTTCACCAGCAATTGCTTCAGCAGCAACTTTACCTTCGTAAGATGCTTTATGTGCAAGCTGAGGACCTGCTACAATATCACCAATTGCATAGATGTTCGGAATATTTGTACGACATTGTTTGTCAACATTGATTAGACCACGTTCACCGAATTCAACACCGATTTCAGCAAGGCCCATTTCATCTGTATTTGGACGACGACCTACAGTCACTAATACATAGTCAGCTTCAACTTTTTTCTCTTCTCCGCCAACTTCATAAGTTACTACTACGCCGTTTTCTGTTTCTTCAACGCCTTTTGCAGATGCGTTTACTTCCATTTCAACGCCTTTCTTTTTAAGGCCTTTTTTCACGATTTGTGTCATTTGTTTTTCGAAGCCAGCTAAGATATCTTTTCCACCTTCGATAATTGTTACTTGTGAGCCAAGATTAGCATAAGCTGAACCTAACTCTGTACCAATATAACCTCCACCGATAACTACTAATTTACCTGGTACTTCTTGTAAAGAAAGAGCGCCAGTAGAATTTAGTACGCGATTAGAGAATTTAAATGTCGGAATTTCAACTGGGCGAGAACCTGTTGCGATAATTACATTGTTAAATGTGTAAGTTTGAGCAGATTCACCATTGATGATACGCACTGAATGAGCGTCAACGAAATAAGCTTCACCTTGTACAATTTCAACTTTATTACCTTTAAGTAAACCTTCAACACCGCCAGTTAATTTTTTAACAACGCTGTCTTTAAATGCTTGTGCTTTTGAGAAGTCTAATTTCACGTCAGAAGCGATGATACCCATGTCATCTGAATGTTTAGCATGCTCAAAACGGTGACCTACTGAAATTAATGCTTTTGATGGGATACAACCTACGTTTAAGCACACACCACCAAGTACATTTTTTTCAACGATTGTTACTTTTTGGCCAGTTTGAGCTGCACGAATTGCTGCTACATATCCTCCAGGACCTGAACCAATGACAAGAGTATCTGTTTCGATTGGAAAATCTCCTACTACCATTTTTGTTACGCCTCCATTAATAATAATTCTGGTTCACTTAACAAACGCTTTAAGTGATTTAAAGCATTTTGCGCAGTGGCTCCATCAATCATACGATGATCAAAGCTCAATGATAATGCTAACACAGGTGCGGCTACAATTTCACCATTTTTTATTACAGGTTTTTCTGAAATTCGACCAATACCTAAAATCGCTACTTCAGGATGATTAATTACTGGTGTAAACCATTGTCCTCCTGCAGAGCCGATATTCGTAATTGACATCGAAGCACCCTTCATTTCATGTGGTGCAAGTTTGCCTTCACGTGCTTTAGTAGCTAATTCATTAATTTCGTTTGATACTGCAAAAACAGATTTACGATCCGCGTGCTTAATAACTGGTACTAGTAAGCCTTTTTCTGTATCTGCTGCAATACCAATATTGTAATAATGCTTCTGAATAATTTCTTGTGTTGCATCATCTAATGAGCGGTTAAATTCTGGGAACTCGCGTAAAGTTGAAATAAGCGCTTTAACTACGTATGGTAAATACGTTAATTTGACACCCTTTTCAGCAGCGATATCTTTGAATTTTTTGCGATGTGCTACTAGAGCTGTTACATCAACTTCATCCATTAGTGTAACATGTGGAGCCGTTTGTTTCGAGTGAACCATCGCTTTTGCAATCGCTTTTCGAATGCCAGACATTTTCTCACGTGTCTCTGGGAATTCACCTTCAAGGACTACTGGTGCTGCTTGTGCAGTTGTTTCTTGCTGAGCAGCTTCTTCATTAGCCACTGGTGCTACTTCAACCTCTACAGCACCTCCACCTTTTAGGAAATTCTCAATATCTTGTTTTAAAACACGACCGTTTTTGCCTGTACCTTTAACTTCATGAATATTAACATCATTGTCTCGTGCAAATTTACGTACTGAAGGCATTGCAATGATACGCTTATTATCTTTAGCCACAGCTTCAGTCTTTTCAGGAGTTTTCTCTGGAGCTTGCTCATCTTCAACAGGTGCCTTCGCTACTTCCTTACCAAACTCAGCTGTCGCTTGAACTTGAGCCTCTGTTTTTGCTTCAGCATGGTCATCACCTTTTAGCTTTAAGTCTTCATAGCCAGGTGCATCAAAGCGGATTAAGACATCTCCCACAACCGCTACTGTGCCTTCTCCTACTAAAACTTCCTCTACTGTTCCTTCAACCGGAGAAGGAATTTCTACCACTGCTTTGTCATTTTGTACTTCACAAAGAATATCGTCTTCTTTTACTGTATCCCCAGCTTTAACGAACCATTTCACGATTTCTCCTTCGTGAATGCCCTCGCCAATATCCGGTAATCTGAATTCAAATGCCATTGTACCCATCCTTTCTATTTACTGTTGCTTCAAGTATAGAAACTACATTAGAATGTTAAAACTTTTTTCGCTGTTTCCATTACATCTTTAAAGTTTGGTAACCAAACACCTTCAGCTTGTGGGAATGGGTACACAGTATCTGGTGCAGCCACACGAAGCACAGGTGCTTCTAAGCTTAAAATCGCACGCTCTGTAATCTCAGCCACAACATTTGCAGCAATACCTGCTTGTTTTTGGGCTTCTTGTACAACGATAGCACGACCTGTTTTTTCAACTGATGCAATAATTGTTTCAATATCAATTGGTTGAATTGTACGTAAATCAATAACTTCTACAGAGTGGCCTTCTTTTTCTAGCTCTTCTGCAGCCTTTAAGCTTTCGTGAACCATTAAACCATAGGCAATAATTGTTAGATCTTTACCTTCACGTTTTACATCCGCTTTACCTAGTGGAATTTCGTATGCTTCCTCAGGTACTTCTTCACGGAATGAACGATATAATTTTAAATGCTCTAAGAAAATGACTGGGTTATCATTTCGAATAGATGAAATCAATAAGCCTTTAGCATCGTACGGTGTTGATGGGACAACAACCGTTAAACCTGGCTGTGCTGTCATTAAGCTCTCTAAGCTATCAGAGTGCATTTCAGGTGTATGCACACCCCCACCAAATGGAGAACGGATAGTTACAGGTGCATTATAGACACCACCACTACGATAGCTCATACGTGCTAATTGACCACTAATTGAATCCATTACTTCATAAACAAATCCGAAGAACTGTATTTCAGGAACTGGACGGAAACCTTGTAGAGAAAGTCCGATTGCTAAGCCACCAATACCTGATTCTGCTAATGGTGTATCAAATACGCGATCAACACCGAATTCTTTTTGTAGGCCTTCAGTTGCGCGGAATACCCCACCGTTGACACCTACATCTTCCCCGAATACAAGAACGTTTTCATCGTTCTTTAATTCTGTGCGAAGTGCATCTGTAATTGCTTGAATCATCGTCATTTGTGCCATAGGTTATTTCGACTCCTTCTCTTTGTAGATTTCATACTGTTCTTTTAAATTTGATGGCATTTCGCCTTTATACATGTTTTCCATTAACTCTGTTACTTTTTGTTTTGGAGCAGCATCGGCTTTTTTGATCGCCTCTTTAATTTCTTCTTTTGCACGCTCAATAACAGCCTCTTCTTTTTGCTCATCCCACAGACCTTTTGCCTCAAGATATTTACGGAAGCGTACAAGAGGGTCTTTTAGTGCCCATTCACTATCTGTATCAGATGTACGGTAACGAGTTGGGTCATCCCCTGCCATTGTATGAGGACCATAGCGATAGCATAGTGTTTCAATTAAAGTTGGACCTTCGCCATTAACTGCGCGCTCACGTGCATCACGTGTTGCTACGTAAACTGCTAGCGGATCCATTCCGTCCACTAAAATACTTGGTAAACCTGCAGCTACACCTTTTTGAGCAATTGTTTTCGCAGCTGTTTGTAATTCACGAGGTGTTGAAATTGCATATTGGTTATTTTGTACAATGAAGATTGCCGGTGATTTAAACGCACCTGCAAAGTTAATGCCTTCATAGAAATCCCCTTGTGAAGAACCACCATCACCTGTATATGTTACTGCCACAGCCTTTTTACCACGTTTTTGAATACCAAGCGCTACACCTGCCGCTTGAATATATTGTGCACCAATAATGATTTGAGGTGCTAATACGTTTACACCCTCAGGAATTTGGTTCCCCATAAAATGACCACGTGAGAATAAAAACGCTTTATCTAAAGGTAAACCATGCCATACGATTTGTGGTACATCACGGTAACCTGGTAATATCCAATCTTCTTTTTCTAAAGCAAATTGTGAAGCAAGTTGTGAAGCTTCTTGTCCAGCCGTTGGTGCATAGAAGCCTAATCGACCTTGACGGTTAAGAGAGATAGAACGTTGGTCTAAAATACGTGTATAAACCATACGAGTCATTAGCTCATTTAGTTCCTCATCAGAAAGTTTTGGGTCTGCCTCATCATTTATAATTTCGCCTTCTTCATTCAAAATTTGAAACAGTTCAAACTTATCTTCGATTTCAGTTAGCGTTTGTTTAGCATCAAAAATATTATTGTTTTTCTTGCTCATTTGTCACATCTCCCTTTCAACTGTATTAAAATAAATCACCATTTCAACTAGTACAACTTATTCTTTGCACTCAGTATACTTAATAAAATACTGTCGGTCAATCATATATTACGCGTACAAACAAAGATTTTTTCTAAAATAACGTTTGAACAACTCTGTTTTACACTGTACTATATATTAACGAGAACTGTATTATAACAACATTTTAAAAGTACACAATTAACAAGTTTCCTTACATGATTACCAATAGTAGAATGCCCCAGTTCCAAACAATCTAATAGCTTTAGAAAAATTTTTTAAATATATTCAAATAAGGTTTTTTTCATGTGATTGTTTTAATACGTGATGTATACTTATAAGTAAGCACTACAAAGTTGAAAGGAAGATTCACATATGATTTTAATGGATGATATTATTCGCGAAGGTCATCCGACTTTACGCACAAAAGCTGAGGAGGTTAAATTCCCTTTAACTGATGAAGTAAGGCAGCTTGCAGAAGACATGCTTCAATATTTAATAAACAGCCAAGATCCTGAAATTGCTGATAAATATAATTTACGCGGCGGCATTGGTTTAGCTGCCAATCAAGTAAATAGCCTAGACCGAATGTTTGCTCTTCATTTAACAGATGAAAATGGCGAACAATTAAGTTTTGTTGCTATCAACCCAAAAATTGTTAGCCACTCTGTAGAAAACACATACCTTCCAGCAGGTGAGGGCTGCCTTTCTGTAGATCGCAATGTCCCAGGCTATGTACCACGTCATGCTCGTGTTACAGTTAAATTTAAAACTGTTGACGGTGAAGAAAAAAAAATGCGACTTAAAGGAATGCCTGCAATAGCCTTCCAACACGAATTAGACCACCTTAACGGCATTATGTTTTACGATCGCATCAATGAAAAAAATCCATTTGCGGAAATTCCAGATTCTACACCATATGATCGCGATTAGGAGCACATAAAGAAAGCAAACCCCCGCAGTTATTTTTAATTGCGGGTCTACCTTTTTTTCGGCCTTATTGTGATTTTCTATCAACTTTCGATCAGTCTAACTTAAAAATTCCTATTATTTTTATGCCAACACTATTCCATGTTGTAAACGTTCATTAATTTTTTCCAACAGTGCAGGAAGCTCTTTCATCGTTTGAATCGTATAATGTGCACCTATTTCTTTATATATTCGCTCTGTTTTTTCGACAGTAAATTGCTACTCTTCTTTAGTGGGGGATCACCGGAAAAAGGAAATTCAGATTTCAATATCGAAGAGGCTATCACACGAAAACAAATTATAAATATTTCTCAAACTGTATATGTAGCAGCAGACTTTTCAAAATTTAACAAAGATGTCGCTATCCAAGTTTGTCCAGTAAATGAGGTAGATATGATTATCAGAGATTCCACACCCTCCAAGAGACACGATCAATCATTTCACAGAAAAAGGTGTACAACTGAAAATAGTAAAAAAAACATCAAAGACGCTGAATAAACACAAAAGCAACTAGTTGTAGTCAATTCTTACAACTAGTTGCTTTTCTAGCTTCTTAAATGATATTTAATCGGCGCATGATTTTAGCAAGACCGTCCTCATCAACATGCTCAGCAATATGGGTAGCAACAGCCTTTACTCTCTCATGCCCATTCCCCATCGCCACGCCAGTCCCAACAGCTTGTAGCATTTCAATATCGTTCATACCATCTCCAAAAGCAATGGCATCTTCTAAAGTAAGCCCCATTCTTTCAAGCAACTTTTCAATGCCAGCAGCCTTTGAGCCACCCTTCGGTAAAATGTCACAAGAATAGCGATGCCAGCGTACAAATTGTACGTTTGGAAATGTTTCGCAATACAAAGGTTCATCTTTTTCTTCCATAAATATAAGTGTTTGATAGACACTGTTCTGCATATAATAAGTTGCGTCTATCTCTGGATACGGGTATTTTAATGTATTTAAACTTTCTGCCACCCTAGCATTATTTCCACCAGATGCAATCATGCGCTCGTCATCTAAAAATACTACTTGTTCATTTCGTGCTTCAGCAAAGGCTATAATCTTAGCTAGCTCGTCTTTTTCAATACCATTTGTATAGACAACCTCACCTTTATAAACAACATATTGCCCATTAAATGTCACATACGTATTAATATCTAGCTCTTCTAGTAAGGATTGAATCATGAAAGGTGCACGTCCAGTTGCAATTGCTAGCTCATAGCCATTTCGACGAGCTTCAAAAAGTGCTTCTTTCGCAGAAGCAGGTAATATTTTCTCACTATTATAAAGTGTACCATCTACATCAAAAAATAATATTTTCTTCATCTTATACTCCCCTTCAATATGTATAATTCGCAAAGGTCAATTACTTTACAGAGGCATAATTTTTCATTATAATGATCCTAAGGAGTGATGTGCCATGCTGAAGAAACTCAAACGGAAATTGTTGAAGCAACTTCGCGGCATACTCGGAAAAAAATCAATTGCCTAACATTTGCCCTTCATTATTTGAAGGGCTTTTCTTTATTTTAGAGTAACTGCATGATAATATAAAGGAAATGCATTTATTTGGCTATGTGCAACCACTGTCTCATTGCTTTATTCAATTACACCTTGTTGTAATTTTCGTCTGAATTTTGATATGTGCAAAAGGCCTGCACGAGGGCCGATACGATTTTGGTCATTTCGGTAAAGCCACAGGATGTGACGTTTTTGCCGATGCAGGTCGGCTAGTCGTTATTTGTGCCACATCGCTTTCAGACTGTCACAAGGACGCAGTTAGAATAACATCTATATTTATTCATCTCAAAATCATGACATTTGCTGATTGAAGATAAGCAGTGCCATTTTGAAGCACTGAGATACAAGAACTTCAAACGTCTAATTTCGTCCTTAGTATACTAGAAATTTGCTGTTTTTTCTTGTAGTACGTGCGTGGTATTAGTCAAAGATGCAATAAAATTGTACGCAACAAAAGGAGAGCAAACTATGATTTACAAAGTTTATTATCAAGAAAGTGCAAATGAAATTCCAGTTCGCGAAAATACTAAAAGTCTATACCTTGAAGCTACTTCAGACCGCGAAGTACGTGAAAAGCTAAAAGACCGAAACTACAACATCGAGTTCATTCAACTGCTTGAAGGTAACTATTTAGCTTACGAACAAGCAAGTCCGAACTTTGTCTTGGAGGAAATTTAACAAACATGAAGTTTGTTAAAAATGACCAAGCAGCTGTTTTCGCGCTCGGCGGACTGGGCGAAATCGGCAAAAACACTTACGGTGTTCAATTTCAAGATGAAATCATTTTAATTGATGCCGGTATTAAATTCCCTGAAGACGACTTACTCGGCATTGACTATGTTATTCCGGATTATACGTATTTAGTACGCAACGTCGACAAAATTAAAGGTCTATTTATTACACATGGACATGAAGACCATATTGGTGGTATTCCCTACTTATTACGTCAAGTAAATGTCCCTGTCTATGGTGGTAAGCTTGCACTTGGCTTATTACGCAATAAGTTAGATGAGCACGGCTTGCTACGTACGACAAAACTAATCGAAATTAAAGAAGAGGATGTTATTAAGTTTAGAAAAACGTCTGTCAGCTTCTTTAGAACAACACATAGTATTCCAGATGCTTACGGAATTGTTGTAAAAACACCACCTGGTAACATCGTGCATACAGGTGACTTTAAATTTGACTTTACCCCTGTAGGCGAGCCAGCAAACTTAACAAAAATGGCTGAAATCGGCCGTGATGGAGTACTGTGCTTACTTTCAGATAGTACAAATGCAGAAAAACCGAACTTTACAATGTCAGAGCGTACAGTTGGAAAAAGTATCGATGAAATTTTCCGTAAGGTTGATAGTCGTATAATTTTTGCAACTTTCGCATCCAACATTCACCGTTTACAACAAGCAACAGATGCTGCAATAAAATACGGGCGAAAAATTGCTGTTTTCGGCCGTTCAATGGATAATGCCATTACAATTGGTCGTGAACTAGGCTATATTAATGCACCTAAGGATACATTTATTGATGCCCAAAGCATTAATCGTCTTCCTGCCAATGAGGTAATGATATTATGTACAGGCTCTCAAGGTGAACCGATGGCGGCCCTTTCTCGTATTGCAAATGGTACACATCGTCAAATCCAAATTCAGCCTGGTGACACAGTTATCTTTTCTTCTTCACCGGTACCAGGAAATACGGTAAGTGTAAACAAGATCATCAACTTACTTTTCCGTGCAGGTGCAGAAGTTATTCATGGTGCACTTAATAATATCCATACTTCTGGTCACGGTTCACAGGAAGAACAAAAATTGATGTTGCGTTTAATGAAACCTAAATTCTTTATGCCGATTCACGGTGAATTCCGTATGTTAAAAATGCATACTCATCTAGCAGAAGATTGTGATGTTCCACTTGAAAATACATTCGTTATGGAGAATGGTGACGTGCTAGCATTAAGTGCCAATGAAGCACATGTAGCTGGTCGTATCCCTTCAGGAGACGTTTATATTGACGGTAATGGTATTGGAGATATCGGCAATATCGTACTACGTGATCGACGCATTCTTTCTGAAGAAGGTTTAGTTATTGTTGTTGTAAGTGTGGATATGGAAAATCAAAAAATTGTTTCCGGCCCAGACATTATTTCACGAGGCTTTGTTTATATGCGTGAGTCAGGTACGATGATTAATGAAGCACAAAAAATGCTAAATCGTCACCTGAACGAGTCAATTCAAAGCAAAACTCCTCAATGGACTGAGCTGAAAAATGAAATTACTGACGTATTAGGACCATATTTATTTGAAAAAACAAAACGTCGACCTATGATTTTACCGATTATTATGGAGGTTTAACCTCGATTATAAAAAACTACGCAAAAATGCGTAGTTTTTTTATTTTCATTTTTTCGAAACCTCTTTGCTCTTTTTTTCGTATAGGTAATATAACAACTTTAAAAATTTCTCTAACGACTATTATTTTCGAAATGAATTAGAGTAACACATTCAATAAGAGACCGTTTTTGGAAGAACGGCAGCTTGCATGTTCCTATTGTATCTCTATTAGAAGCACCGCAATCAATTCCAATCACCTAGACTATTACATAATTGCCACCAACACTTCAATTTTTCTAACAACCATTTTTTAATCTCAATAAAATAGGATTGTCACCCTTTAGAGTGAGCAATCCTGTCCATATGCCTAAATATTAAAGTATTTAGCTATTACATAAGCAACCCAACTATAATCTGGCTTCAAGCGTATGTTTTCAATCAGACCTTTTAAAATCGGTTTGCTATAAGTTGGGCTTTCGACTTGAATTTTTAATAATTCAAGAGACTCGCGTTCTATAGACTCTTCAAAGCCATCTAGATGTTGTTCGATTAATTCTAGTAACGATTCCTGTGAAACTTCTTCGTTGCATGGTTCCGCTGTTAATCGAACGAGCTCTTCGGTTATAAATGGAATCGTTGTATGCCGTGCAATAATTTCCGTCTTTTCGGCTAGAGATTTAGCCAATTGATCTAAATCGAGTGGTATATCGGAAAAAATAAAAAGTTCTGAATAACTTTTCATAAATCCTTTGATACAATACATGACATCATATTTTGTCTCGTGGAGTTCATCCTGATATAGCTGCTCCAGCATATAAATGATCGTCTTAGACATATCGGCATCATAGGCCATTATTTTCTGAAACAACTCTTTTTTTGTAAGAAGTACTTTCTCATTAAAAAACACGCGGGCAGATGCAGCATGTTTTTTAAATGCTTGAAAAATACTTTTGTAAAACTCAACTAATTTGATATCTTTACTAAGCGAACTTCTGACTACTTGGTCAACGTCAGTGACAAACTGTTGTAGATAATTCTCTACCATTGAAATTAGAAGCTCGTCTTTTGTTTTGAAAGATAAATAAAATGCGCCTTTCGAAATTCCACATCGTTCTGTAATTTGCTGTACAGATGTAGCTTCAAAGCCTTGTTCTGAGAATAGCTCCAACGCTTTCTCCATAATAAGTTGCTTTTTTAACATACTTTTAATTCTCTCCTAATGTATTTCATTGACAAATGACCGATTAGTCATTATTATAAATAACGAAATCTAGTTAGTCAATAAAAGGGCAGGTGTAAAGGTGAAAGGTTTAGTTAATTTCGTATTGAAAAACAAATTGGCAGTGTGGTTACTAACAATTATCATCACTGTCTCTGGTATTTATTCAGGTACAAGAATGAAAATGGAATCCATACCCGACATTTCTGTACCATATTTAATTGTAATGGGTGTCTATCCTGGTGCAACACCCGAACAGGTTATGAATGAGCTTTCCATACCATTTGAAAAGTCCATAGAAAGCTTAGAAGATGTAAAGGCAGTTTACTCATCATCCTCTTCAAACGTAGCACAAGTTCAAGTTGAATATGACTATGGAATTGATATGGATACGAAAAAGCGCCAATTAGAGTCCGCTTTAGATAAGATAAAATTACCTGAAGGTGCTCAAAAGCCGACAGTTATGGCAATTAGTATGAATATGATGCCTGTTGTCGCTTTATCGGTTAGTAGCTCTAAGGAGGATATTGTTGGATTAACGTCAACAGTAGAAAACATCCTACTTCCTAAAATTGAAAAAATTGATGGCGTTGCTTCAGCAACGATCAACGGTCAGCACATTAATGAAGTATCATTTAAATATGATAAAGCGAAAATGGCAGCTCTTGGCTTAACAGAAGATTCTGTCAAGAAAATGATTCAGGCAAGTGATATGTCATTATCACTTGGTTTATATCAATTTACTGTTGGTGAACAGGCCGTTTCAGTAGATGGTAAAGTTAAATCTATCGATGAGTTAAAAGACTTATTGATCCCAGTCACACCTTCAGCTACAAATCCTTCACCATTCGTTCGCTTAGGCGATATTGCAAAGATTGAAGTAGAAGGTAAAGTACAATCCGTATCACGCACAAACGGCAAAGATGCGATTGCGATTCAAATCGTTAAAGCTCAAGATGCAAATACGGTAACAGTCGTAAATGCAGTGAAGGATTTAATGAAAGACGAAGAAAAATCATTAGACGGCCTAAAAGTGGATATCTCACTTGACCAAGGTAAACCGATTGAAGATTCAGTCTACACAATGATTGAAAAAGCAGTATTCGGTGGTGCCATTGCCGTATTAATTATTTTACTATTCTTACGTGATTTCAAATCAACAATTATTTCGATTATTTCTATCCCAGTTTCAGTATTCATGGCATTACTACTATTAAACTGGATGGATATCACCTTAAATATTATGACTCTCGGCGCGATAACCGTGGCGATTGGTCGTGTAATCGATGACTCCATTGTAGTTGTAGAAAATATTTATCGACGTATCCATTTAAAAGATGAAAAACTAACAGGTCGTGCCCTTATTCGTGAAGCGACAATTGAAATGTTCAAACCAATCCTTTCTTCTACATTAGTAACTATAGCAGTATTCGCTCCACTAATTTTTGTAGGCGGTATGGTTGGTGAATTATTCATGCCTTTTGCGCTAACAATGTCATTTGCGCTAGGTGCTTCATTAATAGTGGCGATTACAATAGTTCCAGCTTTATCTCACTTCCTATTCCGTAAAAAAATATACGGTGAGAAAAAAGAAAGTCAACATAAAGAAGTTGGTAAACTAGCTCTTTGGTATAAAGGTGTATTAGCGAAAGCATTAAATCATAAAATCATTACATCAGTAATAGCGATTGTATTGCTTGTTGGTTCTCTTGCTTTAACACCACTTATTGGCTTCAGTTTCATGGGCTCACAAGAAGAAAAGGTAATGTACTTATCGTATACTCCTGGTACAGGCGAGCTAATGAAAGATACAGAAGCAAATGTTGCAAAAGTAGAAAAAGAATTAATGAAACGTAAAGACGTTAATATTTTACAAGTTTCTATCAATGATCCTAAACATGTTGATCCTTCGGCAATGATGATGGGCGGCGGCGCTGGTGGTGCCTTAATGTACCTCATCTTTGATCCAGATATGAAGGACTTCCCTGAAGCACGTAAAGAAGTTGAAGACTATGTAACTAACATCGGTCAATCAGGAACATGGAAATCTCAAAACTTCTCATCAATGTCGGCATCTTCAAATGAAGTAAGTTACACATTATATAGTGAAGATTTAGATAAGCTTCGCACAGCAGTGAAACAAGTGGAAGGTGCATTAAAAGAAGTTGATGGTTTAGAAGAAATTAAGTCTGATAATGAAGATCCATTTGTTGAACATGTCCTAAAAGTAGAGCAAAAAAATGTTCTACAATACGGATTAACTACTGCTCAAATTGTAATGGCTTTAAATGAAAATACATCACCAGAAGTTTTAACAACAGTTAAATATGATGGTGAAGATATTGATGTTATTGTACAACATGATGAAAAAGCTGCGGCTAAATCTATTGATGATGTATTAGCTACTAAAATCCATACAGCTTTAGGCACAACAATGACAATCGGCGAGTTAGTAAAAGTAGAAGATGGCACTACATTAAACAAATTATCTCGCTCAAAAGGTGAATATTTCGCAAAAGTTTCTGGTACGATTATCGGTGACGATATTTCAAAAGCAACTTCAGCTGCTGATAAAGAAATCGATAAATTAGATTTACCTAAAGGTGTAACGACTGGCGTTGGAGGCGTTGCTGCAGACATGCAAGAAACGTTCACACAGCTCGGAATTGCTATGTTAGCTGCTATCGCGATTGTTTACTTCATCCTAGTAGTAACATTCGGTGAAGGTTTAGCACCATTTGCTATTCTGTTCTCACTACCATTCGCAGTAATTGGTGCATTTGTCGGCTTGTACGTCACAAATCAAACAATCTCTGTTTCTGTTATGATGGGACTATTAATGCTGATCGGTATCGTTGTAACGAACGCCATCGTATTAGTAGACCGCATTATCCATATGGAACGTGACGGACTTGTTATGCGCGAGGCCATTTTAGAAGCTGGAGCAACTCGTTTACGTCCAATCCTAATGACTGCCATAGCGACAATCGGTGCGATGATTCCAATGGCACTTGGTAATGGTGGCAGTGGTCTAATTTCAAAAGACTTAGCAATTACCGTAATCGGTGGTTTACTATCTTCAACATTATTAACATTAGTAGTTGTACCAATCGTTTATGAAATGCTATCTAAAATGTTAAAGAAAAACCGAAAAGACATTGAAGAAAATTAATAATTACATGTAAAAAAGGGCTCTCCTTTGCAGGAGCGCCCTTTTTTCTATGTCTTGAGGAAGCATTGTCGTCATTTGTACAACTACTAAACGGTACTTCCCCTCTCAATCTCTAATAAAAAGCTTAACGGTAATTTACAAATCTTGTTATAATTAAATACACTATATTAATTTCACAAATGAAGGGGGAGTTTTGTGAGCGATAGCATTTTTAAACAAACAATACCTGTTTTAAAAACAGCAAGATTAACATTAAGGCCGATTTCATTAAATGATTTAGAGGCAATGTTTAATTATGCTTCTAGTGAAAATGTAGCACGCTATGTAACTTGGGAACCCCATAAAAGTTTAGACGATACAAAAGAGTTTGTTGAGTTAATTTTAAATGGATATAGCCAAGGTAACCATCTATTTTGGGGTATTGAATATGAGCAAAAATTGATTGGCACTATTGACTTCGTGTCGATTAATACGACAAATAAATTTGCGGAGATTGGTTATGTTCTTTCTGAAGCTTATTGGAATAAAGGGATAACGACTGAAGCAGCAAAAAAACTGATCGACTTTGGCTTTAACGAATTAGGATTAGTGCGAATTCAAGCGCGTTGTTTTGAAGAGAATATTGGATCTCAAAAAGTAATGGAGAAATCAGGAATGCTTTTTGAGGGCATTTTAAGAAAAAGTATGTTTGTTAAGGATTATCATCGAAATGTGAAAATGTATGCCATAACGGATGATAATTATTTTTAATCAAACCACCACCATAGCAAAAAGCTTTCCTGCCCCCCTGCTCAAAGGGTGTTTTCAAAGCAAATAAAAAATGAGCCTTACTGAAAATTCAGTAAGGTCCTACTTAATGTTACAATAATTTTGACATGTAATATTCATCCATATATTCCCCTTCAACATATAAGGAATGTCTTTTTGTCCCCTCAATTTCAAACCCCATTTTTTTATATAATGTTATGCCTGCAGTGTTATTCTCCATCACTGTTAGTTCCAAGCGATGCATGCCCTTTTCTTTGGCCCAATCGTCTAGGTGATTAAATAACGCAGTACCAATTTTCTGACCTCTAAAATCACTATGTATGCCAACGACAATATATGCCCTATGTGACACTCTAGATGGCATATTATTACCTTGAACAATTAAATAACCAACTACTCTCTTTTCCATTTCAGCTATAAATAAATCTGAATGACTGTTATTGTTAATATTCTCGATAAATTTAGTAAATTGTTCAGTCTCTAACTTTCGTTCGCCCGGCCCAAATAACATAAAATTAGACTCTTCCGCATTTTTTATAACAGCTATGATCTGTTCAGCATCTTCACGTATTGCTGCTCTTATTAACATTTTTATTTACCCCCTTCTTTCTATTTAGTGACAAAAGTCTTGCGTGTTCATTGTTGCACAGTGACTAGGTGCGATAACCCGTAAGTCATCACCTACTGTTAGTTTATTGGAATTCGTAAACGTCCCTCCTCTAAAACTTAAATTTGAACTAAAATTTTCTCTATTATTTCAAAGCTTTAATGGGAAATCAAATATAAAATTACAATTTTTTCATATATCTTATTTCATCGTGTAATGAAACGTTGATTTCTCACAACTACCTGCTTTGCTTGTTGTTTATCAGCGATTCCGGCCCTTTTATCAGCGATGTTCGATGCTTTATCAGAGATTCCGGCTCTTTTATCAGCGATGTTCGATGCTTTATCAGCGATTCCGGCTCTTTTATCAGCGATGTTCGATGCTTTATCAGCGATGTCCACTACTCTTCCTACGATAAAAATCCATCAAAAAAGATGCATCGCAAAGTAATTTTGCAATGCATCTTTTTTTGTATTGGCTGTGTGACCAATGCGTTTAATTAGGCTACTTATTTTCTCTTTTTGCCAATTAATAGCGTGACTTGTGCCATTGTAAATGGCAATGAAGATTTCTTTCGATACGCTATATACTTTGGCTCCCAAAAATCAGCATATTTTAATTTAAAGTTTTTTAATCCTTTAAAATGGTAGAAGTGCTGTCCATGTAAAAATATTTGTGCTGCAATTTTTTCACTCAAAAAGGAATACCTAGACTTTCCGACATTTGACAATGGCGACATCCCCATATTAAATACATGATAGCCTTCTGCTTTTGCCCATTCAAATAGCGATAGGAAAATGAAATCCATAGTCCCGGATGGCGCCCCCGGTTTAAAACGCATGAGATCTACTGAGATTCCTTCGCCGTTATCGTACATTGGCATGATACTGGCAAAGCCAATAGCTCCCTCTGTTCCGCGTAAAACGGCAATATTTGAAGTGCTTAAATAATGTTCATCAAAAAAGCCAAGAGAAAAGCCTTTTTCTGCCCTTCCCTGCAACCATTTCGTAGATACTTCTTCCAATTCATTCATTAATTCCTGTGAGAAAGGAGGGCTTACTATTTCAACTGTAAAATTTTCTCGTTCAAATTTATTTTTTACTGCTCGACGTCCCTTCATTCCCTTACCAGCAAGTGTAAACTCATCTAAATCTACAAAAGCTTCCTCGCCAAGCTTAAAAAAACTATACCCATTCTCATGTAAAGAAGGAAAAATCTTATTGTTAATTTCATAAAAGACTGGAGTATAACCATGCTTATCAGCCACTTCCAAAAACTCCTGAATAGCAGATAAAAAATCAGCTTCATCTCCTACTGGATCTCCCAGTACAACGATTTTATCAGCAAATATTTGATAAGAAAATAAAACTGTACCTTTTTTATTCCAATGTACAAATTTGTCATGTAAAAAAATTAAATGTGAATACTCCGTCCCTTTATAGGACATCAGATGATTTTTGATTCTCTCTTCTTGCTCCCTCGATAATAGCTTTTCCATTTTCTTAGGTCCACGGATAAAATAACCTATACAAAAAATAGCAATTGCTATTAGGATGCCTATTACTGCACTATAAAATAGGTCTCGGTAATCTGTAATGATATATTCCTGCAGAGAGGCTGGAATATGAATTTTGGAAGTAGGTAAGTTCACATAACCAATCAATACATACATCACTGTAATAATTGTCACTGCAGCAAGGTCAATCAAAACGATTCCCCATGTCAAAACGTTACTTTCACGGTAAAATTGTTTTTTTGAGGCAATTAACAGCCCTGCTACAATCAGTAAAAAAATAGCTTCTTCATAGTCTAAGCCTTTGAAAATTGAAAATACTGCAGAACTAGTTAGTACAATGAGGCATAGCTGATATGCTCTTTTTACTTTATACTTAATCCCTCTACATAACCCTAAGAGAATAAAGCCAGCTGCAACAGTCATTTGATGAGAGACATGCATGATTGGCGAAGATAAAAATTCTTGAGCTATTTTTAGTCGACTTAAAATACCTGGGACCGACGCCGATAGTAATAATACAATACCGGAGAAAAATACCAATATCGTTAATAGCATGTGACTAAGCCTCTGAAAAATAACATTTGGCAAGTCTTCCCACGATTCATTCCAACGATTCCAATATTCTTTTACAAATAAAAGAGCGGAAACCAAAAATGGAAGCACAAAATAGCCAACCCGGTATAAAATTAATAGAAAAAGCACTTTCTCATCAGCGATTCCTAAACTTTGAGTCCCCCATAAAAAAACAAGGTCAAATGAGCCAACTCCACCAGGTATCATACTAACAATTCCCGCACAGGCAGCAATTAAAAATATGGGAATTAAATTGGATAATTCTATTGGGATCATCAAAATAAAAGTTAATATCCAGATAACAAAAAAAATTGCAACCCATTCAGTTACGGAAGTTATTATCAATTGAAGAGAGATCTTGGGATTTATAGAACCTGCCTTTTTATTGCGAATGATGAGCATCGCAATAAATATCGGAACATATAAGCTGACAAGAATAACTGCTATCTTTAACCATCTTACTTCTTTTAGCAATGGGAAGTCCCAAAAGAATAAATACATAATCCACGCTAACAGTGAAATCCCCGTTAAATAAAAGAGTGTTACGGAGGCTATGCTTTTTAACAAGTCTTCCTTATCCTCTTTATATTTCGAATAGAAATAATTACGCAGAAATACACCAACTAGTCCACCAAAGCCAATAAGATTTGAGAAGGTATTCACAATAAATGAATGATTCAGCAAAATACGTTTGTTTATTTTGATTCCTAATATTTTCACTAAAATAACATCATAAAAAATCATTGGTGTAATGGCACAGAAGGTGATAAAAAGAATAAATAAGAGCTCCCATATCTGCAATTCACTCACTTCTTTCCGAAGTAACTGAACATCTATCCCACTTATCGTTTGTAGAATTTCATAAATTGCTATTGCTAAAAGCGCTATTGGAATTAGAATTTTCAAAAATTTAAATAACGACTCTTTTTGAACGTTGAACATGTGTGTTAAACCTACTCCCCATTAGCTTTCTAAAATCAATTATATCTTTAATTTCCATAATACATCCTCCGAAGAATAACATACCATTATTGTAATGGATTCTCTGCTATATGTATCGTCAAAGTAAATTTGCCACTCTGGATAAAGCATATATTATTCACTCTACTGAGTCTATTTACTGCATAATGTATTCATCAATAAACAAATTTCATTCTCAAAATCTAATCCATATTGGTGAGAAAGCAAATGATGCTTCGAATATCCCCTTAGTTACTAAGGTTTCCATATAAAAGATGTATTAAACCGCTTTTTAAGACACTCTTTCGGTTTAAATATAATATCGATGGATAGGACGTCCCACACTTCCATATTGTATATCCACCTTTAATAAACTTTGTTTTTCTAAAAAATCCAAGTAACGTCGAGCTGTTACACGAGCCGTTCCAATGTACGTGGACACTTCTTCCGCTGATACGGCTTCGTTACTCTTTTGAATATAGGCAAGTACCTTGTCTAATGTCGCTCGGTTAAAACCCTTTGGTAGCTCATCAATTATTATTGTCTCAGTGATTGGAGGAACAACTATTTGCTCAGGGAAACGTTGTTGCATTAGACGATCCACATCATGCTGTGTTAGATCTTGCATACCACTTATTTTCTTTCTATATGCTTGATAATTCTTTAAAGTTTGTTCAATTCGTTCAAACGTAAAAGGTTTCATAATATAATCATAGACACCTAGATGTAATATTCTCTGCACAGTAGACATATCATTCGCAGCAGTTACGGCAATAACATCAACTGGAATATGTTCTTCACGAATTTTTCCTAGCGTAATAATACCATCCTGCTCAGGCATAAAAATATCCATAAAGACAAGTTCAGGGTTTAATTGCTTAATCTCCTCTACCCCTTCTACCCCATTACCAGCATAGCCTATCAATGAAAATCCTTTGATTTGCTCAATAAATTGCCTGTTCACTTCTCGTACCATTGGATCATCTTCAATTAATAACACATTTATTACATCCATCTACTCTTCCCCTAACTCAAATAAAATTAAGAAACTTGTCCCTTTCATAAATTCACTCACTACCTCAATTTCGCCATTACCTTTTCTTACGATTTCATGTATTAAATACACCGTCATGCTCATCTACAGAAATCGCAACATATTTATCATTCTTTGAAAGAACATTTAGCGCTTCAAAGGCATTTTCAATTAAATTTCCTAACAATACGACAAAATCGTGGTGATCTAATAATGGTGGAAAGCGTTTAAAGTGACTTTTTCGATCGATTTCTACTTGTATGCCTAATTCCTTGCCATAACTAACTTTACTTAGCAATAATCCTGAAATATTTTCATTATGAAAACGTTCATTCAAAAACTTCGTTAAAGAAGCTTCATTTTCTGTAGTAGCTGTAACGTATTCAAGTGCTTGCTTTGTATGTCCCAATTGCAGAAGTCCCGCAATAGTATGAAGCTTATTTTTATGCTCATGTGTTTGTACACGCAGTGCTTGAACAAATGCTTTAACACCTGTTACCTCTTCCGCAAGCTTTTTCACTGCTGTTAAATCTTTAAACATAGCAACTGCTCCAACTAACTCGCCATTTACAATAATTGGGACACGATTACTCAAAATACTATGATGATTGATGTAGAGCTCTTGATCGTATACTGGTGTTGCCGTTTCAACAATTTCAGGCAATCGTGTGTCAGGC
This sequence comes from Lysinibacillus sp. NPDC094177, assembly GCF_050279145.1. NCBI lineage: Bacteria > Bacillati > Bacillota > Bacilli > Caryophanales > Bacillaceae > Lysinibacillus > Lysinibacillus sp. NPDC094177. Next base: position 138,609 of record NZ_JBNNTW010000002.1, on the reverse strand, counting down.
AAAACATCATAAATCTTTTCTCCGATACAATCCTCTATCTTTCTAGTAACTCCTAATATATCAGCTGCTTTTTCATTAAAAATTGTAATATTCATTCCTTTATCGACCGCTATAATGCCTTCATGCATAGCATTGAACGTTTCTGTTCGTTCCACATACATCTTGGCAATCTCATGAGGCTCAAGCCCAAACATCTGCTTTTTAATATGTCGACCGAGTGTATATGCCCCCCAAATACTAAAAAAGAGCGATATAAGAATAGTAATAAAAATTTCATGCTCATAATTTTGCAACATTTCTATAAAAGTTGGCAGTGAATACCCTACAACGACTATGCCTACTTGTTCTTTTTTGTCATCAATAATAGGGACGAAAGCTCGAATCATTACACCCACTTCCCCTTGCGCCTTCGATACATAATAATGCTCACTAAAGGAAGCATTTAAATCCTGTGATTCACTACGTTTTCCTATTTCTTTACTGACCGGGTGAGATATCCTAATACGATCCATATTCATTACAACAATATACTCTGCTTTATTAACAACACGAATTCCATCTACAATTTTATTGACATTTTTCGCCGCTTCTTTAATATTGTCATTTTTCAAATGCATACTGATTTCTGGCACATTTGATACAGTCCGCGCAACGAGCATGGCACGCTGACCAAACTCCTTTTCTTGCTCAGTTATCAGGTTTCCAAGAACAAAGATGCCACCAAGTAAAAAGGAGAATGCAATGATTAAAAATGTCACTAACAGGATTTTGCCGTTTACAGGCATTTTTATCATTTATATTTCCTTCCTTTCCAAATCTGCATTTTACTATTAGAGAAGCTTAATGGGCTAATTTTGCTTATGATCAGAATGTCACTTCTATCAATGATATGCTTTTAAGATTATCTTCAAAATAATCTTTTGACAACACTTTTAGTTGACATAAGTAGGAGAAAGTCATGAACTTAAAGAACAATATTACGAAAAATTGACGTAAAACAAAATTTTCTTTCATTAATTATTTTTGTATTATAACAATAGTAAATTATTCAGGGAGTATCATAACAGCTTGAGTTATTGAAAACACTACGTTTTATTTAAAATATGGATGAATGTACTTAATGAACGATATGTTTCTTATTTTCTAAATCTCTTTTTTCTAAAAGGATTCGCTATGATAATTCTAGTGAAAACGATATCAAAGAGAAAATTTAGAAAAGAGGTAGCATAAAATGAAATTACTGAAAAATCTGACCTTTCAAGTTATAGCTGCGATCATTCTAGGGGTGATTGTTGGGGCTATCTTCCCTGAGTTTGGTGCAAGCCTTAAAATTCTGGCAGACTTATTCATTAAGCTAATTAAAATGTTAATCGCCCCTATTATCTTCTTAACAGTAGTAATCGGAATCGGTAGTATGGGAGATATGAAAAAGGTTGGTAAAATCGGAGGCAAGGCGTTACTCTATTTCGAAATTGTCTCTACCGTTGCCTTAGCAATTGGTATTGCTGTTGCATTAATCGTTAGTCCTGGTACAGGTTTAGATACATCAGGTGCTTCCGAAGCCGATATCTCAAAATATACAACTGCTGCAGCAGAGTCTGAGCAAGGCTTAGGTGCTTTCATCTCTAGCATTATTCCTGAAAACGTTGTAGGTGCACTTGCAACAGGACAATTACTTCCTGTGTTATTCTCTGCAATCTTGTTCGGCTTAGCTGCTGCTTCTATTGGCGCACCTGCAAAACCTGTCATCACATTTTTTGAACAAGTGGCAGAAATTTTCTTCAAAATCGTAAGTATGGTGATGAAAATATCTCCAATAGGTGCTTTTGGTGCAATGGCCTATACAATTGGTAATTTTGGTTTGAAATCGTTAAGCAACTTAGGTCTATTAATGGCTGCAGTATATATTACAATGTTCTTATTCATAGTCTTTGTTTTAGGAACGATCGCAAAATTCTTCGGCTTCAACATTTTTAAATTTATCGCTTATATAAAAGAAGAAATTTTCTTAGTAATTGGTACTTCATCATCTGAATCTGCCTTGCCATCTATGATGCGTAAATTAGAAAACTTTGGCTGCTCCAAGCAAGTTGTTGGATTAGTAGTACCAACCGGTTATTCATTCAATCTTGATGGAACATCCATTTATCTATCAATGGCGGCATTATTTATTGCACAAGCATACGGAATGGAATTGACGTGGATTCAAATTATTACACTTCTTGGGATATTAATGATTACATCTAAAGGAGCCGCTGGTGTAACAGGTTCTGGCTTTATCACATTAGCAGCTACACTTGCTGCTTTCCCAATGATTCCAGTCGAAGGGATTGCACTATTAATTGGTGTTGACCGCTTCATGTCTGAGGCACGTGCCGTAACAAATTTAATTGGTAACGGTGTAGCTTGTGTAGTTGTATCGAAATCCGAAAAAGAGTTTGATATAGAAATGCAAGAACGTGCACTTCAAGGAAAAAATACTATTGTGTCCTAAGAACAAATGCGCTATAGCGCTGGAGAGCCCGAAGCAAAAGTAAACGCTCCACCACTTTTGTCCGAGGAATCGAAGTGCTTAGAGGATGTAGCAATTTAGCCTAGACGCCTACTATGTTCTAGGGTATTCACAGGCAAAAAATCTATATTTTCCTTAACTACGAAAAAGGGTAGTGATAACAGCTAGTTTGCTGTTTCACTACCCTTTTTATTTAACATATTGTTCAAGCAAGCGTTGCGTATTTGCTGATTGCTCAAGTGCTTTTTTCTCTTTTGCCCAATAGATCAAATATTGCTGATCTCCAACTTTAAAAACCATCTGCTGTAATTCTTCACTTAGCTCAGAGCTAATAGCGACCTTTAAAATATCCACCTCATATAAAGGCTTTCCTTTAATTTCGTAGACAATATGATAGAGTGGTTTTTCTTCAAATATAGCTCGTTCTTTTTTACTTAGTTTCTTAACATGGCTTAGAGGATATTTTTCAATATAGGCTGTTGCATCTTGACCAGTTGCTCTAAATAAAGATTGTTCTCCTTTAAATAGCTCGATTGCATCAATTTCTGCTGTGTGATCTAAAATGTGAGAAATAGCCTCTTCCTCATTTTTTTCTCGAAACTGTAATGTAAAAGCACCAATAAGAATAATTACAACAAATATTACTAGTTTCCATCTTCGTTTATTCATTTTTCATTACCCATTCAATGCCTTTTTGACAAAGCGGTTAATATCTACATCAGCTCCAATAACAAGCATAATGTCTCCTAGCAAAATTTTATCGCTCGCTTGCGGAGATACGATGATATCTGAACCACGCTTAAGACCTACAATATTAATCCCGTACTTTGCACGAATATCTAAATCCATAACAGAGTTACCCGCAATCGCATCATTGGCCTTAAGCTCCATAATTGAATGTTCATCTGAAAGCTCCAAATAATCAAGCACTGTATTAGACAGCATATTATTGGCAATACGTATCCCCATATCGCGCTCAGGATGCACGACAAAATCCGCACCAATTTTACGCAGAACTTTTTCATGGTAGTCATTCTGAGCCTTTACAGTAATCTGCTGAACACCAATTTCTTTTAAAATAATGGTTGTTAAAATACTAGCTTGAATATCTTCACCAATGGCTACGATAACATGCTCAAAATTACGAATACCTAATGAATTTAATACCGATTCATCTGTCGAATCTGCGATAACGGCCTGTGTAGCAATGGAAGCAAACTCGTCCACCCGCTCTGAGGAATTATCTATTGCCATAACTTGTGCACCTTGACTCATTAGTTCGCGAACAATGCTTCCTCCAAAACGTCCAAGTCCAATGACAGCAAACTCTTTTTTCATCATTAAAAATCCCTCCGAAAACTACTATACCATTATTGTAACGCATTCTCTGCTATATGTATCGTCAAAACAAGAAACTATTCGTCAATAAAAGACATCTCTTGGACAGGATCGTTCTGCCTAGTAGCTTTTTTGTTCGGTTGTCGTTAGGAAATGATCGTGTTAGCCTCAAAACTGCTCAGGTTGCCCGAGGAAGTGATCTGGTTTGCCCTAAAACTGCTCGGGTTATCCAATCAAGTGATCAGGGTAACCTCTTTTTCGTTCGGGTCACGCCTTAATTTGATCGGATCACTCCCTTTTTGACTCGGGTCAGATTATGAACGTTCCACCCGATTTTTCTACTCAGGTAACTAGGATACTCTCCGATTCTCTACCGTATATTCTCCATAAAAAAAGACGAGGAATAAAAATATCCTCGCCTCTTAATCTGCTATTTTATGCATTACGCATTTCATCTAAAACACGATTTACACGTTTTTCTAGCATTTTCATTCCGCTACCACCAGCTTGCATATGACGAAGCTGACCATCTTTATCGAAAACAAAATATGCTGGTACGTATTGGTTTTCAAATGCATCCGTTAGCTTTAATTCGCTATCAACAAAGATTGGTTGAACAATATCATGCTCTGCTGCTACCGCTTTGATTGTTTCTAAATCTGTATCTTCCTCAGAACGTGGCATATGGACTGCAATAACGTTTAACTCATCTTTGTATTGATCACGGAAATTGTTCACATCCGGCATTGCTTCTTTGCATAAATGGCAACTAACTGACCAGAAGTGGATTAACGTTGGTTTTTCGCCTACTAAATCCGCTTTTGTTACTTCACCATTTAACCAAGTCGTTGCGCCTACAAGTTCAGGCATTTGTTCACGAAGTTTCATAAAACATTCTCCTTTATTTATATCAAGTTTAAAAAAATCCCCACAGCAAGTTTGTGGGGACTCTTTATTTGTTAAATAATCAATTTTGCCAAGCCTTTAATTATAGAGTTGCTTGACCTGGGCGCCAGTTTGCTGGGCAAAGACCACCAGTTTGTAAAGCTTGAAGTACACGTAAAGTTTCATCTACATCACGGCCAATGTTGTTATCGAATACTGTTTGGTATTTTAATTCGCCTTCTGGGTTGATGATGAATAAGCCGCGTAGTGCGATACCTTCTTCTTCAATTAATACACCATATTCTTTTGAAATTTGGTGATTTGTATCTGCTGCTAATGGATATTTTAACTCACCAAGACCATTTTTAGTGCGGTCAGTGTTAATCCAAGCTAAGTGAGTGTGGATTGTATCAGTAGAAACACCGACTACTTCTGCATCTAAGTCTTCGAACTCATCGTAACGATCGCTCATTGCAGTGATTTCTGTTGGACATACGAAAGTGAAGTCCATTGGATAGAAGAAAAGAACTGTCCATTTGTCTTGCGCTTTAATGTCTTCTAATGATACTTTACCAAAAGATTTGTCTGGAAGTACTGCTTCCATTGTAAAGTCAGGTGCTTGTTTACCTACCATGCGTTCTGCCATAATAAATCCCTCCGATTAAATATGTAGTGTATATATTCCATTCGCACCAGCGAACTCGTCTTCTACGATAGCAGAGTAATCGTAGTTTTTCAAACAAGTAAACTTCCCAAAAGTGCACATATTAAATTATCTGACAAATTTTCGTCAAATCCCCAAATGGAATTGCTACTACAGCCTATTTATTAGCTACTTTTAACAATTTTATTCTAGTTTAAATGAAATTTTTCTACGCGATATTTATGTATAATTTCTAAAAATTTTATCTACTTTTTTTCATAAAAAACGATTGCAAATTCTTTATTATTATGTATAATTGTAATGGTTTTAGTAAACTAAAAGTTTCGTTAAAGTAAACTTCATATTTCAAAAGTTTATGATTGCTAAACTTCTTCTAGGAGGGAAAAGATGCAAATAGGAGCAAAAATCAAAGCGCTTCGTTTAAAAAAGGGTCTTACTCAAGAGGAACTTGGAGAACGTACAGATTTAAGTAAAGGGTATATTTCACAATTAGAACGTGATCTAAATTCACCTTCCATTGAGACATTATTTTCACTATTAGAAGTTTTAGGGTCAACCCCTAAGGAATTTTTCGATGATGAAGCACCTGAACAAAAGGTTGTATATACAGAGGATGATCAATCCATTTATACAGATGAAGAAAAAAAATATGAGATTCAATGGCTCATTCCTACATCAAATGAAAAAGAGATGGAGCCTATTTTCTTAACATTTGCTGCTGATGGTGAATTCAAACAATTTGAGCCCTCGCTCTCAGAAACATTTATTTATGTTGTTGAAGGGCGTATTCGTCTCGTTTTAGGAAATGAGCAGTATATAGCAAGTGAAGGCAATGCTCTCTATTTTGACGCGACAGATCATCATCAAATTTTTAATGCACATGCTGATGAAACAAAAATTTTGCTTGTCGCAACGGATTCATATTTATAGCTTAAGGAGGCACATCTATGACAACGAATTCGATTATCCGCTTTGAAAATGTTTCAAAATCCTATAATGACGGCACGGTCGTCTTAAAAAACATTAACTTGGAGCTAGAAAAAGGGAAATTCTATACACTCCTAGGTCCTTCTGGCTGTGGTAAAACAACTATTCTACGTATGATTGCTGGATTCACAGAACCGACTACAGGAGATATCTATTTTCATGATAAAAAAATTAACTCAGTGCCAGCAAATGAACGTCAAGTAAACACTGTTTTTCAGGATTATGCGTTATTTCCTCATTTAAATGTCTTTGAAAACGTCGCATTTGGACTTCGCATAAAAAAACTTCCTGAAAATGAAATTAAAAATCGTGTTGCGGAAGCATTAAAATTCGTTAACTTAGCAGGCTATAGCAATCGTGAAATTTCTGAAATGTCTGGTGGTCAACGTCAACGTGTAGCTATTGCTCGTGCGATTGTAAATGATCCTGAAGTAATTTTACTCGATGAGCCTCTTTCTGCTTTAGATTTAAAACTACGTACAGAGATGCAGTATGAGCTACGAGAGTTACAACAGCGACTTGGAAAAACATTTGTATTTGTCACACACGATCAAGAAGAAGCACTTGCCATGAGTGATGAAATATTTGTCTTAAGTGAAGGTGAAGTTCAACAATCTGGTACACCAGTAGATATTTATGATGAGCCAATTAACCGCTTCGTTGCTGATTTTATTGGTGAATCAAATATTGTTCCTGGCGTGATGATTGAAGATTTCAAAGTAGAATTTGCTGGCAAAGTTTTTGAATGTGTTGACCAAGGTATGAAGCCAAATGAAAAAATTGATATTGTCATTCGCCCAGAGGATTTAGAAATGACAACAATCGATAAAGGAAAACTTGTCGTTAAAGTTGATACTCAATTGTTCCGTGGGGTGCATTATGAATTATCCACGTATGACAAAGATGGGAATGAATGGCTTGTACATTCATTGAAAAAAGCTGAGGTAGGGACAGAAATTGGCTTAGACTTTGATCCTGAAGCAATTCATGTAATGCGCTTAAATGAAACAGAAGAAGAATTCGATAAGCGTTTAGAGGCGTATGGAGACGACGAAGATGCAAACTAAGACTTCGAAATCAGCCTTATTTCCTTATGTTTTATGGATTGCATTTTTCGTTATCGCACCGATTGCACTTGTTGTTTACTATTCCCTACTAGATATACATGGCAATTTCACGCTCGATAACTATAAAGCATTCTTTACTTCTGTCTATTTAAAAATGACATTAAGTTCATTCTGGTATGCGTTTTTAATTACGTTCTTTACGTTACTTGTTTCGTATCCAACAGCTTATTTTTTAACAAAAACGAAATATAAGCAACTTTGGCTATTACTAATTATTATTCCTTCTTGGATTAATCTTTTGTTAAAAACATATGCTTTTATCGGAATTTTCGGCTTGTACGGCCCATTAAATGCGTTTATCGAAGTATTTGGTTTTGATCCGAAGCAAATGCTATTCACTGACATTAGCTTTGTATTCGTATCCGTTTATATTTTTATTCCATTTATGATTTTACCGATTTTCAACTCTTTGGATCGTTTAAATCCGGCTCTTATTTATGCAGCACGTGATTTAGGGGCATCTGCCTTTACTACATTCCGTCGCGTTATATTGCCATTAACAATGGACGGTGTTAAATCAGGTATTCAAGTTGTATTTATTCCTGCATTATCACTTTTCATGATTACTCGTTTAATTGCAGGAAACCGTGTTATTACACTTGGTACAGCTATTGAACAACAATTCCTTGTAACCCAAAACTGGGGAATGGGTTCAACTATTGCTGTTTTCTTAATTTTATTTATGGTCATCGTTATGTTAATTACAGGACAGAAAAAGGATAAAGGAGGTCGCGTACGATGAAAAAACTATCTGCTACAGCAAGAGTGTATTTAGCGATTGTTTTTATCGTTTTGTATGCACCTATCTTCTATTTAATCTTCTATTCATTCAATAGTGGCGGATCGATGAATAATTTTGAGTCCTTTACGTTAGAACATTATAAAGCGGTGTTTGAGGATTCACGTTTACTCGTAATTCTAATTAATACAGTCATTGTGGCTTTACTCTCTGCGTTGATTTCTACAATCATTGGGACACTAGGAGCTATTGGCATTGTCACTCTAAAAGATTCCAAAATGCGCAATACCCTACTTTCTTTAAACAATGTGTTAATTGTTAGCCCGGATGTCATTATTGGTGCAAGCTTTTTAATTTTATTCACAATGATCGGTATTAAATTAGGCTTTACTTCTGTGTTATTAGCACATGTAGCGTTTAGTGTACCAATTGTTGTACTAATGGTCTTACCGAAACTATTAGAAATGAATAAATCATTAATCGATGCTGCATTGGATTTAGGTGCAACGAAAAAAGATGTTATGATGCGTGTTATTTTACCGTATATTCAACCTGGTATTTTTGCAGGGTTCTTCCTTGCCCTAACGTACTCTCTAGATGATTTTGCGGTAACGTTTTTCGTGACAGGTAACGGCTTTAGTACTTTATCTGTGGAAATTTACTCTATGGCACGTGCCGGTATTTCCTTAACTGTTAACGCTATTTCTGGTTTAGTATTCTTTGTTACGGTTATCATCGTAGTTGGCTATTACTTCATTACAAGCCGAGCTAGTAAAAGAACGGGGGGAGCTCAATGAAGCAATTAATTCAAGCAACAATCGCTATTCTTGTCGTTTCCGCCCTTTTGTTCTATGCTGCTGACGCTCTAAGTGCTGGCGGTGGGAAAAGTGGTAAAGATACGTTAACAATCTTTAACTGGGGAGAATATATTGACCCTGATTTGCTGAAGCAATTTGAAAAAGAAACAGGCATTCATGTCATTTATGAAACGTTTGATTCAAATGAAGCGATGATGACAAAAATTCAACAAGGTGGTACAGCTTACGATATTGCAGTACCCTCTGAATATACGATTGAAAAAATGAAGGAAGAAAACTTACTTATTCCTTTAGATAAATCGAAAATCCCTAATTTAAAAAATATCGATCCTTATTTTTTAGACCTACCATTTGATGATGACAATAAATATTCAGTTCCATATTTCTGGGGAACAGTCGGTATTGTCTATAATCCAAAGCTCGTTGGAAAGCTTGACTTCTCATCTTGGGAGGACTTATGGGACCCATCGTTAAAACGTAAAGTCTTTTTAGTAGACGGCGCGCGCGAGGTAATCGGTATGGGCTTAAACAGTCTTGGCTACTCACTCAACTCTTTAAAAAACCAGGAGCTACGTAAAGCTACTGATAAACTAATCACACTGGCACCAAATGTTAAAGCCATTATCGGGGATGAAATTACACCTCTGATGATTAACAACGAAGCAGCTGTGGCACTCACTTGGTCTGGCCAAGCAGCAGATATGCTGTCAGAAAATGAAGATTTAGACTTTGCTGTACCAAAGGAAGGCTCAAACTTATGGTTTGACAATATGGTCATCCCAAAAACTTCAAAAAATATTGATGGTGCACATGCCTTCATTAATTTTATGCTTAAAGCTGAATCCGGTGCTAAAAATGCTAATTATCTAGGCTACTCTACCCCAAATATTGCTGCGATGAAATTAATGGATAAGAAAGTTGTATCTGATGAACGCTTCTATCCTTCTAAAAAACAACGCGAAACATTAGAGGTATATAAAAATCTTGGCCCTGATAATTTAGGCAAATACAATGAGCTGTTTTTAAAATTTAAAATGAGTATTCGATAACCTCTATCAATTATGCCTCGGCATAATTGCGTCAGGAATCGGCTTTGTGCTTAGGCCTGTACGAGGGCCGACACGATGTCGGTCATTTCGGTAATGCCACAGGACGTGGCGTTTTTACCGATGCAGGTCAGTTAGCCGTTATCGCATGGATGCGATGATTTTAGGCTAACATCCCCTAAGAACTCCATTCCGATTCCGTGACATCCTCCGGAGGCTTAACTTATTTCAGCAATGTTTTCTGTAACGAAAGTGAAACGGCAGTTACAAATGTCTTTTGTACCGAAAGCGTAGCGACAGGTACAGATGTTTAGACACCCGCTGAAAAGTAACTTAAACCCCGTATTCATACCAACACCTATAAAAGTAGGCGACTCCTGCTGAAAGAAGTTGAAGCTGTTCTCACTTTATGCTGAGAACAGCTTTTTTTCGTTTAGCTGGAGCTAAGCTTCTGGGGAAAACTGACGTATTTTTCTTTCATTCTAATAGAACTATTAGAATCCCCATAACTTTACTAGTAAATCTCTTATTTCAGACTTCTAGTCAATAGCAAACGTCCAAGCCTTGTGGTAGACTGTAGTATATTTGATTAAAGAAAGGGGTATTCGATGACCCAGCAGAAGTCTAATAAGGCGGCTTTGTATATTTTAATGTTTAATATGTTTATCGCAATGGGGAGTATCGGAATTATTATTCCTGTCATGCCGGAGTATTTAAAACTATTTGGTGCTGCAGGACAAGTACTTGGCATGTTGATTGCAACGTTCGCCTTAGCACAATTCGTATTTTCTCCAATTGCTGGGAATCTTTCGGATCAATATGGTCGAAAAAATCTCATTATTTTCGGCCTTATCGTAACAGGACTTGCACAAATTGGTTTCGGGCTTTCTACAGATGTGTGGATGCTCTTCTTGGCACGCTTTTTAGGTGGCCTCGGCTCTGCATTTGTGGCACCTCCTATCATGGCTTTTGTGGCAGATGTCACAACGTATAAGGAACGAGGAAAAGGTATGGGTATGCTAGGGGCAGCAATGTCCTTTGGGTTTATGATTGGACCAGGTATCGGTGGATTCCTCTCAAAAGTTAGTTTGCATTTTCCATTTTATACTGCTGGATGTGCAGCTATCTTAGCAGCTATTTTATCGTTCTTTTTATTGCCTGCTACAAAACCGAACACAGCGAAAAAAGCGCAAAAGCAGGATAATCTTGCTAAGCAGATGGCCCGTTCAGTCCGAATGCCTTATTTTGTCATGCTGATTATCATGCTTGTATTCTCATTCGGAATTGCTAACTTCCAAACAACATTATCATTATTTGTGACCGACAAGTTTAATTACACACCTACTGATATCGCCATTATATTAGTTGTGGGTGGCGCTTTTGGTGTTGTTGTACAGATGTTTGTTATTACACCGCTGTTTAATCGCTTCGGCGAAATGAAAGTAGTGTTAGTCAATTTATTTATTGCAGCCGTTTCGATTTTCTTAATATTATTCGCATCTGGTTTTGCACTTATTTTAATTGTAGCGACAATCTTCTCTACAGCTACGACATTGATTCGCCCAGCTGTCAACACACTGATTTCAAAGCTTGCTGAAAATGAGCAAGGCTTTGCAGCTGGTCTGAACAATGCGTATATGAGTCTTGGTAATATGATTGGTCCAGCTTTAGCAGGTATATTATTCGATTGGAACATGAACAGTCCTTATATATTCGGGTCTATTGTTTTAATGGCTTGCTTCTTCCTTGCCCTTATTTGGACAATGAAAAAAGCACCACACCTTATGCATCCTGATACAAAATAGTCTGAAAAGTTATTGACTATTTTTAGTAGTATGCTACATTATTTATGAGAAAAATAAATTAATTACCACTAGGGGAGTCTTTAAAAGGCTGAGACGTATATGGTCATATACGGACCCTTTGAACCTGATCTAGTTCACACTAGCGGAGGGAAGTGGCGACACTTGCTTTTTTAATATGTAAAAATGCAGGGCCGCTTCCTATTGTTTTTAGGAAGCGGCTTTTTCACGCTCTAGCGGCGGAACTTCCTAGCTATCGGCGATAACTTATAAAATTTACATTTCAAAGGAGTGGAAATTATGTCAATTCGAAAATTAACAATCATGGCCTTGTTAGTAGCAATTGCCGTAGCAGGTTCTACCTTCGTTTCAATACCAACGGGAATTGCGCGTGCCTACCCTGTACAACATGCCATTAATGTTATTGGCGCCATCATTCTTGGACCAGTGCCTACTGTTATGGTGGCCTTTGTCACAGCCATTATTCGTATTTTAACAGGCACAGGTTCATTATTAGCTATACCCGGTAGTGTTATTGGCGCTTTATGTGCATCTCTTGCCTATAAATACAGTGGCAAGCAATGGCTAGCAGGCATCGGTGAAATGTTTGGAACAGGTATTATTGCCTCACTCATTGCAGTACCTTACGCACATTTATTAATGGGGACATCCGTTGCTGCTTTATTTTTCATGCCAGCTTTTTTAACCTCAAGTACTATTGGTGCTATCTTAGGCATTGTCGTTGCCAGCAATTTGCGTAAAACAGTATTTATAACTAATCTTAATACTCTGCTTAAATAATAATATAGGCATATTAAAAAAACGTTACTTTCTTAATTATTTACCATTAAGAAAATAACGTTTTTTGTTCCAACCTAATTCACCCATACTTCAATGGTAACCCCATTTCATGAGCAATTAATAAAAAGTCCTTTTTACTGATTTCAAAATGACCAAATCTAAATTTATATCCATATTTCGATTTATCTTCTACAAATTCTAAATAATCTAAGATCCTTTTTATTGGTACAGCTTTTGCATCTTTATAAAAGTCTATGTCTCTTCTAAAAGGTATAAAATTTTCTGCCATTTGGAACTCGTATATTCGCTCATCTTTTACTCTTCCAATTGCGGTAAATGCTCTCACAGGCTCATTACTATCAAGACTTTTTTTAGGAGCATAATAAATGATCCAATCTCCCTTTTGCATTCGTTTCAAAGGTCTCTCTTTACCATGACATAGCTGGCTGAATCCTCCCTCAACTCCTTTTTGCACATGATTAAGAGATGCCACACCAATCCAATATTTCGTTTCTCTTTCAGGTATAGGAAGAGGATTTTTATTAGGATATAATGACATAACTTCTGCCTCCTTTTATTTTGGGATCATAATAAATGATTTTATTTTTTCATTTTCAAGAATCAACCTTTCTTCCAAAATCACAGGGTTTGGCAAACCATCCCAAGTAGTTGAAACTGTAGCAATACATTCTGTACCATCACCTTCAATATTTTGGATAGTTAATTTAAAACCTTTCGGCATAGGTGACGTGTAAAAGTTTTGTATTTCTTTTCTTCCTTTAAAAATTTCACCTTTAAAATTTTTTAATTCTCCATGATCCGCATACATGTCAGATAAATCTTGGCCCTCTTCTTGTGCTCTTCTTAGATACTCCTTCATAACCTCTACAGCTTTCATTTCTCATCACGCTTTCTTTTTTATTGATAAGGCTATCAATTATGCCTCAGCATAATTTCGTCCGTATTCGCCGGAGGCTTTAGGCCAACACGAAGTTGGTCACTCAGTCGTTGCCACAGGACGTGGCGTTCTTAGACTGAGTTCCTCTATTTCAGCAGGTTGCTGAAAGAAGTTAAACCCTATTCACGATTTTCATATACTTTTTTCAATATACTTTTCAACAGCTCTTTTTCTTCCAATGAAAGTACGTTTAAAACTTCATTCTCAGAAATCGAAAGGGTCTTCAATAACTCTTCTGCCAAATTTTCACCCTGTTCCGTAAGGCATATTAAATTCTCTCTTCTATTATCTGGATTTTTCTCTCTATAAACATACTTTCTTTCTTCTAGACCATCGATAAAAAAGCGGACACTATTTTTATCCAACTTTAAAATTTGCCCTATTTGAATTTGACTAAGTTTTTTTTCTTTTACAGCAATCATGATCCCGACTTCTCGAGATTTCAATTGAAATTTTCCGCTAATATATTTCTCGAGATTTACCTCTAAATCCTCTGCTAATTTAAAACTTAGAAAACCAAAAGAATTCATTATATTGGTCATATCCGACCCTCCAAATATGTAGTACTTTAAAATGATAGTAATAATTTATTACTATCATTAATTATTACATTCGTTTATATTATTTACAAGGAAAATTTTGCTTATCATAAAAATTCTCTAATTTCACAAGAGTAGGACTCTAAAATTAGCTCATCATCATAACGTGTGATTGAATTCCGTTCCAACTGAACGCTTTGTAGCTGTCGCTTTGCTTTCGCTACAGAGCAAAGCTTCTTGGGGGCGTCCGATGAGCCGATGATTCCAAGAAGTCGCCCAGTCGGAACGAAGATCAACTAATTATTCATGGTATATGCTTTAACAAATGTCATTCTCAATTTTTAGTGATAGACCTAAAGTAGAATGACAAAAAACGATGGCTCATTACTATAAAGCAATGAACCATCGTTTTAAATTACTAAGGTCGTTTTTTCATACCCTTTAATAGCTGAGCAACATTTGTGTCCTCTGCCTGTATTGGTTTTTCCTCAATAGGCTGTTCTTTTTTCTTCGGCCTTGTTAGGAAGCCCCAACCAAAGCGTCGAATGGTAATATCAATAAAGAATAGTAGCATCCCTGCTAATAAAAGCCATGTTGCAATATTTTGGCGTTCCGCACCTTTTTTGGTAAATTCACGGAATACTTCGCTCGGTTCCTTCAAAACGGAGCCACCTGTTTGCTTTGTTAGTTCTTCAACTAGCTTATCATTCACTGGACGTAATTCATACTCAGCACTATAAGGTACACTTAAGCCTGCCTGGTAAATAGCCTGTTGTTCATCGGCTATGCGGAAGAAGATGAGTCCTGGTTCTGCTTGTACGACTGCTCGAACTTGAGATGCTGAAATTGTTTCTAGCTGAGTTTCAAGTTCTTCACCTGCTTCATTGACAGCAACAATATCTAAGAACGCCGCTTCATTTGTTGGGTCAGTGATAACAAATGAGCCGTCTGATTCTAGACGTACATCATAGGCAACATCGTTATAGCTTGGTAGCATTTTTGAAATAAGTGTTTGCCAAAATGTGCCCCAATTCTGCCATCTTGCCCAGTCTCCTGTCCATTTTCCTGTCGAATCAGAAGTAAAGGCAAATGTTTTGCCAAGGCCATATTGCCACTCTGCTAGTACTGGATCTTCCTTCTCGCTCTCTGCGATAACAGTAGCTCCCTGCTTTGCTGTCGTACCGATATAAGCGTTCATTTTAGGTACACCATTTGTAAATAACGTATTCCAGCCAGAAGCATTAAATATAGTAGGATAGAACGGATTATCCTCAATATATGTGCGTGAAATCATAGCAGTTTCACGAGATAAAATAGAGGGGATCGTCTGTTCATCAACAACATCGTAGAATCGCCCACTCCCCATCTCACTAAGCGCTTCAAGTAAGTTGCCATCTGCATCCTGACCAATTGCAACCGTTGAAAGAGTAATACCATTTTCTTTTCCTTGTGCAATTAAATCTTCATAGTTACCTGACTGTGACTGTCCATCAGTTAATAAAATAATATGCTTCCGCTGTAGCTTTAAATCAGCTAGATTTTCATATGCTTTAGCAAGTGATCCATATATTTCGGTACCACCACCTGGCGTTACAGATAAAATCGTATCCACCGCTTCTTCCTTCTTGCCAAGTGGTCCTGTCTCAATAATTTCCCAAGGTCGATCATCAAAGGCAATAAACCCGAGCGTATCCTCATCTCGTAGCATTTCAACTGAACGAGCGGCTGCCTCCTTAGCGAGCTCTAGCTTCGCTCCTGACATACTTCCAGAGCGGTCAAGTACAATCTCCAGCCCTAGTGATGGTAATTGTTCCTTACCTTTAATCTCCATTTCAACAGGTAGTAAAGTTTCGATTGGCGTTTTAAAATAGCCGCCTAAGCCAAAGCTATTTTCACCACCGACCATTGTAAAACCGACACCAAAATTTTTCACTGCCTGCTCAATGACATTCATTTTTGCCTCGCCTACTAAATGCCCTGGCACATTATCAAAAATGATGGCATTGTATTGTAAATAACTAGAAAGTTCATTTGGCAGACTTTTAGCATCTACAACATCATAGGAAATTGATTGTTTACCAAGTGCTGCTGCGATTGGTGATGCTGTATCATAGCCATTAACAATTAGTAAATGCGGTTCACTTTGCACCATCGTGACGCTTGTTAATTTATTATTTTCAAAAATTGCATCCTGTTCAACCTGCACTAGTGCCTCATATTTTACAAGCCCCTCAGCCGTTGCTGAATGTTTATACGTAAATATATTTGAACCTTCTGCAAGCTCCACTGCTTCACGATGAATAAGCTTATCATTTTCGTATAATAATAGCTCCCCTCGTTCTGCTACAGTTGCATTTATTTCAGTGACTAGCTGCTGCTGTTCACCTACATAAGCAACTTGTGGTGTGACAAAGCTTTTCAGGGATACATCCTTAGCAACAGGTTGGTTAAATGGCACTACATCAACACTAATATTTGACCCTTTAAACTTCGATGCAAATTCTAAGGCATCTCCTTTTGTTTCATTGCCATCCGTTAAGAGCACAAGTCGTGTTGCTTTTTTCGGATCTACAATTCCTGATGCAAGCTGTAGACTCTGTTCAATATTTGTTTGATCTGTTGCTTTTATAGCTGTAAACTTCGGCACTTCCTTTAAAGAATCCGATAAAATGGCTTCCGTTTGTAAGGTCGATGAAAAAGAATACATCCCTGCAAGCTGTTCATCTTTTTTCGACTGTAAACTTTCCGCTATAAAATTGGCCATCTCATCAGCTGTACCATTCATTGAAGCCGAACGGTCAACTAAGTATAATACTTGTTCTTCCTTTACGGGCAATAAAATATAGGGACCAGCAAGTGCAAAAACTAAACAGCATATTGCCACAATACGAATACCTAGTACGACGATATGGCTTTTTTTTAGTCGCTGTCGTTCACGCCAATAGGTCCATCCAAAATACATAAGCAATGGAAGTAAAAGCAACAATGCTAATGGCATATCAATTCGTAAATCCACGCCGTCGTTGCACCTCCCACTCTAAAACAAGTAATACTAGGATTATAAGGATAAGCCAAGGCACGAACGAGGCTTTCGATATTTCTTCCTTACCATTATCCTGAAGCTCTCCAAGCGTATAGCTTGTCCCATTTTCAATCATACGCTCTTGCGCTTGTAGCTGTACGATGAAGCGCTTTTCTTCATCATTTGAGCGAGTTGTATAAATGCCTGGCTTCATTGGAGCTGTTAAAAGACCATTCGTAATGGATGATAAAAACTCATCTGCCTGCGAATATATACTCCAATCGCCCTGCGCTAAGGCAACTGCACGTTGCTCATTTGGTGTAAAAATACCAAGTGAACCAATTGATTCTGAAAGCTCCTGTTCAGCGCTCCATAAAAATAATGGGAATGAAGGATGCAACGGCCAATCTGTATCTGCAATATCGGCTAATACTATAATATCCCCTTTAGGTGAACGTTGAATAAATGGCTGGTCTCCAACTGATGCAATCGTTTTATAGTTGTCGAATCCTGGATATATGGCGCTGACGTAAATATCTTTTAGTTCACTAAATGCAAACAATGAATCACTTGAAGTATCGACTTTCCCAGTAACTCCAACCTTCTCAACGTCATCTCGTCCAAATAATACAATTGGCTTGTCCATCTTTTCGAGTAGCGCCTTCTGATTTGTCACCACTGTGGCATCCAAATTATCAGCCATTTGTGAAGATGGAACAATTTTCACACTACTATTAATCGTTTGCAAGCCTTTTTGAATGAGTTGATGCATACTTTGATCGACAACTATTTTTGAAGTAGCTGTTTGTATCAATACCGTTTGAGAATTATCAACAGCGTAATCGTCCTTAGCATCTATCTTGGCCGTCATAGTATCTTCTAACGATAGGTCTTTAAATGTTTTTGTTACAGCTTCATTTGGAGGTAATGCGACACTCTCTGAAACTAACTCCTTACCTTCAGCATTTTCTATCGAAAGTGTTACATATTGCTCTTGATCGATATCATTTTGTAACTGTACAAACGCCATTGCAGACTTTCCATCTGTAGTAGCAGCAAATCGTGTAATTGCGATATTTGTTAAATTTTTAGCAGACCCTTTTACGATCCACTTCACCGTATCTTTTTCCATCGGTAATTGCTTTTTATCGAGCGAATCTGTAAAGACATAAATAGATGTTGGTGTATTACCGACAAAAGCCTGTGCCGCATCTAAAGCTTTATTCATTTGAGCTGTTTCATAGGTGACGTGCAACTGTTGAATAGCTTTTTCAATATCTTTAGTATTTGTCTCCTGCTGTAATATAGCTTTTGGCGTATTGCCTGTTGTAATGAGCGTCACAGGTCTTCCATTAAGCTCATTGACCAATGACAGCATTTCTTTTTTATGTGTGTCAAATGTTGACTGATCTTTTCCAGCTAACATTGTTGCAGATGTGTCTACAATGAAAATCGTCTGCGCACCAACGATCGTTGACTTTTTAACATACGGATTCATTAATGCCAGTACAAGTAAAAGAAGAGCTAGCAGTTGTAAATAAAGCAGTGCATTTTTTTGTAAATGTTTTAAGTATGGTGATACACGTGTTTCTTGCATAATTTCCGACCAGAAAAGTGTTGAGGATACGGTTTGATCAGTATATTTTTTTCGAAAGAAATAATATAGAAGGACAATGACCGGGATGATGGCCGTCCAGCTAAATAGTAATTGACTAAAGCCCAATACGGCTCACCTCACCTAATCCAATGTGCTTTTAATAATTGTTGGAAGATGGCATGCTGTAATCCATCCTCTACTTTAAGCTGTAATTGTCGAACACCGAAACGCCGACAAATTGCTTCAAATTCCTCTTCGTGTAATAAACGTCTTGCCTTATATGTGTCCAGAACCTTTGAAGACATGGTAACATTCACATCTCTGCCCGTTTCACGATCGAGTAAACGTACATCACCCGAAAATTCTGGTGAAATTTCTTCTTGCGTAACTATTTGCAAAATACGTACATCCCCTGCAAAACGTGGCAGCCTTTTTAAAAGTTGCTCCCATTCCTTGATCGGCTCAAGTCCGTCTGTGACAATAAATAGTACGGTACTATCCTTAGGCAATGCTTTTAAAGCTCCTAGTGCGAAGCTATTTGTATAGGTCGCTTGCTCAATTTCTGTGACTAGCTGTAAAAAAGCACGACGATACATAGCACCTTTACGACGAAACGGCGGCTTCACCTCATCCTGTACACAAGAAAATGATAAGCGATCATCGCGACCGAGCACCATTAGGCCAAGTGATGCGACAATTTGCAGGGCAAAAGTCCATTTTGCTTGATCGCCCATAGATTTAGTTGTATCTAGCAAAATATGTACACGCATCTCCTGTTCATCTAAAAAACGTTTAATGAAGTATTTATCAGTTCTCGCAAAGACGTTCCAATCCACCTGACGTACATCATCACCTAAATGATATTCACGAAAATCTGAGAAATCGAGCGATGCCCCGAAGCGTTGCGAACGGTGCGAGCCCTTGTGCTGCCCACGTAATTTGGAGGCCGTTGCCACTTGGAAGCGACTGATTTTCGCTAGCCAATCCTCGGGCAATAATAATTTTTTTGTCACCTACTAACACCTTGCTGTACTTTTTCTAAAATGACATCAATCACATCGTCTGCTGTTTTGCCTGAAGCCTCCCCTTCATAATTCAACAGCATACGATGGCGTAAGACTGGCTTAGCCACAGATTTAATATCTGCTACAGAAACGTGGAAACGTCCATTCATAAGCGCCCTTGCCTTCGCTAATTTGATTAAACTTTGTAAACCTCGAGGGCCGCTACCATACATGGCATATTGTTTGACCTCAGCGATTGCATCCACTCTTTCAGGATGTGTAGCTACAACAAGATCCGTCGCAAATTCAAGCATTTCATCAGCAACAAGTACTTCCTTCACCATTTGCTGTGCTTCAATAAGTGCTTCTGTATTCATGATCTTTTGTAAATCAATTTCCTTAGCGCCTGTTGTCCGCTTCATAATTTCCATTAACTCACTTTTCTCAGGATACGGCACAAGAATTTTACATAAGAAACGGTCCATTTGCGCCTCTGGTAAAGGATACGTTCCCTCCATCTCAATCGGGTTTTGTGTTGCTAACACGAAGAATGGCCTTGCCATCTTCTTTGTATCTCCCAAGATGGTTACCGTTTTTTCACCCATAGCTTCAAGCAGTGCACTTTGTGTTTTTGGTGTTGCTCGGTTAATTTCATCCGCTAATACCATTTGGCTAAAAATCGGACCTGTTTGGAACGTAAACTGCTGCTTGCCATCAGCTGTGCGTTCAATCATACTTGTTCCTGTAATATCCGCCGGCATTAAATCTGGTGTAAATTGAATTCGCGAAAATGATAAATCTAGTACTTCAGAAATTGTACGGATTAACATCGTTTTCCCTAAACCCGGTAGGCCCTCTAATAATGCATGCCCATCAGCAAGGACTGCGTATAATGTATAATCAATTGCTTCCTCTTGTCCGACGATAAAGTGATGAATTTCTTCCTTTACTTGTTGTAATTTCGTACTCATTTCAACATATTGTTGCTCTGTAAATGACATTCCTTTTCCTCCTACTGAGACTCAATTGACGTGAAATAAGATTGCACGACATTTTGTAAATCCTTCGGTAATTGCAAACGCTCTGAGCTTTCTAAATAGCTATCTTTATAGGAGCCTATAACTTCCTCATATGGGCGGATAGTACCTTTAGTAATCGGGCCATTTCCTTGTTGCTCTGATACATGTGATCCATCTCCTAATGCTCCACCATCAACTGAAGTCTGACTAGAGCCACCAATTCTATTTGGTGTCGTTAATAAATCGCGGCCGCCCTGTCCTGTGCCTGCACCTTTACCTCCTTGAGCATTACCACGGCCATTTCCCTGACCTTGACCATGTCCCTGCCCTTGTCTGTTCCCTTGTCCTTGGCCACTGCCTTGTCCCTGACCTTTTTGATTGCTTTGATTCGACCCTTGTGCCTGACCTTTACCACTAGCCTGTTGGGATCCATTTTGGGAATTAGTTTGGCCTTGTTGTCCTGTTTGACCTTGCTGATTACTTTGCTGTGAATTCGCTGATGGATTGGTATTAGGATTATTTTGCTGATTGTTATTGGCACTATTGGCACTCGCGATAGCATTTTGTAAAGTATTGCTTGCGGGTTTCCCAAGCTTGCTCATAGCTGTCTGAGTAGCATTTGCATTTTGTGTTAGCTCCTGCTGCATTTGGGCAAGCTCCTTCATTTGCTCCACTTCTTCTTTCGATAAGCCTTGCTCTTCAGAAGCGCCATCCTTACTAGCAGTTTGCTTATCTTTTAATTGTTGTTCCTTTAAAGCAAGCTCCTTTTGCTTTTTCACGACTTCGCGTAATGCCTCTTCAGCTGTTTCTGCCTCTTTTAACGTATTTTGCAATTCTTTTAATTGCTCTTTCACTTCTTTTGTTTCTGCTTTTTTCTCTAATTTAGCAACTTCCTTCTTTACGTCCTCAATGACAGCTTTTTCTTTTTCCACTTCAATCGCTTCAATTTGTGTAGCTGCTGGGAACATATAAAGAATGGCCAGTACGACAGCTGTTCCAAATAATCCAATCAATGCTTTTGGACGAAACAAATTTTTCTTTCGTGCCTTAAAATCAGCAAATGCCTTTTCTACGTTTTCTATCGCTTTCGTTAGTAAAGATAGAACGAGTGGGTCCTTATCGTCCTCGAACGATAAGGCTGTCACAAGCTCATTATGAGAAAAATAATCATCCAATGTATGCAATGCTTCCTTTTCCTTTACACGCTTCCACCATATAAATAGCAATGTTCCTAGTATGACAACGATAAAGGTAGCAAGAGCTGTTTGGCGATAATACGGCCAAACAAATAGCCTTGAAACGAGGAAGAGAGAAGCACTCGAAAGCAATGCCAAAAACAAGCCGTACTGTGCAATTGGAACGCTTCTTTCAACTGTTAAACTCGTCTTTGCACGTTGAATATATTTTCGTAATTGCCTACGGCGCTCCATAATATTTCCTCCTTATCGGTTGCTTTTCATATTGGCACGTAATTTTTTAATCGCAATTGTTAAACAAAAAACAATAATCAATGAATAAGCTATTAAATAACTAATCCATACAGGTAATTTCACTCCCGAAACTTGTACTAAAGCATCGCCCATAGCTGGTGAAGTAAGCGTGAGCATTAATGCACCCGGGTTAATAGAAGCCCAGAAGTAAGTCATATAAGAAGTAGTAGTACCTATGGCATTACCCATTTGATGGAAGGCCATTGATAAAAAGAAGAAAAACGCTGTAATGCCACCTAAAAAGATTATCGAACCGTACGTAGAAATCATCGCAACAATTGTTCGCTTTGTAATCGTTGAAAACATAACACCAATACTACCGATTGCTACAACTGTTAATAAATAAAATAAAAATATCGAGATTAATTGAGACGGCGATACACCACCAAATAAAAATACTAAACTATACAATGGTAGCCCTGCGATAAGCATTAATACTAAAAATACTACCGAGGATAATAATTTTCCAATGATGATTTGAGTAGAGCTTTGTGTCGTTGTTAGTAAAATATTTAATGTTTGCTTTTCCCTTTCACTACTAATTGCACCGGCAGTTAAGCTAGGTGTAATAAAAAGAACAAGAGCCATTTGTAATATTGTTAAGACCGCAAACATCATAAAGCTCATATCTGGTCTAAAGAAACCCTTACCTGTGAATCCAGTTGTTATAAGCAAAAATCCTACTATAAAAATACAAATAACAGCTAAATAAAACATTAAACCTGAAAAGCTTTTAAAAGAACGGAAGCGTAACTTCAATTCTTTTACGAATACCGGATTATAAAATCGTTCCATCATTGATTATCCGCTCCTTTCGTAATAGCCATAAAGACATCTTCTAAATCTTTTTCCTCTTCACTTAACGCATAAATAGGTAAATTCGCAAGTATTGCTTTTTTCAATAGTGCTACCTGATCAGCATCTGCCCCACGGTAATTAAAGGCTATCTCTAAACGATTCTCCATTACATTTATAGAAGAGATCAGTGGATCCTCCTCCAAGAATGCACGTACCTCGTTTAAACAATCCGTTACTTTTACTACGATACGCTTCTCCCCCTGTAGCTGTGCTTGAATGGAAGCCACATTGCCATGAGCGATAAGCTTACCATTATCAATCACACCGATTTCATCGCACATTTCTGCAAGCTCAGGCAAAATATGTGAGGAGATTAAAATAGTTTTCCCCATAGATTTTAAATTCCGTAAAATATCTCGCATTTCTACTCGGGCACGTGGATCCAAACCTGAAGCAGGTTCATCTAAAATTAATACTTTAGGATCGTGGATAAGAGCACGTGCCAAACATAGACGTTGCTTCATCCCACGTGACAGTAAATCAACATATTCATAACGTTTATTTGTCAAATTTACGAGTTCAAGCAGCTGTGGAATAAGTACTTTTCGTTCAGCTGCCCCAATGCCGTAGCTGGCACCGTAAAAGTCTAAGTATTCATCTACTTTTAGTTGATCATAGACACCAAAGAAATCTGGCATATAGCCAATTTGTTTTCGAACTTCCTTTGGTTCCTTAATAACACTTTTCCCATTAATAAGAGCATCACCAGAAGTAGGAGCCAGCAAGGTTGCTAAAATCGAAAATGTAGTCGATTTACCTGCCCCATTGGCACCTACAAAGCCAAAGACAACTCCTTCCTCCAAAGATAGATTCAAATGATCTAGTGCTGTAAAGGAGCCATATCTCTTCGTTAAATCACGAATTTCAATCATTATTTCGCCACTCCCTTCAGCTCTACATCTGGTAATTTTGTTTCCTCACCTGTTTGATCTGGTCCGAATTTAATCTCAATCAGCAATTCATCATTATCATTGAAGTATTTTTTTATGTTATCTGTAAACACCTGTTTCGCATCTACCAATGGCTCATAATTTTTCTTCTCGTTATTCCAAATCGAAAGCTGCATACGATCAGTATCCTTATTCGAAATCGTCAGTTCGTTTAATGTTTGAACTGAATTCATAAAATTATCTGGCATCGCAATGGATACTTCATATAAACCATCAGACAAGCGCCAACTATTTAACTGTTCATCCACTTTTTCAGCATACGAATTAGGAGATTGTGGGTTTGCTGTATACATAAAGTTGTTACGTTTCATCGTAAATGGACCTGATAGCTCTACTTTGCCATCAAACGGCTGAACAAAATAGGAAATCGGTGACATATTAGCACTTGTCTCTAGCTCAACGCCAGCAATTGCTTGATCTGCCCATGCTGTAATGACAGGCTTTTTATCATTTTCTACAAGCGGTAATGCAATAGATTTCATATGCTCGATACGTGAAGGATCCACTTCTTCCTTCTTCGCTGGATAATTATTATAATTGTAACTAGTATAATTAGATGGTTTTTGAAGAACTGTTGCTTTTAGCTCCTTATCGACTTTAAGTGTACCGTTCGCTTCAATGTCGCCAAGTTTAACTTCTTTAATGCCAGAGATTAAAGTAACGTCCTTTAGAGCAAACGGGAATTTATTCTTAATTGTCCCAGTTAGCTTTTCATTATTTAGCGTAATATCAATGTCCATCTTGCCAATATTTTGTGCCGCTGACTTCCCTGCAAACGACTGAACAGACCAATAGCTTAAATTACGTAGTGTTAACGTTGAACCATTGGCATTTTCCTTAATATAGGATATTTCATGTAAATCCTCCCTTATCCCTGCGAAATCATTAGAATTTCGTAGCGCGAATGCACTTGTATTCTTATCTGCATTAACAACAAAATCACCACTGCGATTTGTTAAGATGGACTCTACATAATAACCATTTACACTACTATCTTCATTTACTTTATAAAATGCAGATTGTTGAATTTGCGGTTGCCCAATTCGATCTTTTGCACCAAAAATAAATAGGGCAATAGATAACACAATGGATATCGCAGGAATTATCCACCATGCATGTTCACGCTTGTCTATTTTCTTTAAAATGAAATATAGAATAGGTCCGATAATTAAAATATATAAAACAATAACGATTACCATATAGCTTACAGATACTTCAAACGAAGGGAATAATTCATTTATATTACGCAGGTCATATGAAATTTGATCCACCAGCGACTGTCCATTAACGGTCATCCCTTGTGGTGTCATCTTTTGAATATTTAACAATTTTCCCACTAATGCTGGATAGCCATCCATAGACGCTAGTGGCTGATCCCCTAGAGAAAAGGCTGTTTGAATAATTTCTCCACTGCCAACCTTTTTCTTAGACGCTAAAATCTTATTGTTATCTATTAATACAGGAATACTTCCTTGATTTTCAGTAGCTCCATAAATAGAAATAGGTTGTGTAAAAGTTCCGCCGCCTGATAATTTTGATAGACTATCTGCCGAAACAGATGTCATTTGCTTGGATAACTTTAGTGGTAAATAATCCTTGAAAATACCTGCTGTTGCATTTACTTGATCAGCAGCTCCTACTAATAAAGTTCCACCATTCTGTACCCATTTTAGTAAAGAATCTTGTTGCTTTTGCGATAAATCAGCAATAGCAATTTCATCGATGACGATAACGTTCGCCATTGCAAATCCTTGAGTATCCTCCGGCAGAATATAATCCTTGATTTGATTTAAATTGAAAACTTCAACATTATTTTGAGGAGCTAATTGAGATAAACGCAAAAATGCTGCTAAACGATCACTTTTATCCGTTAATGTATAGATAAAAACTGATGAAGGATCTAAAAAGTTAGCTTGTAGCTGCTTTGTTCCCTCATAAGCAACCTTTTTTCCTTTTTCTATGCCTCCTTCAAAAAAGGCAAACGCATCTTCATTTGAATAATTACCATCTAGATAAATATCAAATGTTTTTTCTTCTCCTGCCGCTATATCTATTGGAATAACTTGTGCTGATGTTGCTTGATAGGAACTGGAGGCATTGATCACCATATCTCCAGAAAAATTTGTACCATTATTTTTTACTGTTACCTGAATTGGCACAACTGTTTGGTATTTAGCTTTACCCGCAATCCCTACCTTAGCCTGTACATCCAATGTTGCGGCTGCTTTTGCCTGCTCCACAGGAAGAATAAAGCTAATAACAAGCAAGAATAGTAGTATGAGTGCCGTAATATTCGTTTTTTTCAAAAACCCAACCCCTTTTTTATGTAAATTGATGGTTAAATAATTATACGTTTAAAATTGCATTTTGTTCCATTTCTTATGATATCTTCATGAATATTCATAAACTCTTAAGAATTAACTAATTACCAAAGTGTGGGGTTGATATTTTATTAAAATGTATGCATGTAAGTGGAGTGGAGGTTAAGAAGTTAAAAGTTGAGTGATAAAACGTGAAAGTTGGTCGATAAAATTCAAAAGTTGGGTGATAAAACGCGAAAGTTAGTCGATAAAATTCAAAAGTTGGATGACATTTTTTTAAACCTATGTCATGCGAATAAGTTGATTGAAGTGGAGCTGGGCGACTCCTTGGGGATCAGCGATTAAGAGGAACGAAGGCTAAAACCATCACGTCCTGTGATAACGCCTTCGTGACCAACATCGGTGCTGTCGCTGTCGCTACGTTGCACTACGCTTTCGCGCAAAAAACATCTGTTGGCCCGAGACCCTTGATGAAGCTTTGCTCTGTGCGAAAGCGAAGCGTCAGCAATAAAGCGCCCAGTCGGAACGGAAATCAACCCCACGCTATGGTGAGATTAAGAATCGGATAAAAAAAGCAGCCCCAAGTGAATCACTCGAGCTGCCTTGATATTATTCTTATTTCGTATAATCAAACAAACATCGCGCATGGTCTTGCACTACCTCTACAAAAGCCTCTACTTGTCGTAACTCAAATGAGGATTCATAGCCAATTAGCCAAGTATCACGCGTTAAACCAAATTCTTTTTCATTATTAGTTAATGCTATTTTATTAATACCATCATGGTCATTTAAAGTGATTGAAGGTAAAATAGCATAACCAATGCCGTTCAATGCCATTTGCTTACAAATTTCAATCTGATCAACTAAAATTTGTTTTCTTGGATTTGAAGCGAAATGCTGCTGCCACCATTGTTGAATTTCCTGATAGTAATTAGAATCACTTTTAAATTGAATAAAAGGTCGATCTGTCGTCAGGACATCTTCTATAGTTTTTAGCTCTTTATCTACTAAATAAAGGGTGTCCCGAAAAAGGTGAATTTTTTCTCCTTTCCAATCAACCTGCCCACGCACAATCCCTACATGAGCCTCCCCCTCATAAAGCGCTTTTACAATTTCAGAGCTCCAGCCGGTCATAAGAGAGATTTTTGCCTCAGGATATTTCGTTACAAAATCTTTTAATATTATCGGAAGCCAGTTTTGGCCGACGATCGATGCACAGGCAATTTTCAAGGTCCCGTTTACTTTCGTCGTTAATGATTGGATTGTTTCAAAGATTTCTTCTTTTTTGCTGAGCATTTCAGTTGCATAGGCAATAATAAGCTCTCCAGCAGGTGTTGCTGTAAGTCCTTTTTGAGAACGAATAAATAACTGCGCGCCCCAATCCTTTTCAATAGTTTGCAACCGTTGAGAAAGTGCTGGTTGAGATAAAAATAGTCGTTCTGCTGCTTTACGCATATTACGTTCCTCTGCTAGTACTTTTAAAATTTCAGCCTCCGTTGCCATCAATTAGTATACCTCCGATACAAGCAAAGAGGGCCTCATGATTTTCATCTGAGTCCCCTCTTAAACTACTACTCTTTTTGATAAATATATTTTTTCAATTGCTTTAAAATAACACGTCTCGTTAAAATTCCCGCAAATGTTCCTTCTTCGTCCACAACACATAAAAAGGCGTGATTAATAACTAAGTCAAGAGCTCGTTGAAAAGTATCCGTCAACTTTAATACAGCGATATCTTTCTCCATTATTGTATTCACTTTAATATCGGGTAACTTTTCATATTCTATATGTTCTAGTCCAAGAATGGATTCAGTAATCATTTTCATGCTTAGTAAACCTTGAAGCCGATATTTCAAATCTAAAACAGGTATCGACGAATACCCTGTACGTGTAAGTACTAGGAGTGCATGTTCCGCACTATTTCCAATCTGTACATGCGCAACCTTTTCAGATGAAATAATAAAATCACTAATTGGCATTGCTAAAAAGTCTTTGCTGTTAGTTGAAATCATGAACTTCTTCTCCTTTTCTGTCCTCGCTTTGCAGAACAGGATGCTTCCCTTCTATCATATCATAACTATTCCTTTTATGACCATGACAAGGCCGAGAAGAGTTTTTTATAAGCAATGAATTATTTAAGCATTTTGAACAAAACTAAGTAACGAAAGTGCATATATAACGGAGGTTTTGCCTGAGGACAATGGAGAAATATCTTCATTCAGCCATATTTATATAATATGAACTGAATGAAGAAAAAAATCTTTTTTAATAGCCTGCCTTACTCCAATAATAAAAAATCATTATCCCTAAAAAAAGTAAAAAAATGATATATACCCAAACAATTGGGTTGAGCATAGTCGAATACTCTTCAACGGTTTCTGAAATCGGCGTATCATTTTCTGATTTCCGTTCAGATGTCATTTTGGCAATTTTCAGCGTAGACACAAGCGAAATGACAGAAATAATCGTAATGGCAATAAGAGCCGGTATCAACCACATACCCATAGGCAAAACTCCTTTCTTTACCTTTAGTATGCGTCAACCCAGCTCTTCATTATTCAAAGATTTTTAGTTAGAACGGATATTGATTGAGCCATTGCCCGCCATCAAGTGTCACACATTCACCGTTCATATAACTCGCCTTATCAGACATCATAAATGTTGCTAAATCAGCAATTTCTTCTGGAGTACCTGTACGACCTAATGGAACAGAGTCTAGCGTACGAGCAGCTGTTGCCTCTGACTCCCAGAGCTTTTCTGCACCACCTGTACGCTCAATTGGACCAGGAGCAATCGCATTTACTCGAATGCCATATTGTTTCCCCCATTCAACAGCTAACGTTCGAGTCAATGATAATACACCTGCTTTAGCCGCCGCAGAATGAATAACACCAGCACCTGCATTCCATGCGTAAGTTGCCACCATATTAAGAATAGATCCCTTAATATTATTTTGAATCCAGTACTTTCCGACTGCCGAAGAACAATAGAATGTCCCATTTAAAACAATATCAACAACAGCCTTCCAACCATTCGGTGATAAATCCTCTGCACGCACTATAAAATTGCCAGCCGCATTATTCACAAGCCCATCAACCTGTCCAAACTTTTCAACAGCAAATGCTAGCATTGCCTCTGCATGCTCAGGCACTCGAACATCCATTTGGAATGTTTCAATCGTTTTTCCAGCCTCTAAAATAAAGGCTTTCGCCTCTGCTAATCGCTCCTCGTTACGGCCTGTAATAACAACATTTGCCCCTTCAGCAACGAATTGCTTTGCCATATAAAGCCCCATACCACTTGATCCACCAGTAATAATAATTGTTTTCCCCTTCAACATACAATTTCCCCCTCCGCAAAAATGAATGTTCATTCACATAAGATATTACTATATTTTCTCGTATATGTCATATTAATTCTGCAAAACACACATAGAATTCTTTTCTCGATAGAAGTTTAGGGAAAGGATGAAAGGTGACAACTATATATGTATATTGGGGATTTTTTGTTGCGCGCGGATATTTCCTTCTCTTCCGCAGGTATCCTCGCGTCAAGCGGATAAAAGATACACTATTTTTTGAATATTATTATTTAACTACCAACATAAACGTGTTAACCTTTTATTAAGTGTGGTTAACATAAAAGAGGGGGTTCTATTATGGTCAAATCATTAAAGGGGCAATTCATTCTTGCATGCTTTACATCATCGATGTTTACCATTAATATTTTTATGCTGTTCAATAGAGGACCAATTCAAATAGATAACTTTCAGGTAAATATTTGGATATTTACCGCAGTGGCAGCGGCTTTTAATTTAGGTGTACAATCACAAAGATATTTTCAATCAAAAAAAACAGTACGGTAAAATACTAATCCAATAAAAAAGGACAGATAATATTGATATTCTCTGTCCTTTTAGCATGTTCTTATTACCTAATTTAATGTTTAAAAAGTATAATAAAGTCGTTTAATTACCGAAATGTGCAATAATTAATAAATCTTAGCTTGTGACTTTCAGAGTCTCGGCTAAAACCTTCCAAGCCTCTTCTTCTGTCCAAGCACGATAAATAGTAACTGCTATGTTTGTATTTGAGTTCTTTTTGAACTCAAATACTGTACCTTCTGAAAGGGATGTCCTCACAGCCTGCCTGCTGACCCTTTCGCGGGTATCCGCCATTGCCGCGCGAGTATCCTCCCTTTGCGCAACATTTTATCACAATCATCATTTTTAAAATCAACTAAGAACTTGTTTCTTGATTGCTTGCTCTAGTGGCTTCCTTTGAAATATCAACTTTCCAAAAAACTATGGTAGTGCTATCTCTGACACCATTTTTTTTGATATTCTTTAACATTGACCAAATGCTCTCTTTATCCTTAGATTTAAAGAAGGAATTATAAATGTTAATAGGGTTAGAGTATGGTTCATGGGGACATTCAATTAAGCCATCTGTAGTTAGAAAAAGACGATTTTCGCCTTTTCTTAATTCTTTTATTCCAACACTATAGCAAGGGACGTCCTGTTCAAAAGTATTGACTTGTCCTATCCATTCGTAAAATTGCCTTTGATTTAATTGGTACTGACCTAATGCAGCCAATTCTTGGTGAAATAAAAAAAGAACACAGTCTCCAACTGAAAACCACCATACATATTTATCCTTTCTTACAACAATTAAACATGCAGTTTCTCCAGTAATATTTTTGCAAACAGATAAAAACTCTTCAGATAGAAAAATAGTTAAAATCTTCTCTTCAATCCTTTTAAAGTTTTGATGGTTTGCCGGTAATGATAATAAATGTTTAATTTCATTCTTATTATTAATAAATTGCTCTATGATGATTTGAGCACTCTCAGCTGTATTATGAGCGTCCATTAAAATAGCAAACTCCCAATCTGCCTTTTCATCTATCCATACCAAACATCCATCTTCATTCTTATATTGTCCTGCATCGGAATTACCACCATATCGCCCAACAATAACATGCTTGATTTGATAAAGATTTGGATGATCAATGAAATTTTCTTGGCTGCCTATCCAGCTAAAATCTTCTATAATTTCACTCATCTGCATTATTCTCTAGATATGTTTTTATTCGAGTACAAAGTTTAATAACTTCTATATCGTCACCCATCGGAGCATCTTCCCAATCATACACATCATTTGGTCCCCAATACTGTTTAGGGGTATTAGGATATCGAGGAACTAAATGCATATGCAAATGTGGCACTGAATTTCCAGAAACCAACGAATAGATATGCTCTGCCTTTTCACACTCCAATATTGCCTTACTGACTCTAGCCATAATCACACCAAAAGCTTTTGATTCTTCTATAGTCATATCTCCAAGTGTGGGTGCATGTCTTTTTAAATCAATCATAATATGACCTAAATAATTTGGAGCTCCATTTTTATCAATATGTCCAACATAAACATATTCGTCTTCATAAATCCTTAACTCTGAAGCTTGGATGTTGCCAGCATGTTTATTGCAAATAAAACATTCCTCCATTAATCTCCACTCCCTTGTTCGAATTTCCGAAATTATAACACACCCATTAATTAATTGGTATATTTTTCCTAAACAATAAAAATAGAGTTACAAATTACATATGATTTGTAACTCTATTTTAGACAGTTTCTTTTCCGAAATCCTAAAACTCATAATGATAAGCAATTTTATAAAGCTCTATTAGCTCTTCATGTGTCAGCACCTTAGGATTATTTCCAGGGCTACCACTTGCGATTGCATCCGTTGCCATTTTTGGAATGGCTGCGTAAAATGCTTCCTCATCAATTCCCCATTGCTTTAAATTACCTACATCCATCTTCTTACACATTTCCTTAATCGAAACAATGGCTAAATCGGCAAGCTCTTTTTGAGACAAAGTGGCTTCATCCTTATAAAAAAGTTTACCGATATCTGCTAGTCGGTCGATACAAGCATCTTTTGAATATTCTAATACTGCTGGTAAAAGCATGGCATTGGAAATACCATGCGGCACATGGAAAAGTGCTCCTATCGGACGAGACATGCCATGTACTAAAGCGACAGAAGCATTTGAGAAGGAAAGACCTGCTTGCATTGAACCTAGAGACATTGCTTCCCGAGCATCAATATCGTTACCTTGTTTATAAACTTTTAAAATATTATTAACGATTAGCTCCATTGCTGATAATGCAAGTACATTCGAGTAAGGATGGGCTAAACGTGATAAATAGCTTTCAACAGCATGGCTTAATGCGTCGATACCAGTCGCCGCAGTGATGGCGGGTGGAGATGTAACCGTTAAAATCGGATCTACAATCGCTATGTTTGGCATAAATGCAGGCTGCTTAATCATCATTTTCACTTCATTCTTCGTGTTAGTAATGACTGTTACATCCGTTGCTTCTGAGCCAGTTCCTGCTGTTGTCGGTATCGCAATATGTGGAATCGGTGCTTGCTCTGCAATTTTTGCCATTTTCATATAATCCCCAATATAGCCACCATTCGTTGCAACTACTGCGATAGCTTTTCCTGTATCAATACAGCTTCCGCCACCAACAGAAATGATAATATCACAACCCTCAGATTGTAAAACATGTAGCCCCTCTGCTACATATGTATCCACTGGTTCAGTTGTGACACCTAAATATGAAATCGCTTCCAATCCACTAGCTCTTAGTAAAGCGCTACATTGATTAACAAAGCCTAAGCTATCCATTATTGGATCACTAATAATAAGTGCCTTAGTCCCCAGTTTTTTCGCATAGACTCCCACTTCTTCAAAAGAATCTCTTCCATAAAGGATTGTTCCTGGTGAGTTTACTGTGAAGATTGTTTTTGTTTGAATCATATTTCATCCCCCTTAGCCTTAGCTATTGTGCTGTATAACCTCCATCCAAAATAATGGCTTGACCTGTTAAACCTTTTGCCATATCACTAGCTAAATAAAGAGCTAGTCCTGTAATTTCTGATACATCTAGTAAGCGTTTTTGAGGAACGAGTGGATAAAGCACCTGCTCAAGCACTTCCTCTACTTGAATTCCCCTTGTCTTTGCCAAATCCGCAAACTGATTACGTACTAATTCTGTATCGACATACCCTGGACAAATGGCATTCACCGTTATCCCCTCAGTTGCAACCTCTAGCGCCGCCACTTTCGTTAAACCGACAAGCCCATGTTTGGCAGCATTGTATCCAGCCTTACCTGCAAACCCAATAACACCATTAATGGATGCCATATTAATAATGCATCCAAATTTATTCTTCTTCATATGTGGTAACGCATATTTCATTGCTATAAAAGGTGCAACAAGCATCACTTTTTGCATGGATTCGAAGATTTCTGTTGCGAAATCCTCTATAAGAGAAACATGCTGAAACCCTGCGTTGTTGATTAAAATATCTATGGCCTTAAACTTTTTAACAGTAAAGTCAATCGCATCATGAATTGCTTGTTCATCTGTAACATCACATGTGTATGCAGTTAATTGCGGATTGTGTTGAATTGCCTCCGCTAAAAGCTGTTCATTAATATCTGTTATAACGACGTTCGCTCCCTGCTCAGCAAACGCTAGTGCCATGGATAAACCGATACCACGGGCTGCTCCTGTAATAAAAACAGTTTTTCCTTTCACGCAAAACCCCTCCTATATTTCTCCTGAGAATAATATGTTTGCGAGTATCGTCCTATGTGGAACAGTTGATTTTTTCACGGAGAGTGGCGACTCCTGCGGGATGAGCCTGCAACGAGGATATCGAAGTCAAGCCCGCGGAAAGCGCCAACTCAGAGTAAAAATCAGCCTTTGTTTATTGACATACATTATTTTATATTTATTCTTTTGTCGACATGCTGAGAGCTGCAAAAGAATACAGCTCTTCATTTGAACTAGTCGTTATTACTTGGGAATGCAAACGTAGATGCTGTCGATGCATGACCTGCCATCCAACGCTCTGAAATTGTTTTTGTTTTTGTGAAGAAGCGTGCCTGATCTGGACCAAACATATGCCCTTCTCCAAAACGAGAACCTTTAAATCCAGCAAAGTTATGGTAGCCTACTGGGATAGGAATCGGGACATTTACGCCAACCATCCCAACATCGATTTCTGTTGTAAATTTACGAGCTGCTAAACCGTCATTCGTAAAGATTGTTACCCCATTTCCAAGCTCATGCTTATTAATAAGTTGGATGGCTTCGTCCAATGAATCAACACGTACAACATTTCGAGCCGGGCCAAATATTTCTTGTTCATAAATTTCCATGCCTGGTTTTACGTTATCTAGCAGTGTTGGTCCTACGAAGAATCCTTTTGACTCTTTGACAATATCAAGTTCACGGCCATCACAAATAACTGTTGCGCCTTCAGACTCTCCTCGATTGATAGCAGCAATAATCGATTCCTTCGAATGCTGTGAAATAACTGGGCCAAAATCTGTCTCTGGATCTGTATACGAACCTACCTTCAAGTTAGTGATTTTCTCCTTTAAGATTTCAACAAGACGATCTGCTGTATCCTTTCCAACAGGCATAATCGTAGAAATGGCCATACAGCGTTGAGAGGCTGCTCCATATGCTGCTCCGATAAATGCATTTGCTACCTGGTCAAGATCTGCATCTGGCATAACAACCATATTGTTTTTCCCCCCACCAAGGGCTGTGACACGTTTACCATATTTCGAGCCTGTTTCATAAATATATTTGGCAACTGGTGTCGATCCAACAAATGAAATTGCTTGCACAATCGGGTTTTCTAATAGTTCATTAACCGCATCTTTATCCCCATTTACTACCGTCCAAATACCATCCGGTAACCCAGCTTTTTTCCAAAGCTCACTAACATACAAGGCAGTCATAGGAACACGTTCTGAAGCTTTTAAAATAACTGCATTGCCGACAGCAATTGCCATACTTGTTTGCGCTAAAGGGACCATGATTGGGAAATTAAATGGCGAAATGGCCGCTACAACACCTAATGGATATTTAGCAGAGTAGGCATTAATGTCACCGCCAACATTGACTGAATACTCTCCCTTCATTAAATGAGGTGCACTCATAGCTAAGTCAACAGACTCCAAACCTCGTGTAATTTCACCTTTTGCATCCTCGATTGTTTTACCGCTTTCTTTACATATAATTTGTAAAAGCTCCTCCATATTTTCAGTAATAAGGTTACGGAATTTTAATACGACCTCTGCACGCTTAGCTACTGACGTATCACGCCATTGCGGAAAAGCTGCCTGTGCCTTATCAATTGCCTCCCGAGTTTCTTCTACCGTTGCAAGTGGCACCTTAGCAATGACCTCACCAGTCGTTGGATTGTATACAGAACCAAAGCGACTACTTTTTCCTTCAACAAGTTCTCCACCAATGAAATGAGTTAATGTTTTAACCTCATGTGCCGTTGTCATATTTCTTGTCCTCCTTTAAAGTTGTCATTTTTTTTTTTTTAAATAAGTTGCAGACATATCATTCTTTCTTGAAAATCCAATGCACACTAGCCAACTCTAGTCTTTTATCGTAACATTAGTACGAGAAAATCTGAATGACCACAGTCATTGACTTCAGTCATTTAAATCATAATCAAATTAAATCCATATCGTCAATCAAAATTTTTATATTTTCAGATTTTTTCGCAAGAACATCTTAATATATTTAATTCGGAGGAATATGGGAATATGAATTCATTAACGAGCCGTCAAAAAAAAGCATTAGAAACACGTGAAAAATTACTCAGAGCATCATTAGATTTATTTAATGAATATGGCTTTGAGCATGTGTCTGTTGAACAAATCACTAAAGTATGTAATGTATCGAAGGGAACGTTTTACACTCATTTTCCATCTAAGTACGATGTTATTTTAGAAAAATTTAAGGAACTTGATAGTTTTTATAGCACTGTGGAAAAAAATATAGACTCTTCTTTGCCAGCAAGCGAAAAAATTCTAACACTTTATAAAGAACAAATGATGTATTTAACAAACATTATTGGAAAGGACTTAATGCGCACTGTTTATACTGCGGCGATGACAAGTCAAGTGGAACAAGATCATTATTTAATAAGTCCACAAAGGAAAATATTTCAAATTATCAATTCTTATATAGAGGAAGGCATTAGACTTAAGGAATTTCGTCAAGATTTGCAGATTACTCAGGTGCAGGCTATTATTCAACGTTGTATGCGTGCAAATGTCTATGATTGGCTAATCCATAATGAAGACTTTGATTTATCAGCAGAAATGGCGCAATTTACAGCTATTGTGTTAGATGGAATGAAAGTAGAAAATAAATAGCTAAATTTAGAAGGGTTTGCTCATGCGGAAACTTGTTGCACTCGGGTGAAGTCATTTTCTAATCCGACTGTATCTCCGTTCGTTCAATTTGCCCAGAAAACTGCTGGGTAAAGCTACTATTCGAGTAGCTAGGAGATATGATCAGGTTTGGCCCTTTTTTTGATCGGCTTCGGAGAAGTGATCAGGTTATGCCCTTTTTAGATCAGGTTATGCCTTCATTTTGCTTAGATATCTCTCTAAATTCTAAAAAAGTAGCACTTCATCCAATTCATGATGAAGTGCTACTTAATCAGTTTTCATTAGCTAACAAAATATTTATTAACTATGGTTTCTACGGGTAATGGCTTGTTATATAAATAGCCTTGCCCTTTTTGGCATCGATGGCGTTTTAGAAAATCAACCTGTGATGGTTCCTCGATCCCTTCAGCAATGACCTCTAATCCTAAATTATGGGACATTGAAATAATGGCCTTAATAATTGCTTCATTTTTATCATCTTTCTCAATATCAGCTATAAACGATTGATCAATTTTTATGATATCTATCGGATAACGCTTTAAATAGCTTAAAGATGAATAGCCAGTTCCAAAATCATCAACTGAAACATAAACACCTAGTTGCTTCAATTCGGTTAAAATTGAAAATGTTTCATGGACATTAGTCATGGAGCTTTCGGTAATTTCCACCTCTAATAATTCAGGTGGTATATTATATTTTTTCAAGGCTGCTTTAATTTTCCGAGCAAAGTTTTCTTTTCTAAATTGTTTTGGCGAAATATTGATGGCAATTCGTACCGGTCGATAGCCCTTCATCTGCCACTCCTTTTGATAGCGACATACCTCGTCAATAATCCAATCACCGATTTCAATTATTAAGCCTGATGCTTCTGCAATAGGGATAAACTGCGCAGGAGATACAAAGCCAAATTTTCGATTATTCCATCGTAATAACGCCTCAAAGCTATTTATACTGTTATTCGTTAAATCCATTTGTGGCTGTAAATGAATACTGAGCTCATTAAATTCAATAGCACGACGTAAATGGGCCTCCATCAGCGCCTCATTTGGAAAAATAGTGGTCATATCTTCACGATAGTAACGGAAGTGTGAACGCCCATGCTCTTTTACAGAAAATAATGCTTTATCTGCTTTACGTACAAGGGTTTCTAAATCCTTGCCATCTGCTGGACTAAGTGATATACCAATCGACACGCTAATAAAATATTCCTGCCCATCAATCATGAATGGCTGTTTTAATGCGTCTAAAATAGCGTTAGCCGTATGTTCAATTTTGTTGACGGTTGCATCTTTTAGAACAAAAATAAATTCATCGCTATTATAGCGATAAAGCGAGCATTTGGAGTAACAAAGCTCACGAAGTCTATGACTAAACATTCGCATAAGTTCATCTCCCTTACTTTCACCAAGGGATTCATTAAACTTTTTAAAGCGATCAATATCCACTAAAATAATAGCTGCTTGCTTATTATGCTTTTTATCATTTAAATGCTGAAGCCAATGCTCCTTAAAAGCCTTGCGATTCCAAATACCCGTTAATTCATCCATTAATGCTAGGTAATAAAAGGCCTCATGATCATTCATAAATGAATTGGCGTCTTTCACAAATAAATGTACACCTATAATTTCACCATTAAAGTACGTTGGATGCGTTCTTAAATAAAATGGCTCTTTACTTAGTAATTGACGTTTAAACAGGCATTGGGGCATACCAAATGCTGAACCCTCAATTGTTTTTGCAAATAATAATTTAAATTCGTTGATATACTTACTCTCTAATAATGAAAAAATATTTTGTCCTATCAAGCTTTGATGTTCTTTTGACAAAAGAGAAGTGGCAACAACGTTTTGGTGAATAATGCGACCTTGTAGATCAGTTGTTACTACCGGACTTACATGCTGTTCCACAAATTGCAAATACGGTTCTACTTCATTCTGCTTTTCACGTAGAATAACTGCTACAACTTCGTTTTCTAAGGGCTGTACACACACAACAAATGATTTTACTTTGTGCTCCGTACATTCCTTTAGACTTTGGTCTATAGCTAATTCTTGTTGTAATATATTCGATAATTGCAGCCAGCATTGCTCCGTAAAAAAATGTTCTGCGTTGGTGGCTTTCACATCTTGTAGCTTAATTAATGACGGTAGCTTATCGTTAAAATTAACGATTTCAAACGCTTTTGTATCAACTTTTCTCAAACATACGACTGCATCAAATGGATTAAGTTGTATGATTTGATGATAGTCTGCAAATTGCGCTACATTCTTTTTATATTTTTTCATTATATCCCTCACTAAGTAGCGTGTTTGCTTTATTCTTCGTCTAGCGTAGGCTTTAGTGCATCCTTTAGGAATATTTCCTGACTATTAATTGGATCTTCACTACGATCAAACTCTTTGTAATGATATTTACCATTGGAGTCTTGAATACGAGCTTTTGCTGTATCCTCAAGTTGTGTATTCATGATGTTAATAATACGAGCTTTTGCTTCGCTTGCATATACAGGGAATAAAATCTCTACACGTTTAATCATATTACGAGTCATCATATCTGCTGAAGATAAGTATACTCTATTTTCTCCATTATGATGGAACCAATAAATACGAGAATGCTCAAGGAAACGACCAACAATACTCGTTACTTTTATGTTTTCACTAATCCCAGGGATGCCTGGTCTAATGCAACAAATACCACGAATGATAAGCTCTACTTTCACACCTGCAATAGACGCTTCATACAATTTCATCATTAAATCTTTGTCCGTTAGTGAATTCATTTTAGCTCGTATAAAACCATTACCATGCTTCTTGTGACAAGCAATTTCCTCATCCATTAACCTAATAAATTCATCTCGAATATCAAATGGTGCCACGACTAAATGATTAAAAGTTGGCTTTTCTGTATAACCGCTTAAATAGTTAAAGAAGTTAGTGGCATCAATGCCAAATTCCTTGTCTGTCGTTATTATACCCATGTCTGTATAGATTTTTGCAGTGGCATCATTATAATTCCCTGTTCCAAGATGTACAAAACGCTCAATTTTTCCATTTCGACGACTTACAACAAGCGTTATTTTCGAATGTGTTTTTAAGTTATTCATACCGTAAATGACCAGGCAGCCAGCTTGCTCAAGCTGCTTTGCCCAAAGCACATTATTCTCTTCATCAAAACGTGCTTTCAATTCAACTAAAACTGTTACCTGCTTACCATTTTCTGCTGCAAGCTTTAATGCTTGTATAATAGGTGAATTACCACTTACACGATATAATGTTTGTTTGATTGCTAAAACATTTGGATTAACCGCCGCTTCTGAGATAAAATCTACGATTGGAGCAAACGACTCATATGGGTGATGGAAAAAAATGTCTTGCTGCAAAGCTTTTTCAAAAATATTTTCATCCGATTGCAAATCTAATGGTGGCTGTGGAATAAAGCTTTCATATGCTAAATGTTCTCGACCAACAGATATGCCTTTTACAAACGAGAACATAAAAGTTAAATCTAGCGGTCCATCTATATGAAAGACATCTGTTTCTTCAATTTCAAATTCATCTAGTAAGTATGTAAGAACTTCCTCGCTCATCTCGCCCTCACGAACTTCTAGACGACTCCCTACACCCCATTTACGTTTTTTTAGCTCTTTTTCGATTTCTACAAGTAAATCTCGTGCACCTTCCTCATGAATCGTTAAATCCGCATTACGTGTCAAACGGAAAGCCTGTGCTGATTTAACACTGTAACCATAAAAAAGCTTTTCGATATGTGCTACAATTACGTCTTCTAGTAAGACAATAACTGTCTCTCCGTCTGCTGATGGTACTTTAATATAACGATCTAAGACAGATGGAACTTGGACAATTGCTACCTTTTCACGATTTTCTAAGTCTGCGTCATCTTGCTCTAATAAAACAAGTAAATTTAATGTTTTACCAAGCAAAGTTGGGAAAGGACGATATGCATCTACAGCTACGGGTGTTAAAACAGGAAAGATGGTTTCTGCAAACATTTCATTGACAAATGCTTTTTGCGTACTATTTAAGTCTTTCATGTCTGCAATATGTACATTATGTTGTGGTAATAAATCATATATTAAATGTCTGTAAACTTCAGTTTGTCGGCGCACTAATGCCTGAGTTCGCTCTGCAATTTTCGCTAATTGCTCTTTTGGTGTTAAGCCTGACTTATTTTCAGGCTTATGGAAACCTGCTCGTACCTGATCTTGTAGACCTGCAACACGCACCATGAAAAACTCATCTAAATTCGAGCTAAATATTGCTAAAAATTTCAGTCGTTCTAGCAGAGGATTGTTGACATCCTCTGCTTCCTCCAAAACTCGTTCATTAAAAGCTAGCCAGCTCAATTCACGATTATTATAGTATTGCGGCTTAGCGATTTCCTCTAGTAATCGACTCTGTGTTTCTGTTAATCCCTCTTCAAGTAACTGATTATTCGTAACTTCAGTTGTCATAATTGTCCAACCCTTCTTCAATAAAGTTAATTTTTATAGGTATCTTTAGTGCACGTTCTAGATGTTTTTTATGTCGATCTGCTTGATATTTTTCAGCGGCCACATTGTGTTTCACATAGATGCTAAGCTGTACATAATCTTCTTTTGTATGCATCTTAATGGCATATACAATCTTTCTTTTAGATACATTTAACGAATATACAAATTTTAAAATT
Source organism: Lysinibacillus sp. NPDC094177 (assembly GCF_050279145.1). Taxonomy (NCBI): domain Bacteria; kingdom Bacillati; phylum Bacillota; class Bacilli; order Caryophanales; family Bacillaceae; genus Lysinibacillus; species Lysinibacillus sp. NPDC094177. Next base: position 97,155 of record NZ_JBNNTW010000002.1, on the reverse strand, counting down.
GCGCCAAAGTCTCGAATTTTACGATACTCTTCACGACTCATCCATTCTGTAAACGGAGCAGCAAAGCGTTGATAATAATCTTTATTTTTATACGAAGCTAGAAGGGCTAATTTTAAGCGCTCCTTATGATTTAGCCCATCAATAGATTGGTTCGCAATTAAATAAAAGGTATGCTGGCTCGCCGAACTTAACTCAATATACTCTCCTATATTAAAAACCTTTGCCGCTTTCGTTAATAATTGCAAATCTTTAGGATTATGTTGTAAATATCCAAGATTACAACATTCACGGTACAATTGATCCATTAAATTCATCAAGTAGTCCACTTCTTCTTCAGTTCGACCATACTGACGAGCCAATCTTTTAACGTTTCCCTCCATCACATTGTACTTATCAAAAGCACTTTTATCTGTTTGCAAAATACGCTGTATAATGAGTCCTTCTCGCAAACCCTTCTTTGTTATTTGGAACAATTTACTGCCAACAACCTCCATTAACACATTAAAAACCTCTAATGCAGGGACGATGATATCCGCACGATCCACTGAAAGCCCATCTAATTGTTTCAATTCATTAAAGCTTAAATTATCTAAAAATACACTAAGCTCTTCTAAATTTTGCTTCGTCATTTCGTAGCCATGTACACTCGCGATTGGAAATGCATTCTTTTGTTGATGAATTTGAGCAATATTCCGAGCACTACCACCAATAGCGATAATCGGTAAACCTATATCCTGAATCCATGGAAGTGATTTGAACTGTTCTTTGATAAATGCAATGAGTTCCTTTTTTTCACTACTATTCAGAATGTCGCCCTTTACAAAGCGTTGCTTTAAAGAAACTGTACCAAAAGGAAAACTATAAGATTTCTGTAGTTCTTTATTTTTAAAAAGCGTTATTTCTGTACTACCACCACCAATATCGATAGTTACAGCGGACTTCGTGCCCATTGAATGCGCTACAGCAACAAAGCCATAATATGCCTCTTCTTCTTCTGATAAAAGCTCTATTTGAATGCCTGTCCGTTCTCTCATTAAGGTAATGATATTTTCTCTATTTGTCGCCTGACGGATTGCAGCTGTTGCGGCAGCTTTAACATCAGTCACTTCAAAATCATCGAGCATTGCTTTAAAAGTCAATAATGTTTCTGTTAATACTTGTATACCTTCTCCAGACATTTCACCAGATGGCTGTAAATATGTACGTAAACGTGCTACCGTTTTAATATTTCCAATCTCACGAAGTCCCTCTTCTTTATCGTATTTATACAATACTAATCGAATAGTGTTTGAGCCAATATCGATGATAGCGGTTTTTAATTCATTCAAATAATCACTTCCTTAGCGCGTACAGCATATTGTTATTGGTTCTGTATCATATGTTTAAGCGAGCCACAATGTGTAGATACTCAAACAATCCGGGATTACTCTCCCTTTTCGTCGACGGACTGCTTAGCCTAGCCTCCTCGATTTGTCTGTGAGCTCTTCGCTAACCAGTTATTCGGTAATATCAGGATATTTACCTTCGTGTCAAAATTGACCCCAACAAATAGAACCTTATTATTTTGTTCCTAGCATCATTTTTCTATACAAAAAAGTCGGTGCCTAACAGAAGCATCCGACTTTCTTAAAATTATTAATATACTTTCAGGATACTCATTATTAATATTGTGAAGTACCTTTTCCAACTTTATCTTTATTAAAACTGTATTTTATAAGATAAGTTGGTCTATTCGTAAAATAAGCTCCGCAATTTCTGGCTTACTAATTTGATCCTCTGCACCTACTTGATCACCTTTATGACGAAGATCATCCGTAATTAAGCTTGAGAAAATAATGACAGGGAGCTGTTGAAGATCTGGATTTTCCTTAATTTTGCGTGTTAAATGATGTCCATCCATTTGTGGCATTTCAATGTCCGTCACAACTAATTGAATATGTTCAGCTACATTGCTACCACTTTTGACGATGGATTCTAGGTATTCATAAGCATCACTACCGTTTTCAAAGAATTCAACATTCTCATAACCTGCTTCATTCATAGTATCGAATAAGAGCTTTCGAAGTAATGGTGAGTCTTCAGCAATTAAAATTCGTTTTTCAGAGCGCTCACGTTTACCAAGCTTTTTAACAGATTCTACACTAATACCCGAATCCGGATTAATATCTACCATAATTCTTTCGAAATCAAGCAATAAAATCATTTGCTCATTTTGCTTAATAACACCTATTACTTGTGATGTTCCTCCTTGATACATATCAGAAGGTTTCTCGATTTGATTCCAAGAAATACGGTGAATCTGCGTTACATTATCTACATGGAATACTACGCGCTGTTTATTGAACTCAGCTACAATATATTTTTGCTGAGAATTACGCTCTGTATTTTGAATACCTAATACTCGGAGCATATCAACTACTGGTAAAACCTCACCTCGTAATTGAATGATCCCTTCTACATGCGGGTGAGCGTGTGGAATAAATGTTACTGGAATAGGTTGAATTATTTCCTTCACTTTAATAACGTTAATTCCAAATTTATTGTTAGCTACTTCAAATTCAACAATTTCTAGCTCATTTGTGCCACTTTCTAATAATATACCTTTATGTTCCAAAGCAACCCCGCTCCTTTCTTTCTATCTTCAATTTATAATTCAATTGTATCATAGGCAATACATTTCTCCTACTCGCTTTTCCCAATTTTTTCATTGATTTGCCTCAAGAATAACATGGGTTGAATTCCGTTCCGACTGGGTGCTTTTATCGCTGCCGCTTCGCTTTCGCGCAGCGACAGGATGTTGGTCACGAAGGCGTTATCACAGGACGTGATGCTTTTAGCCTTCGCTCCCCTATTGCTTTTCCCCAAGGAGTCACCTTGTCTCCACTCCAATCAACTTATAGACATGGCACATTTTTTAACAAATATTATCTTCAACTTTTGAGTCATTGACTTTTAAATGTATTAATAGGCCTATTACGGTCATCACAATTAATGTCGATAAGGCAACACGACTTGCTAGCGTTCCATAATCTCTCATCCATAATGTAACCGTTCCATAGACTGCTGGCCCAATAATCGAGGATACTTTACCCGAAAATGCAAATAAGCCAAAAAACTGACCCCGTTTTTCTTCTGGAGACAATTCAATAATATATGTTCTAGATGTTACCCACATCGATCCTAGTGAAACGCCAAACATACTACCGGCAAGCCAGAACATCCATTGCTCTGTCGCAAATACTGCAAATGATAAGGCAACAATCATTAATATTGCCACCACGGTGATTGCACGCTTGGCTCCCATAGCTTTTGTAATATAGCCAAATGAAAACGAGCCAATAATAGTCGAAACAGTAGATACTAAATAAAGCACGATAAATTGACCTGAAGTAAAGCCTACAATCGCTGTTGCATATACAGCCATCATTGCAATCGTTGTTGCAATTGCATCATTTAAAAAGAAATAAGCAATCATAAAAGTGAAAATAGCTTTAAATTGCTTCATGTCCTTAAAGGTTTGAACAATTTCCTTATAGCCATCTAGAAATTTAATAGACTTTCTCTGAGACGTCGGAATAGGTGTATCTTTATTTATAAAAAATAATGGCAAAGAAAATAATAAATATAAAATGGCAGTTGGAATAAATGCTCGATGGAAATCACTGTTTCCTACATACAAATAAACAAGTAGTCCTAAAATTGTACCAAGATAACCAATCGCTACCCCATAGCCAGAAATAAGGGGCATTTCCTCTTTTGTCCCTAAATCTCCCATCATTGAATCATAGAATACTAGACTTGAATTAAAGAAAAATTTTGCGATGATGAAACTAGCTACAACTAAAAATAAACTAAGTGGGACACCTGAATAATTTGTTGATGTCTGTAGATTCGCAAAAACACCCATCATAAAGGTGAAGAAGATAGAGATAGATGCAAACCACACTATAAATCTCTTTTTATAACCCGTATTATCAATCCATACACCAAAAAGTGGTGAAAAAACAACGAGGAAAAAGCTTGCAATGGCATTCGCATAAGAAATAAACGTACTTGCCACCTGCTGCATTACCTCATTCGTCCCTAAAACCTCATCCATATAAAACGGGAAAAATATAGTATTAATATTTGAAGAAAATATGGTATTCGCAAAATCATAAAATGCCCACGATAAAATTGGCAGTGATAAATAAAGAGCTAACTGACTCCGATGCTGTGCGTTTACTACTGAATTTCGCTTCATAAAACCCTCCTCCCCATTCTCTATATTATTAAATAAATTCACTTTTGTATTAAAAAATACCCTTTATTTATAGAAAATTAATACTATTTACAATATACAATCGGTTTTATTTAACTAACACTCTAAAATGAACGAATCTTCTCTTTCTCTACGAGCTACCAAAGATGTAGTAAGTATTTATCAAACAGAGACTATTGTTCTAGTACTTTTATAGAGAAACAGTAACTCCTATATCTTCATAAAAAAAGATATCCTAGCTCTCCTTGCTTTCCTCTGGGTGAGAGTCGAGCCAAATATCGCTTTGTAGCTGATGTTGCTAAGTTATCACTGCGTTGCCGCACATCTTGTTGCTACCGCTCCGCTTTCACACATAAAAAACATTGCTGAAGCTTTTTCTTATCATTATTAATTAGAGTTCATACTAGATGTGTGAAGTGGTTGATTGGAGTGGAGTCTGGGCGACTCCTTGGGGATTAGCGATAAAGGAACGAAGGCTAAAACCATCACGTCCTGTGATAACGCCTTCGTGACCTACATCGTGTAGGCCCAAGCGGCTCATCGGGCGCCCCCAGGAAGCTTTGCTCTAAGCGAAAGCGAAGCGGCAGCAACAAATGTTTTCTGTGCGAAAGCGGAGCGGCAGCAACAAATGTTTTCTGTGCGAAAGCGGAGCGGCAGCAACAAATGTTTTCTGTGCGACAGCGATAAAAGCGCTCAGCCGGAACGGAAATCAACCCCTCGTTGCAGAAGAGAGTCCTACTTCCTTAACGGAAATTACCCTCAATTTCCTTGACCATTCTTTCAACACTAAAAAGATATCCAAGCCCCCTCGCTTGGATATCCTTTGTACTATTCTTCTAAATTCACCCACGTAGAAGACCATTGTTCAATGGCTTTAAGGACCGGTGCAAGTGCATGTCCTTTTTCTGTTAGCTCATATTCTATCACTACTGGTGTTGATGGTATAACAGTGCGTTTCACAATGTTCTCGATTTCTAATTCTTTTAATCTCTCCGTCAACACACGACTGCTAATACCCACCTGATTTTTAATTGTTGAGTATCGTTGAGGACCTTCTAATAACTGATAAATAAGCAGGGTGTTCCAGCTATGATTTAATATTTTTAGCGCCTTTTCAAATCGTGGACAAATATTTTTTTGATCCAATTTATTTGCCTCCTTAGTATTTCGTTCTTATATAACAGTATATCATTTTTTCGAAAATCAGTTTCAAAAATAAAATTTAGTTACTTGACAAAAGTTGTTTTTAAAAATAAACTAAGTTACGAAATGTAAGTAAAAAACAAAAGGAGTTTATTAAACTATGCAAAATATCGGTTCAACTATTTTACGTGTGGTACTTGGCATTATTTTTGCAGCTCACGGATTTCAAAAGTTTCAAGGTGGTATCGGCTTCACAGCTGATTATTTTGATGCCATTGGTATTCCAGGCTTTATGGCTTATATTGTAGCCATTATAGAACTAGTCGGTGGTGTAGCAATTATTTTAGGCTTAGGTACAAGACTTTTTGGCGCTTTATTGACAGTGACAATGATTGTTGCCATTTTTACAGCGAAGCTTAGCGTTGGCTTTATCGGCGCAAACGGCTTAGCTGGATATGAATTAGACTTAGCTTTAGCTGCAATTGCTTTATACTTTGCACTTGCTGGGGCATCTAGTTTTTCTTTAGACGCAAAACTTTTTAATAAAGAGTGATGCTTCGTAGTTTGCTATTTTCTGTGTGTTAGTGAGCTGCTTCTTTATCAATTACGCTTTGGCATAATTGCGTCCGGATTTTGAATTGTGCCTGCACAATTCATTCCTTTCAAAATCTGTGACATCCGCCGGAGGCTTTATCTTCATTCAGTAGAAGTTTGGACACATTTGTATTCACATCCGCATTAACCTTACAACCATCATAGGTAGAGTCTTCTACTGAATGAAGATATATGAAAACCCGAAGTATTCATCCTTCCAAAAGATGATACTTCGGGCTTCCTAAAATTTAAAATTCTTCAGTTTTCTAGAGTATTAACTTTTATTGATAAGCCTTTAAAAGTGCTTGTGTACCGTTTTCACCATAGCCCTCTTCCATTAGCTTTTCGTACATATCATAAGCAAGTGCTAGGCCTGGTAATGTAATCCCCATTTTGTTAGATTCGTCTAATGCAATTTTCATATCCTTTACAAAATGCTTTATATAAAAACCTGGCGCGTAATCTTCTTTTATCATACGCGGTGCTAAATTACTTAACGACCAAGAGCCTGCTGCACCAGACGAAATAGATTGCAATACTGTTGGTAAATCAAGTCCTGCCTTTAAACCGTAAGCCAGTGACTCACACACACCAATCATTCCAGAAGCAATAACGATCTGATTACACATTTTAGCATGCTGTCCTGCACCAGCTTCACCTTGATAAACAATATTTTCACCAAAATGTTTCATGACTGATAAAACTTTATTGAATGAAGCTCGGCTACCTCCAACCATAATTGATAATGTCCCATTTTGAGCACCGATATCTCCTCCAGAAACAGGTGCATCTAACGCTTCTACTCCAAGCTTTTGGGCACGCTCAAAAATTTTCTTTGCCAATGTTGGCTCGGAAGTAGTCATATCAATAACGATATTGCCGGATTCAGCTGTTTGAAATAAACCATTATCTCCAAAATAAACTTCCTCTACATCTGCAGGGTATCCAACCATTGTAAAGGCCATTTCCTTATTTTTAAATGCTTCTGCTGGCGTACTTGCCCAAGTTGCACCTAACGCCATAAGCGGCTCCGCTTTCTCCTTTGTGCGTGTATAAACTGTTACCTCATGACCATTTTTTAATAAATGCTTGATAATACTTGCACCCATAACGCCAGTGCCGATAAATGCAATACTCTCTTTTCCCATATGTACATACTCCTTTGTTATAAAGACCATCGATTGATTCTCGCAACATTTTTTAGATAATCAATCATTAGCACTTATTTTTATCTTTCAGTGTAGTTGAATAAGTGCGATAATTCAAACTCCTCTTATTAATTTGTACTAAAATTCTTATGTGCTGCATATATACGAGTAAATCACTTTCAGAGGCTTTAGCTTTCGCTACATAAACCATTTGCTAAATGAAGAAAAAAAAGAGAGCAGATGATGGGGTATCACTGCTCTAAAGGGGGAAATGAGAATGTTGCTGTGTTCATAATAAGTATTTCCCCATCAAATTCCTTTTAAACATATTATTTTAAAAAGTTTATTCTCTGGATACTGGAACATTCTTTCAATCTTCTTGATTTTCTTCTTCTTCAAATGCTGTTTGTCTATAATAAGTATTCATTAACTGATCTAATCTGCGACTCAGTTGAATGGTTTTCGCATTTTGTAACCCGTTCTCTACACCTGAGCGAATCATCATCTCACGAGTTTGTTCCATTTGTTTCAAGAGTAGATTGACCATTCATTAAACCCTCCACACACAAATAATCATACCATTATTATACATTTATATTTCATTTCTTACAGCATTAACTTACGACAATGTTCGACAAATTAGCTTCTTGGAATTTCCTGATAAGTATAGATCACGCGTCCATTTTGTTTGGCCTCACCTCTAAAATGTTTAAATAAAGGATGTTTTACAAGTACTTCTCGAAACTCATAAAATTGTTCCTTTTCTATCTCTATACTTTCTATTTCCCCACTTTGTAATTGTTTAATCATGTTTTCGTATTTTTCCATTTATTCTATTCCTTTCTTTTTAGAGTTTTGTGTAATAAATTATGAATTATTTAAAAAAAGCTTTACGTTTCCCATTTTTTCATGCAAACTGTATATTATTAGTCGATGAAGGAGCTGACTGTCTGTGAAAATAGCTGAAGTTGGAAATATTATCGAGTTTAAAGATGGTTTACAAGGTATAGTCGAAAAAGTAAATGAAAATTCGGTGATCGTTGATTTAACATACATGGAGAATTTCGATTCTCTTGAAATTGAAGAAAAAACGGTCGTCAACCATAAACGTTACAAAATTTTATATACAAATAAAGCTTAATAGTCTGAATAGTCCCTATTTGTCTTAATAGATGATAAGGGGCTTTTTTTTTGATAATATTATAAGCATGGAGGTCGAATGATGCTTACAAATTCGAAACAAACAATAATATTACTCCTTTCTTTATTATTCGTTTACGGCATGCTTGCTTTTACCTTTGCTAACCCAGCTGTTTTTTGGTACCTTTATGCTTTTACTTTGCTTGTATGTATTGCAATTGCAATTTTGGCTAGTAATATTGAAGATCAGTTACCTACCTGGAAATTTTTACTCTTCGGTATTGGATACGGTACAATAACATACGGTATTATACGCTTTGGCTATTGGCTTGCACCATACATTAATGATTCTTTAGTACAATCAGTACAAAAATTTTTAGCAAATTATGGACCACAAAATATTTGGCACTTTATTTTCCTCGTTTTCATTATTGCTATTGGTGAAGAGCTCTTTTGGCGTGGCTATGTTCAGCAACAACTAAAACGCTTTATGCGTCCTACTTTTGCTGTCATTGTAGCTGCGATTTTATGCGCAATCTCCATCGCAATAAGCGGCTTTATACTTGGTATGATCGCTGCACTTGTAACAAGTCTTATTTGGGGCTTGTTATATGAATGGCGTAAAAGTATGCCCCTTGTTATTGTAGCCCATGTAGTTTTTGTACTATTATTATTTTTAGTGTTACCTTTAACATGATAACATTAAAATTTGGAAACATTTTATCTTTACCAACGTTTAATTAGGAAAAGGAGGGCTTTTCATGCAAAAAAAATTATTTTCTATACCTGCATTATTACTAACATCTGTTTTAGTCGTAGGATGTAATACTTCTGATAAAACAGAAGATTCTGATGCTCAAAAAAATGAGCCATCAAATGCCCAGACTGAACAACAGCAACCATCACCTGAGGATAAAGCTGTAGATAAATCGCAAGAAACGCCTACATCAAATGAAACAAATAAAGAAGACAATGCAACTAAAAAAGAACAAGAAGTTAACTATGTACAAAAAGGTGAAGACAAAACTGAAAAAACTACAGAATCTAAAAGTGCTAAACAAGACTATAAAATGCAACAAATACCTGGATTTACGCTTTCCCAAGAAGAACCAGGTAAAGACATGTTAGTTTCTAAAGAAAATTCTGAAGTATTTATGCGTATCGAAACTATTGATGCATCACAATCAAGCTACGAAGATGCAAAAACATCTATGCAAGATTATATGAATGCTGTTGGTGAAACATCAGCTTTATCTTCTGAAGATTTATCTGCATTTAAAGATGTAAAAAACATTGACGGCTTTGTTGTAAACTTTGATACAGAAAAAGTAATCGGCGTTGTTTTTGAAAAAGACGGTTTAATTACAAAACTAACAATTCACGATAACAACGAACTTGATTTAACGGATGCTATGCTTAAAATGGCAGCAACTATTTCTAAAAAATAGTTATTCAAATAGGACTGTAGACAATCTTTTTGCTCTACAGTCTTTTTTATTTTAAGGGCTTATACCATACCGCGAGGGAGATTTTCGTTCTGACTGGATGGATTTGTCCGATAGAGCGGCTAGGGGCGGTCATGAGGGCGTTAAACGTGATTAAGGAAGGGGCTTTCAAGAAAGTGATACATTAGCCTCGCCCCCACATTAGCGACAACTTGCCAAAGTAAAAAAGTTGCCTCAAATTCATTGAGACAACTCTTTTTAATAAGACAAATCCTTAATAGATAGGCCTAATTTTTTTAATAAAGTGATAGCTTGATCTTTTTCTTCAACAGATAACACACTCATCAATTCATGTAAATGCTGTTCATGTTTTGGAAATAGTTCTCCCATAAATGCTTCACCTTTATCCGTAATTTCTGCATAAGTAACACGGCGATCTGATGGACAAGAGACACGTAATAAATAACCTCTTTTTTCAAGTTTGTCAATGACATACGTAATAGACCCACTAGCTAGCAAAATTTTATTGCCAATTTGCTGTAATGGCTGTCTTCCTTTATGATAAAGAAGCTCTAAGACAGCAAATTCAGTAGGGTTTAATCCATTCTCTTGAAAAAATTGATGCGTCGTCTCATTAATTGCTTTATGTGCACGTGATAATACAATGTATAATTTTAAAGATTGCTTTAAATCTTCTGACGTCATATCCTTTTCCTCTCAATTCGCTCTTTATACATGCCATTATAGCGATATTAGAAAAGCGTTGTCAAAAGCAATATTTAATTTGAGCCTTTCATGGTGGTTTATGTTATCATTATAACTATTTTTATGTTACTAAATAAGCAGGATCTTTCGTGGATACCTCTATTGTATCCATCTGATTAAATGTGTAAATTGGGAATTGTAAGTGGAAGCATGTCCCCTTCTGTAATTCACTATTCACACCTATTACTCCTTCATGCTCTTCAATCACCTTTTTCACGAAAGCAAGGCCTAGTCCTGTCCCTGTTGATTTCGTCGTGTAAAAAGGTTGGAATAAGTTTTGAAGGGTAGCACTGTCCATACCGACACCTTCGTCTTTAATCATTAGTTCTACAATCGCACAGTCATTAACATTCATTTCCACTGTGATAGTTCCACCATTATTCATGGATTCCATCGCATTTTTAATAAGATTCATGAATACTTGCTTTAAGCGATTCTCATTGCCACCAATGTATACTTGGGTAGAAGGAGAGATGTATTGAATCATAATATTTTTCATAAGTGCATCTGGAAGCATAAACTCAATCACTTGCTTCACAATGTTGTTTAACTCTAATAATTCCACCTTCATACTTGTTGGCTTGGACAATACTAAAAGCTCGGATAAAATTTGTTCCATCCGTTGAAGTTCACTATCAATGACAGATAAATACATGCGTGACTCTTCATCGGCATTTAGCTTTAATAATTCGGTAAAGCCCTTTAAAGAAGTTAATGGATTACGAATTTCATGGGCTATACTTGCGGCCATTTGACCGACAACATTTAAAGCTTGCTGATGTTCCACTCTATGTTGAAGTTGTTTCTTTTCTGTTTCATCATTAATGACTGTGACAATAATATTGTTATATTCATCAAAGATACTCGAAATTTCATAATAGCAAGTTCTGCTAACTTGTGTTTCATCAACTACATGAATATTTGCATGTTTTTCACCCATCAGTTTAGAAAGGTATGTTGTAATTTGACCTTTCTTCAATGTAAATGCATCAAATATATGTTGATGTGCCTTATGAAGAAGCTGTGACTTTTCTATTTTTAAATACATTTCGGCACACTTATTTAGCCCAAGAATTATCCCGCTAGCATCACTTACAATAACGGCGTACGGTAAGTGATCATAAGCATTGAAAGATTGTGATCTCTCCTGCTCTTGACTAACATATAATTCATGAGCTATGTCATTATTTAACGTTGAAATTTGCGCAACAATTTCTTCTGTGTTTGGATCATAAAAACATTTGAAAGACATCATTTCAAACTCGTTTCCAGCTGTTTGAATATTGAAGATTTCTTCTGATCTCAAATCACTTTCTAATTGTTTGACGAACTTCGCCCAATTTAAATTAGATGGCTCGTCCATAGTTAAATAGCCAATATACGTTGAAGTGAGGTTAAAAAGGTTAATAGCAGCCTCATTCACGTTCAAAATTTTCCCTGCTTTATTAAGAATAAGTGTTGGTGACGAAGTACTTGTCATAAGGTTTCCAAAACATTGATTAATATCATTTTGCTTCAACTTTCTCACCGAACCTTTCAAAAGAGTAAAAAACCCCTTATTCGAATTTTGAGCCTTTACTATAATCTATGATTGCACGATTCTATTATTACAAAATTTAGTAAATTTAAGTATTTAAAATTATTTCACGAACTGTTCACAAAATAAATAGGTAAAAAGGATTATATTGTATGACAGCTACTTGACTGTTACAATTAGAAATTGAAAGGAAGATTATTGCATGAATACTATTTTAACTACTTTAAACGCAAAGTATATTCACACAAATTTAGCATTGCGTTATTTAAAAGGAGCAGCTTTACCAGAATTTAATCCAATAATTGCAGAATATACAATAAAAGATCCTGCTTTTAATATTGTATCAGATTTGTTTCAAAAAAAACCTGATATCGTAGGATTTAGTTGCTATATTTGGAATATCGAAGAAACTATTCACGTCATCAAGATGTTAAAAACTGTCTGTCCAAATGTTAAAATTTTGCTCGGAGGACCTGAAGTTTCTTACGATGCCCACCATTGGTTACGTAGAATTGAAGAGGTTGATTTCATTGTTATGGGCGAAGGAGAAACTTCCTTTAAACAGTTATTACGCTATTTGCATGGAGAAATTGCATTAGACGATGTTCCAGGGATTTGCTACTTAGAGGATGGTAAAGTACGAATTCACGCACAAGCACCAAAAATAGATTTACGTGAATTGCCAAGTCCATTTCGTTTTGAGGAGGACCTCCCTCATCTAAGCAAACGAATTCAATATATTGAAACAAGTCGAGGCTGTCCATTTAGCTGTCAATTTTGTTTATCTTCTATTGAAGTAGGGGTTCGTTATTTCAATCGAGAAAAAATAAAAGAAGATATTCGATTCTTGATGGACAATGGTGCGCGTACTATTAAGTTTGTTGACCGTACATTTAATATAAGTCGCAGCTATGCCATGGAAATGTTCCAGTTTTTAATCGATGAACATAAGCCAGGGGTTGTATTCCAATTTGAAATTACCGCAGATATTATGCGTCCTGAGGTTATCCAGTTTTTAAATGATAACGCACCAAAAGGTCTTTTCCGTTTTGAAATAGGTGTTCAGTCAACGAATGATTTAACAAATACTCTTGTACAGCGCCGTCAAAACTTTGAAAAACTAACGCGTACAGTGACGATGGTCAAAGAAGGTGGAAAGATTGATCAACATTTAGATTTAATCGCTGGTTTACCAGAGGAAGATTATGCAAGCTTCCGTCAAACCTTTAATGATGTTTTCGCAATGCGACCAGAGGAATTACAGCTTGGATTCCTAAAACTTCTGCGTGGGACAGGCCTTCGTCTAGAGGCTGAAAAATTCGGCTATACGTATGTGGACCAATCTCCTTACGAGATTTTCTCAAACAATGTCTTAACATTTGATGATATAGTACGCATTAAACATGCAGAGGATGTACTTGAGAAATATTGGAACGATCACCGTATGGATCATACGATTGAATACTTAGTAACTGAAGTGTTTGAAACACCCTTTGATTTCTTCCAAAATTTCGGTACTTATTGGGAAACAAAAGGTTGGTCGCGTATCGGTCATCAGCTCGAAGATTTATTCCGTCGTTTATTAATGTTTTTAGAAACTGTAGAAGGTGCCGATTTAACTATCATTCAAAGCCTAATGCAACTAGATTATTTAATGACTCAGCAGTTCCAACCACGTAAATTATGGTGGAAAGAGCGCCCTACTGAGGAGCAACAAAAAGCCCTTTATAATGCTTTACGTGAAAACCCTGCAATTGCAGGTGAGGAATTCGCCAGCTTCAATCTATCTGAAAAAGAGTTGTTTAAACATACGCTCATTATTCCACATCATATAGATTACCTAAATTTCTCAAAAGGCAAAATTGTACCAAAAAACGGCTATCTATTAACTTACTTCCGTCATGGTCAAACCCCATACTTTGCAACAATCCACTCTATAAAATAAGAAACGCTAGTCCTTTAATAAAATAAAGGACTAGCGTTTTTTCATTCATCAAGAATTCATAAATTTTTCAGTAACCTAAAATAAAAACCAAACAATTACCTTTTTAATTGAGCCTATTATAAGTTAAAGTCATAGATTAATTGCGGTTAATAGAGATTTTTAGAGGCATTACAATTATCCTAAAAAAGCTTAGTACGAAATTCTCAACTCATTAATACCTTATTATTGTAAATATTACCCACCAAACAGTCCTATTAACCAGGAAAAATAATTTTAAATTTTTCGACAATTATGTGACGACAGCAATTTTTCAGTCAATTAAACAATCTAAGACTCTTTTACGTATAGATTTTCTACTAAGTTAATCTAAAGAAGTTTCTTAAAATCCTCAGATTTAAGTACCACATAAATAGTAAGGAAATTAAAAAAGAGCTAAACATTAGCTCTTCTTCAAAGTTCTAGTACTTTACCCAATAATTACTCGTTCTTTAGGATAGTGATAACTTGATTTTTTGCCTCTACCTCCACCACCAAGAGTGTAAAGGAAGGAAATTAAACCGACACGACCAATAAACATTAAAATCATAATGATAATTTTACCGATTACCGATAGGTCGGAGGTGATTCCTAAAGACATCCCACATGTTCCGAACGCTGATGTGATTTCAAAAATTATTTGAATGAGCGATGCGTGTGGCTCGGTAATGAGTAAAATAATTGTCGAAACTAATACCATAAAGAATGCCAATAAAATAACAACAAACGAGCGGAAAACATCAATTAAATGTATTTCACGTCCGAATACTTGAATATCCTCTCTACCTCGTGAAAAAGTAATTAGGAATAGAATGGCCATTGCAAACGTTGTTGTACGTATCCCACCCCCAACTGAACTCGGTGAAGAACCAATGAACATTAAAAAGCTAATAAAAAAATCTGTCGCTTCACTGAAGGATGTTACATCATAGGTTGCTAGTCCGGCTGATCGGGTCGAGACCGAATGGAACATTGCAGAAAAAAGCGCCTCATGCCAAGACATCCCTTTAAACGAATGGAATGATTCGAGCAAAAAGATAACGACAGCCCCTACCACAAATAGAATTGCATATGTGGAGGTTGTTATTTTAGTAAATAAACTAAAGCGAAAGTTCTCATGACGATGAAGTAAAAAAGTTTTCACTTCTATTAGTACAGGGAATCCTATAGCACCAAGCACTATGAGTACCATCGTTATCAATTGAACAAAGTAATCGTTATGAAACGGTAGTAAACTCATTCCTGTAATATCAAAACCACCATTTGTAGTAGCAGAAACGGAGGCAAAGACACCATGAATCAAGGCTTCTTCCCAAGTATCAAAATAATTGGTAAAGTGCAAAGTTAAAATAATCGCACCAATCGCTTCAATGCCAATTAATATTTTCAAAATTTCTCGAATTAATTGAACAACCCCTGACAAATTGTATTGATTATGGTCAATCATAATTAACTGACGCTCACGCATACCAATTTTCTTCCCAACAAGTAACCAAACAAATGTACCTAGTGACATAATACCAATTGCCCCTAGCTGTAAAATAACAAGAACCATCACGAGCCCAAATGTTGTATAGCTCTCAGATATATTGAATGTTGTTAATCCTGTTACACTAACTGCACTTACTGCTGTAAACAAGCTATCTAATAATGAAACTTTAACACCTTCTTGATGAACGCCTGGTAGTCGTAGTAACAGGAAGGAAATCGCTATAGCTATAAAATAATAAGAAACAAGTACCTGAAAAGGTGTTACAAGTCTATTTTTTGATCTTTTCCAGGGCACTTTGACAACCCCTTCCTTAAATGATGCCAAACTCGATAGATACTAGTATAGAAAAAATATATAAAAAAAGAAAGAGGAATAGATACGACTATTCCTCTAAACTATTATTGAGCTTTATTTTTTATTACGAACTCCTACTAAATAACCTACAAGTGCGATGGCAACTAATACAATCCAGAAAGTTAACTCCCACACAGTAGAATGCGGAAACTCTACAGGTAAGATGCCCACCTTCTCATGTGACAATGTTAACACAACGAGCTTCACACCTACCCAACCTACAATTAAAAACGCAGCTGTTTCAAGTGAAGGATAGTCATTTAATATTTTCACAAACCATTGTGCCGCAAATCGCATCATTATGACTCCGATAAATCCTCCAAGTAACATAACAATAAATTGCCCACCATTGATGCCACCAATTTCAAAGTTCCCTAACTTCGGTAAAGTTACAGCAATGGCAACTGCAGCAAGCATAGAATCAATAGCAAATGCAATATCCGCTGCCTCTACCTTCATCACTGTCATCCAAAAACCAGAGCCCTTTTTCTCCGCCTTATCGTTAGATACTTCTTCTGAATGCCCTTTATAACGCAAATCATATATATTTTTGGCAGACATAAATAATAAATAAGCTGCTCCCAATGCTTGAATTTGCCAATAATTCACTAATACTGTAATGACAAAGAGTGCAGAGAATCGGAAAATTAACGCGCCAAATAATCCGTAAAATAATGCTTTTTTCTGTTGCTCATGTGGCAAGTGCTTCACCATCACTGCCATTACAACTGCATTATCTGCTGCTAATAACCCTTCTAATACTACAAGTACAATAAGTACCCAACCGTATTGTAATAAAATTGATTCCATTCATGTGCCTCCTCTAATGCTCTGTATACCCAAAATAGTCATTACTATACGAGTACAAAAGAAAAGACCTCTGCCCTATAAAAGGCAAAGGTCTCGCTAAGCAAATAATTATCTCTATTACTAGAAGCTGAATACCGCTAGCATAGAGTTATTCGCTTATCACACCCGATGGTAAAAACCATGTAATGACGAATGTGATCCAGATACATCGCTCGTATCTGTTAGCTACTCCCCTTTGACAAAACGTCGAAGGTTCTTCTTCTGTTAACTTATTATAGCACTATCATATATGAGTGGCAAAATTATCTACCCTACTATTAATAGAAGGCTCTGATTTCAGCTACGGGCTACTCACTTTATCTGAATTTGATAGCTTTTATCTTCTTTATGTGCTAAATAAAAATCAATCATTCTAGGCATAGTCTGTATAAAATCGGGGCATGTAATACCACCCTTTTTCAAAATAGTAACCGCTTCTGATGTATCGAACTTAGCATTCCAAGTTAAGTAGTCTAAAGTTTCTTGCTCAACCCTTAGATTTTTTCTAATACATGGCACTTGTAAAGATAATCTTGCTAGAGTTAACGGTAATCGCCCTTTAGGATAATGGTTAGTTAATAATTTCACCATCGTACGATACACTTCCTGCACAGGATGCGGTTTTGGGTCCGTTAGATGCAAAGTTATCCCTTCAGCACATTTTTCATCAACTAGATAAGTCGAAGCGTTTATAATATAATCCACTGGCACCACATTTATTGTTGCTTTCGATTGACCAATATACGGGATAAACGGAAGGCATTTTAATCTATCCACCATATTTAAAAAGAAATAGGGCCCATCGAATTTAATAGTCTCTCCTGTTTCCGAATGTCCACGAACTATGCCAGGGCGAATTATTGTCAGTGGTATTTCTGATTTCAAGTCCTCCACTCGATGCTCAGCTTCATATTTTGTTTCCTCATAATAGTTTTTAAATGCAGGAGGACGAATTAGTTCGTTTTCACGCAAAACACCTTCACGTGTTCCTGCTACATACGCCGTACTAAAATACATATAGCGTCTTAAGTTCGGAAGTGTTCGAACAAAATCATTGACCATCGTCGTACCATGCACATTTACCTTCCATGCTAGTTCACGTGGTACTGCTAGATCATAAATTGCAGCTAGATGCCAGAGCACCTCAATTTGAGGTACAATTTCCTGTATAGCTTGGTTTTCTAGACCAAGATTCGGTAATGTAATATCGCCCTCTACAATATGAATAGAACAGTTAGGAAACTCCGTTAGTATATTTTCTCTTTCAAAATTCGCCTTTATTAATTCACCAGCCAAAACAATTGTGATTACTTCCTGAGATTGATTTTTTCGAAATAACTCTCGAATTAATTGACTTGAAATAAAACCCGGAAACCCTGTAAAAAAATGAACCCCCATCTCTCATCCCCCTGAGCTTACCGCATCTTCCTAGTTTCTTTATCCATTAAGCTGAAGATAATCGGTACAATATATAATGTCAACAAAGTTGATGTCACAAGTCCTCCGATTACTACAATCCCCATTGGTTGATTCATCTCTGTTCCTTCACCAATACCAAGAGCAAGTGGTAGCAATCCTAAGATTGTTGTTAGTGCCGTCATTAAAATTGGTCGAAGTCGATCTTGTGTAGCAAGTAAAATTGCATCATACGTCGCCATTCCACTAGCCTTTTGTTGATTAATGTAATCTACAAGTACAATCCCGTTGTTCACGACAATTCCAACTAGTACTAAGATGCCTATAACAGATGTCACACCAATGAGCGTGTTCGTAGCAAACATTGCAATTGCAACGCCAATAATCATTAATGGCACTGTGAACATGATAACGAATGGATATTTGAATGATTCAAATTGTGCAGCCATTACGATATATACAAGCACTATTGCTAATGCAACCGCTAAAAGCATATCATTAATCGCACTATCATAAAGTTCACGATCTCCACTAAAGACAACTTGAGTTTCAGATGGTAAATCTGCTTTTCCCAATGCTTTGTCCACTTTTGCTGAGATGCCACCTAGTGATTCCTTCGTTTCATACTCTACAAAAAATGCAACCGCAGCCGCCTGATCTGAACGTCTTATCGATACTGGTCCTTCCTGTATAGAAACAGTCGCAATGTCCTCTAGCTTTACAAATAAACCAGCAGGTGAACGAAGCTGCATCGATTTTAATGACTCGATACTATCATTAAACACTTGTCCAAAGCCTGTATAAACAGGCAATACAGCACCATCCTCTGCCATTATTTGCGTAGTTAGCTGACCCTTTGTCATTTGATTGACCGTTTGAGCAATTTGCGCAGGTACAAATCCGTAGTCCTTCGCCTTTTCTCGGTTTACTTCGACTTGAATTTCTTTGACAGTGATATCTAAATCCGTAGATACTTTTGTGATGGCCTTTACTTTTGATAGCTCCTGCTGCACCTTATCAACAGAGCTATGAAGTCTTTGCTCATCCGAGTCTGTTAGCCTAAACGTTAATGTATTTGGTGACGAACCGGTTGTCGTTGAGACATTGAAGTTAATTTCAACTTGCTCACCTAGCTCTTTATTCAAATCTCGCTCAACCTCTTCCACAAATTCAAAAATCGAACGGTCCCTATCTGCTACAGGCACAAGCTTTACATATAGCTCTGCTTGGTTTGCACTTGTTTGCCCTCGTGATTGTGCCTGCTGCGTACCGCCGATTAAGCTAACATATACGTCAACATCTTTCTCCCGTTTCAAGCGTTCCTCAATTTTCGCAACAACTTTTTCTGTTTCTGATACTGCTACCCCTTTTTCAAGATTTACACTAATGGATGCAAATCCTTCATCGGTTGGCGGTAAAAACTCTGTGCCCATTTTCATAAGCCCAAACAATGCAAGTCCAAAACAGACAACTGCTGAGATTAATACAAGCATACGATGACGCAATACCCAAATAATTGATTTTTTATAGCTCTTGTAAAAGGATGACTCATTACGCTTTTCGTAAATATTCGTTGATTTCATTTTTAAAAGACGACTTGCAAGCATTGGGACAACTGTTAACGCAACGACTAATGAAGCAATTAAGCTAAAGGAAATAGTTAATGCAAATTCTGTGAAAATTTGACCTATTAATCCTTCAATAAACATTACTGGAATAAATACCGCAATAGTAGTTAGAGTGGAAGCCGTAATCGCAAGTGCCACTTCCTTCGTCCCTTCCTTAGCTGCTACTATCGGGTCCTTGCCAAGTCCTAAATGTCGTTCAATGTTTTCAATAACAACGATAGCATTATCAACCAGCATACCGATGCCAAGTGCTAATGCCCCTAATGTCATAATATTGAGCGAGAAATTTGCAAAAAACATTAAAACAAATGTAACAATCACTGAATATGGAATCGCAATGCCAATGATAATAGGGCTTTTCACACTACGTAGAAAGACAAACAATACTAACATTGCGAATAATCCACCTAGAAGTAAAGAAGATCCGATATTACTAATCGCTAAATCCACGTAGTTTCCTTGGTCCACTAGCACGTCTGCAACGATTCCTTGATATTGCTTCTTCGTTAATAATTCATTTAAAGCTTCTTTAAAAGCTTTTGATACCTCTGCCGTATTAGCACCTGACTCCTGTAACACAGACATTAATACTGCAGGATGCTCATTTGCTCGAGTAGTAGTTACGGATTTTTGCTCTACGCGTTCAACAGTTGCTACTTCTCCAACTGTTAATGCTTTACCATCTAGGGGATTTACTGAAATGATTAAATCCGCAATGCTTTCTGGCGAATTTAATGTGCTTAAAATACGAGTAGTTAACATCTTCCCATCTGCTGTTAACACTGGTTCACCAGGAAGAGAAACATTGCTCGATTGAATAATTTGAATAATATCTGCTTGGGTTAATCCTTTTTCAACTAGCTTCGATTTATCTAAAGTTATTTGAACTTCTTCTACCAGCTTACCGGAAATATTGACACTTGCGACACCTGCCGTTCGACGAAGTTCTTTTTCTAAGGCTTCCGCCAGTAAACGCACATCTACATTATCATTTTCCGCCCGCAGTGAAAGTTGTATTATAGGAAATTGTGATGGATCAAATTTTATAAAGTTAGGTTTCTCAGCACCATTCGGTAAAGGGGTCATATCGATTCGTTGTAAAATATCAAGCTGAGCATCTTCAATATTGGTTGACCAATCAAACTCGAGAATAATTAAATTGGATCCTTCTTGAGAGGTAGACTGTAGTTTTTTTATCCCTGGTAAGGTGGCAAGCGTTGCTTCTAAAGGCTTCGTTATTTTCTCATTAACCTCTGTTGGACTTGCACCAGGATAATTGGTAACAACGATGCCTATTGGTGGACGTAATTCTGGAATAAGCGTAATAGGTATTTTTAATAATGAAACGCCACCTAATATAATGACTAATATCATCGTAACTAATGTAAAAACAGGCCTTTTAATAGAAAAATTACTAATGTTCACTGTTTATAAGCTCCTTTTAATCTCTTCCTTTCTATAATACCCGAAAAGCAGAATATTTTATAAATTTAGAAACTTCCCCATTTTTTATAGGTTTAAAATATAACCCACCGCCAAAATTAGGAGATGCAATTTGTTAAAGCATATGCCATATGTAAGTTGATTGGAGTGGAGACCGGGCAACTCCTTGGGGACCAGCAATTGCAGATCGAAGGCTAAAACCATCACGTCCTGTGATAACGTCTTCGTGACCAACATCGTGTTGCTGACGCTTCGTTAGCACTACGCTTTCGCGCAAAAAACATCTGTTGGCCCAAGCGGCTCATCGGACGCCCCTAGGAAGCTTTGCTCTGTGCGAAAGCGAAGCGGCAGCGATAAAAGCGCTCAGCCGGAACGGAAATCACCCCCACGTTATGCTGATGAGGCTTATATACCCTAATACTGTATATATTCTACATATAGCTCCAATTTTCCTTGTAAAAAAACACGAATCGCAACATGTCGATTCGTGTTTTTTTATATAATTAAGGTGTCATATAAAAAAGTATGCCACTTTGGCAAAACGAAGCAGTGGCAATAACAGCTATACAATTTGCTTAACTGTTATAAGTCCATTCTGATGAGTAACAACTGCGTTCTCTTTTGCAATGCATAAATTTTATAAAAATTCTACGCTATTGCTGATTGGAGTGGAGGGCTACTCGACTCCCGTGGGAAAGCGAGACAGACGAGACCCTGAGGCCAACATGATGTTGGTCAAGAAGGCATTGTCACAGGACGTGACGCACTTAGCCTTCATTCCTTTAGAGGAGGAAGCGGCTCGAAGCTCGCCCACAGGAAGCTTCGCCCTGCGCGAAAGCGAAGCGTCAGCGACAAAGCGAGTAGCCTGGATCGGAAATCACCCTAACAATTTTGTTTATATTATAAAAGGCTATACAGTTTAATGTTTTCGTTTTTATCAGCGAACCAACGCATAGCAAACTCATTTTCAAATAGGAAAACAAGATTATCAAAACGGTCTTTTACAAGCATTGAACGACCTGAAGACATCGATTCTTTAACATCTTCTTCGTTTTCAATCCATCTTGCAATTTTCGAACCAATTGGCTCCATCTTCACTTCAACATTATATTCGTTTTTCATACGATGCTCAAAAACTTCAAATTGTAATTGACCAACTGCTCCAAGAATAACTTCTTCTGTATGCAATGTTTTATAATATTGAATAGCGCCTTCTTGCACTAATTGTAAAATCCCTTTATGGAATTGCTTAGATTTCATAACATTTTTCGCAGTTACACGAACAAATAACTCTGGCGTGAACTGTGGCAATTTTTCAAATTGGAATGTCTTTTTACCACCAACAACTGTGTCACCAATTTGATAAGTACCTGTGTCGTATAAACCGATAATATCACCAGCAACTGCTTCATCTACTGTTTCACGATCATCAGCTAAGAATTGTGTAGATTGTGTCACTTTGAATGATTTACCTGTACGAGATAAAGTCATGTTCATGCCACGTTCAAATTTACCCGATACGATACGCACAAAGGCAATACGGTCACGGTGTGCAGGGTTCATGTTCGCTTGAATTTTGAAAATGAAGCCAGAAAACTCTTCATGTTCAACTGGATCAATAAATTGTTCATCCTCAGTAATTCGAGGCTGTGGTGTCGGTGCAAATTGTAAATATGTTTCAAGGAATGTTTGTACACCAAAATTTGTTAAGGCAGAACCAAAGAAAACAGGTGTTAATTCACCACGTCGAATTTTCTCTTCAGAATACGCATTACCCGCTTCATCAAGCAACATTATGTCGTCCATTGCTTGTGAATAATATGAAGTCACCTTCATCGGATGCTCGACTGCAAGTTCTCCATTATCATCGATTGGTAAGAAACGTTCTTCTTCTTCAGTACGGAATTGCTCGATACGTTTATTATAGCGATCATAAATACCTAGAAACTCTTTACCCATACCAATTGGCCAGTTCATTGGGTAAGCGTTAATGCCAAGTACCTCCTCAAGCTCTTCAATTAGCTCAAGTGGCTCCTTCCCTTGACGGTCTAGTTTATTGATAAAAGTAAAAATCGGAATACCACGCATTTTACAAACTTTGAATAGCTTTAAAGTTTGTGCTTCAATACCTTTGGCAGCATCTACAACCATGACAGCACTATCCACCGCCATTAATGTACGATACGTATCCTCCGAGAAATCTTGGTGACCTGGAGTATCTAAAATATTGACACGTGAACCGCTATAATCGAATTGCATAACTGAAGAAGTTACAGAAATCCCACGTTGCTTTTCAATTTCCATCCAGTCAGATGTTGCAAACTTACCTGATTTCTTTCCTTTTACCGTACCGGCATCACGAATCGCACCACCAAATAGTAAAAGCTTTTCTGTAATCGTCGTTTTACCAGCATCAGGGTGACTGATAATGGCAAAAGTTCGACGCGATAATATATCTTTTTCTAAATTTGAATTCATCTCGTCATTCTCCTTTTTTCATACTTAATAATAATAAAAGAAGACTTGCCTTTCTTACAACCTTTTTACATGAATTCTCCCAAAAAAGAAGTTTTCTATTGAACACTTGACGAGGTGCAACTATCTTCCTCAATAATTCCGATGAATTGTAAGGAACCCAAAAAGAAAACCCCTTAGCACTAACTAAAAGGTTTTCTAAGTATGGTGAACTTATCGCATAATTGCATGTATGACGTTCACACTATCAAGTAAGTTCTAACATCCTAATTGGAGATCATATATCATACAAATTTTAAACGGCCAGCCTCTATTGCAATTTCTGCATCACTATGCGGATATTTAGTATTCTCAATAATTTGGTAATCTTCATGGCCTTTACCAGCAAAAATAATCATATCCCCTGGTTCAGCAATCTCGATTGCATGACGCACTGCCTCAGCACGGTCTCCTATACATGCATAATGTTCATGTAGCATCCCTTTGGCAAGATCACCTGTAATACTATCGTAATCTTCATAGCGTGGATCATCTGTCGTTAAAATAACGTATTCAGCGGCTGACGCCTTTTCTGCCATTGCTGGACGTTTCGATTTATCACGATTGCCACCAGTACCAACTAGGAAAATAAGCTTGCCTTTTTTATATGGTTGGGCTGATGAAATCGCTTTTTCAATTGCGTCAGGTGTATGTGCATAATCAATAAAAATCTGCACAGGTAAATCTGAACAAACTTTCTCCATGCGTCCCTTTACTGGTGGCAATTGCTCAATTTGCTCAATGATTGATTCCATTGAATAACCACGACCATAAAAAGCAACCATAGCAGCCAGTACATTGTATATATTAAATTCCCCAAGTAAAGGCATTTTCACATGGTATATTCCCTCTGGCATATCAACATCAAAAGATGTCATGAAATCATGATATTCACAGTTAATAGCTCGGAAATCAGCTGTTTCATTTTTTAATCCATATGTCCATACTGGAAATGGTGTCATCGCTGCATAGCGCTCTGACCAAACATCATCAGCATTTAACACTACCATTTTATTCTTTTCTAAGTCTTGTCCAAGTTGAGAGAATAATAAGCCCTTCGCATGGCCATATTCCTCCATCGTCCCATGGAAATCAAGATGATCATGTGTAAGATTTGTAAAAATGGCTACATCATAATCTACGCCAGCTAGACGTCCTAGTGCTAAACCGTGTGAAGAAACCTCCATAGTCATTAATCGGCAGCCTTCCATTTTTGCACGGAAAATCATTTGTTGAGTCGATAATGCATCGCTTGTAGTATTTGCTGACTCATATAAAATACCATTCAAATTAAAGCCAATTGTTCCTGATTGTGCAGATTTCTCGCCCATACCATGCATTATATTTTGAATAATACCCGTTACTGATGTTTTTCCATTTGTCCCTGTTACGCCAATCATTGTCATATCTTTCGATGGATAGTCAAAAAACTTTGCAGCTAACAAGCCAACTGCTCGATCCGTATCTTTCACAATGACCTGCGCAATATTTTCACCTAATGGTAAATGTCGTTCAGTCACAACAATTGTTGCGCCACCATCAACTGCTTTCTGTGCATAGTCATGACCATCTACTGTATAACCTTTTATACAAACAAACATACTATTTGGTTGCACACTTCGCGAATCAATTACAATATCACTTACTTGGTCAGGTAGCACTCCAATTATTTTTTTCAAAGGTAATGCATTCAACAATTCCTCTGCATACATTTCATAGTCCTCCAATCAATCTCTACATTCATTTCATCATTCGTTGTTTATTCGACAAAAAATGACAATATGAATACCCCCACATTCTATTGAATTTATTTTACTACTTATTCGCTCATAAATAAAATGTCTCTTAAGACGTTTTTCGAATGAAAACGCTATCATTTTGATATATCTTTAATATTTCACTGAAATTTAGCTTATCACCATCACGTGGGGGTGATTTCCGTTCCGGCTGGGCGATTTTCCGGGGGCGTTCAGCCGGAACAGAAATCAACTTATATAAATGGCATCTCCAATTATTAATTTAAGAGCCCGAAATTCACCTGACTTATCAAAAATCAACATTTATCGACAATTGTAATTGATTCATGTATGAAGCTTGGTTAATGTGACTACTAAAAAGTGAGGCGTCAAAGACCTTTTTTTGATCCGACGCCTCCTTTTCACTATTTCATAATAGTTCGCACAAGCTTAACCTTTTGTTTATAAGGGGGAAAGAGGACATTCGTCTCTAGCTTCGAAGATTTTTTTAATATTGATTTTGGATGGGTAAAGTTTTCAAAGCTTGCCTTCCCATGGTATGCTTTTACCCCTGATGGCCCGACACCGCCAAATGGTAAATGTAAATTTCCTACATGTGTAATCGTATCATTAATACATCCGCCACCAAATGGTAATTCCTCTAAAAAGTACTGGATAGCTTTCTCATGCTCTGAGAAAAAATATGCCGCTAAAGGTTTTGGTAACTGACGAATTTGATGAATGGCAAGCGGTAAATCATCGTACATCATCACAGGTAATATCGGACCAAATAGTTCATCCTGCATCGAAGGACTTGACCATTTTACATATTCAACAATTGTAGGCTCAATATACAAATCATCACGATCTGTTCTACCACCAAATGTAATTGCATCACGTTCTTCTACTATAATTTGCTGTAAGCGATCAAACTGTTTTAGATTCACAATACGGCCGTAGTCAGGACTTTTTAATGCATTTTTGCCATAGAAGGAACGAATAGTCTCTTTCAATATTTTCATAAATCGTTCATAGACATCTTTATGGACAAAGACATAATCTGGTGCCACACAAGTTTGTCCAGTATTTGCGAATTTACCCCACGCAATTCTTTTCGCTGCTACTTCTAAATTGGCTGTTTGATCGACAATTGCGGGACTTTTCCCACCAAGTTCTAGGGCAATTGGTGTTAATCGTTCCGCTGCTGCCTTTGCAACAACTTTACCGACTGCCACGCTCCCTGTAAAAAATATATAGTCAAAGGATGCATGAATAAGTGCCGTCACTTCTTCTTTTTCACCTTCTACAACTCGCACATAGAAAGGATTAAACGTTTCTTCAATTATTTTTTTAACGATTGCTGCTGTATGCACAGATGTTTCTGATGGTTTTACAATAGCCGTATTACCACCAACAATTGCACCGATTAAGGGCTCCATTACAAGCTGGAATGGATAATTGAAAGGACCAATGATTAATGTTACCCCATATGGTTCTCTTACAATAAAGCTTTTTCCCATCTGGTATTGAATCGGTGTTTTTACAGCTTTTGGTTTCATCCATTCTTCAACATGCTTTACCAAATAAGAAATACTATCTAGAACAATGCCAATTTCTGTTGCATATGCCTCAAACTCATTTTTTCGTAAATCTAAATATAGAGCATTCAAAATTTCTTTTTCATATTTTATAATTACTTTCTTCAATTTTATTAATTGCTCTTTTCGAAATTTTGTACTCTTCGTCGCTCGTGAAAAGTAAAATTGACGTTGTTCTGTAATCATATTTTCTACATCTTGTGACGTAAAATTCATAATAGAAGCACCCCTTTTTTAAAATGGCATACATAGTTTTTTCATTTCGAAACAAACTATCTTTGTCTATACGATACAACATTGACAAACAAATTTCCTCTTTCTTAAATTGGTGGGATGAAAGTATGCAAAAAAAGTAAGAACTGTTGATGGTTTTGTGATTATGAAAATTTTACAACTACATATTGAAAAATTGAAACGGGGGCGTAGATGAATGACAACAACAACAGGAACTTGGTGGGAGTCTATTTTTTCTGGACCATTGGCGCACGGTATTTGTGAAGAAAAATTATTGCTATTGCAAGATGAGGCTTTCTTATATCTCACTACAATACCGGGTGAGGAGAAAGAAGAACCTGAAGTTAATTAAACATAGCGCGTTATAGGGGAGTCCTTTCCTATAATGCGCTATTTTTTGTACTTCATGTCTCATCACCAAAAATTGTGGATGTCATTTGTTTAAACTTATGCCGTTTATATAAGTTGATTGGAGACTAGGTGACTCCTTGGGGATTAGTGTCACAGCCTAGTCGGAACGGATATCAACCACACGTTATGGTGATGAGCTAACTTCATACTTAATGATTTTTCAATTTACAAATACAATTTGCTGTAATTGTTTTAATTCCACATCAAGTCGGTTGATAGCTTCTTCTTCAATGGCAAAGCTTCCATCTTCAAGCCGAATAATTTGTTTATCAACAATATAAACAGAATGTGCAATAGTTGTAGCTCCTAATACAGCTAAAACTGGTTTCAATGCATATTCTAATGCGAGTAAATGTCCAATAGAGCCACCTACAGCAATTGGTAAGATGATCTTTCCTTGCAATGCTTTCTGCGGCAGTAAATCTAAATAAGTTTTCAATATCCCTGTATATGAAGCTTTATAAATTGGCGTCAAAATTACAATAATATCTGCTTCTTCAACCTGTTTATTTTCTGAAATGATGGCCTCACTTGAAAAATTTGCCGTAATTAAGTCCTGAGCAGGTAGTTCATGTACATAATTTATGTGTACCGCTATTCCTTGCGCTTGTAAGTAGTTTTCCACCTTTTCATGAATCGCCGTTACGCGTGAATTTTTTGAATTACTACCATTAATAATAACTGCTTTTATCATATTAGCCACTCCTTTAAGCTATATATTTGTCTATTCTTTCCGCATAAAGAGAACCTCTAGTCAGTGGGGATCACTGATTTAGATCTTTACCAATTTAGTTTTTACAAGAAGTTTATCTCCCACCGAACTTTTTCTAACGGTACAGATAAATTACTGCCTGTTAATGGAGATAAAAAAGGGCTCCTATATTTACGTCGGATGGATATCTGTAACGTAAATTAGAACCCTCTAGATGTCTAGTCAACTTTTCAATACCAAGTAATTTTATAAATTTAATTCAACATAATAACATACAAAGTCAATAGGTTTTAAAAAATCTACATTCCACTAACGAGAGGTTAACCTTCCGTTAAAGAATGTAGATTTTGATAGTTATTGGTGAATGGCTTTATTAAAAATACCTTTTGCAGCATCCCCAATATGCTCTGATACTGTAGGATGTGGGAAAATCATATTTGCGAGAGTATGGACAGTACCACCAGCATTTTTAGTAGCTAAAATAGCATTTAACATTTCTGTTGCCCCATCAGCAACAACACAAGCTCCTAAAATCCGTCCTTCCTTTTTCGCGGCAATAAGTTTTATAAATCCCATTGTATTTCCTTCCATTAATGCCTTGGGATTTGTATGTAAAGGCATTTGAGTCACCGTATAAGGTTCTTTTACCTGCTCTTCTAGTAAACCAAATGTCGCAATTTCAGGATGTGTATAAACACAGCGAGGAATCGATGTTTGATCAATTTGTGCTGGTTTAATTCCTAAAATATGATCTACAACATAAATTCCCTCAGCGCTCGCCGAATGAGCAAGCTGGTAACCACCAACTAAGTCGCCTATAGCATAAATATGTTTCTGACTTGTTTCAAGATGCTCATTGACAGCAATCAATCGACCATCGAACGCTAGACCAAGCTGCTCAGCACTTTCTGTATTCGGGCGTCGACCTGTTGCAAATAAAAGATTTTCATATGTATAAATTCCTTTAGATGTATGAATTTCATTGCCATTAAAATGCTCAAATTGGAAATCCATCACAAGCTCAATACCAAGCTTTTTCATCTTTTCGCGAATAAGTGGGCGTGCATCAGGCTCTTCTGTCTGTAAAATATCCTCACTATGATTCAGCACCGTCACCTTTGTTCCAAGTGGTGCTAAACTAAATGCCATCTCTACTGCAATAACGCCTCCACCGATAATTGTTAACTGCTTTGGTAACTCTTTGATATCAAAAAAAGTATCCGTTGTATAATAGGAAGACGTCTCTAAGCCTTTAAATGGTGGTACAAATGGTTTACTTCCGGTTGCCAAAACGATATCCGTTGCAGTAAAGTTCTCACTACCAACAGTTACAGTTAAATCCTTAGCTACTGCCGCTTCTCCTCGATAAAAGGTAATTTGATTGCTTAAAATATAGCCCTCAATATTCGATAAAAGCTCATCAATAATGGCATCCTTACGTTTCATCAATCGTGGAAAATTCACATTTACTGTAGGAGTTTCAATACCCCAGTCATTACCACGTTTTATCTCTTGAATGAGCTTACTATGCTCCAACAAAATTTTCGAAGGAATACAGCCGACATTATAGCAGGCCCCTCCTACTTTATCGCGCTCTACTAAAGCGACCTTCTTACCATTTTTTGCTGCATGAATGGCCGCTACATATCCTCCAGGACCTGCACCAATAATTGCAATATCAAATTTTTCCACGAAATTCACCTCATTTACCACCATAGCATTTACAAAATTTGAATGCAATGCCATGTAATTTATAGGGAATTCAAAAAACATTCCATCTACCCCTACATCTTCAGCCATAAAAGGAGGATAGTATACCAAAGACATTATTATTATTTGTGCTGCTAACTGTCCGGAAAAACAAGCCGTGAAACCTCCATCTATTGAAAAGTATTTACAAACTGTAACTGCACAACATAGGTAACATCTTTATGAGAAAAAAATCTCTCACTATTCTTTATAGAACAATGAGAGACTTTAATTATAAGTATTTTTACCACTATGGATGAGGTATTTCATAGAAAATCTAATGAAAGTGTCTCGATAGAGTATCGCTTCTTTTCCCGTGGGTGTTCGCTTTGCTTTCGCCGGTATTCACTCTGCTTCCGCGGGTATTCGCTTTGCTTCCGCGGGTATTCGCTCTGCTCGCGGGTATTTGCTCTGCTTCCGCGGGTATTCTCCTTCTTCGCGCGGGTATTTGCTCTGCTTCCGCGGGTATTCTCCTTCTTCGCGCGGGTATTCGCTTTGCTTCCGCGGGTATTCGCTCTGCTCGCGGGTATTCTCCTTCTTCGCGCGGGTATTCGCTTTGCTTCCGCGGGTATTCGCTCTGCTTCCGCGGGTATTCGCTCTGCTTCCGCGGGTATTCGCTCTGCTCGCGGGTATTCTCCTTCTTCGCGCGGGTATTCGCTCTGCTTCCGCGGGTATTTGCTCTGCTCGCGGGTATTCACTCTGCTTCCGCGGGTATTTGCTCTGCTTCCGCGGGTATTCACTCTGCTCGCGGGTATTCTCCGGCTTCGCGCGGGTATTCACTCTGCTTCCGCGGGTATTCGCTCTGCTTCCGCGGGTATTCTCCAGCTTCGCGCGGGTATTTACGTTAATAAATATTTCGCTCCCAAAAGCGTTGTTGGGCAATGGCATTTACAAATTTTTTAGCGAAATCTTTGTCGCCAGTTGCCAACACAATTCCTGGCCCTACATTGGCATTAGACATATTAAAAAATGTCGTTCCGGATGTAGCTATACCAATCGGTTTGTAATGTCTATACGCTTCATTGATATAATTTACAATATGCGAATTAAACTTTGCCTGATTTTTTGCTTTTACGCCTACAACATATAACGAGTCAAATAGTACCGCATCTGTAGTAATAAATGTGTCACTTGCTGTTAACTGTACGCCATCACTACTAGTAACAGCCCCTAATCTGTCGGAAATAATACTGTATCGAACACCCTGTCTCGTTAAATATTTCAGCATTTCTCCAACTTCATTTGCATCAAATCCATCACCTATTAGTACGCCTACTTTAAGTGTTTGTGGCATTTTTATTGTATTAGCCTGGCTAAGTGCAGGTGATGATAGCGTGACATTTATTTGCTCACCTTTTGGACGATTAACACCAATATTTTCGGCCACAGTCGTTGCCATTGCTTTATCAACACGGACAAACATATCGACAACCTGTTGGCGAACGGACTTACTTTTTACCTTCCCTACCTCAAAGCTAAAGGCATCAATAATATGCTGTTTTTCCGGAGGTGACATACTATTCCAAAACAGCCTTGCCTGTGAGAAATGATTTTCAAACGATTTACTACGTGCTCGTGTGATACGTCCTTCAACCTTTTCTTCATAATGAACAAAGCCACCTTCCCTTGCAGTAGATGTTGACGGGGAATTATTGGCCAAGGAATTTTTATGATAGCTCACTTTTCCTACATTAATAGTCTGTCGACTAAAGCCATTGCGCTGATTGTTATGAATCGGGCAAACAGGTCGGTTTATCGGTATTTCTGCAAAGTTTGGTCCTCCCAGACGTATTAGCTGTGTATCTAAATAAGAAAATAGCCGCCCCTGTAAAAGTGGATCATTTGTAAAATCTATGCCTGGTACAACATTTCCAGGATGGAAGGCGACTTGCTCTGTTTCAGCGAAAACATTATCTACATTGCGATTTAAGGTCATTTTCCCAATTTTTTTAACTGGCACTATCTCCTCTGGCCAGAGCTTAGTTGCATCCAAAATATCAAAATCAAATTTAAATTCGTCCTCTGGCTCAAGCATTTGTACACCAAGCTCATATTCTGGATAATCACCAATTTCAATTGATTCCCATAAATCACGGCGTTGAAAATCCGGATCCTTTCCAGCAATAATTTGTGCTTCATCCCAAACGAGTGAATGAACACCTAACACAGGCTTCCAATGAAATTTTACAAATCTCGATTTTCCTTTGTCATTGACGAAACGGAAAGCATGAACACCGAAACCCTCCATCATTCGAAAACTTCTAGGTATTGCTCGATCCGACATATGCCACATAATCATATGTGCAATTTCCTGATTGTTCGCTACAAAATCCCAAAATGTATCGTGAGCTGAGGCTGCTTGCGGCATTTCATTGTGAGGCTCAGGCTTTACCGCATGAATTAAATCAGGAAACTTAATAGCATCCTGAATAAAAAAGACAGGTATATTATTTCCAACTAAATCATAATTGCCTTCATCCGTGTAAAATTTCGTCGCAAAGCCACGAACATCACGTGCAGTATCCATCGATCCTAAGCTTCCAACTACAGTTGAAAATCTAACAAATACAGGCGTTTTCTTATTAGGGTCCTGTAAAAAGCTTGCCTTTGTATATTCTCCCATCGATTCATACAGCTCAAATTCTCCATGTGCTGCAAAGCCCCTCGCATGTACAACACGTTCTGGAATACGTTCATGATCAAAATGCGTTAGTTTTTCTCGAAAGTGAAAATCCTCCATAATGGTTGGCCCACGAAGTCCAGCCTTCAACGAATCCTCATCATTTGAAACTTTTAGCCCCTGATTCGTCGTCATCTTTTTTCCTTCATTATCGACACGAAACGGCTCTAGCTGCTGATCCTTCGCATTTTCGTCTAAATTTTTGCGCTGATTCGACTTAGGTTTATCCACGCAATCCCCTTTCGTTCCAATACTCATGAATCTCAATATACACTATATGTTTTTTTTGAATAAACATGCTTCAAGGCGTTGCTATAGAAGAACTTTATCAAAAAAATCATTTGAGGTTAACTTTGTAAAGGCGGTGAAAGTAATTTAGAATTTTATTGAAAAGAGGAGAGAAAAATATGAAGTCTGAAATAGGATATGCTAATAGTGTATCTAGTAGTTAACGGATACTAAATACTACTACAAATTTGATAAATATTGAGTGATGAGATATGGAGAAACCTTGTTTTTAAATTACGACAGGATCCTCGATATTGCAAATTAATTTCATAATACTACCCTATATCGTTTACCTATAACAAAACCTTGATTGGCAAGTGAAGTGACCCCAGTTAGATTTTTGTCTAACAACTTGGATCCGCTTCAAATTAGCCTATCAAGGTTTTTCCATCACTATTCAGCTATCTTTTTATTTAAATGCTTGAGCAGCTGCCACAGCTTTTTTCCAGCCTGCATAGATTTCTTCACGATGTGAATCATCCATATTAGGTGTGAATTGACAATCTAAATTCCAATACTCACCGATTTCATCAGTTGATTTCCAGAAGCCAACTGCTAAACCTGCTAAATACGCAGCGCCTAATGCTGTTGTTTCGTTAATGACCGGACGATCAACAGGGACATTTAATAAATCTGATTGGAATTGCATTAAGAAATTGTTTGCAACAGCACCACCATCTACACGTAATTTCGTTAGTGGAATATTGGCATCCGCTTCCATTGCACCAAGTACGTCTTTTGTTTGATAAGCTAACGATTCTAGTGTCGCACGTACAAAATGTTCTTTAGAAGTACCGCGCGTTAAGCCGAAGACTGCACCTCGTACATCTGAATCCCAATAAGGTGTACCTAGACCAACGAATGCAGGAACTACATAAACGCCATCAGCCGACTCTACACGTGCAGCATATTGCTCAGATTCTGAAGCAGAACGGAACATTCGTAAGCCGTCGCGTAACCATTGAATAGCAGAGCCAGCTACGAAAATACTTCCTTCTAAAGCGTAAGTCACCTTACCATTTAAGCCCCATGCAAGCGTAGTTAATAAGCCGTTCTCTGATTTTACTGCCTTTTCACCAGTGTTCATCAACATAAAGCAACCCGTACCGTAAGTGTTTTTAACCATACCTTCTTCAAAGCAAGCCTGACCGAATAGAGCAGCTTGCTGATCACCCGCAGCCCCTGCAATTGGAACAGCTGAACCAAAGAACAGAGCTTCCTCCGTATATCCATACACTTCTGAAGAAGGACGAACCTCAGGAAGCATAGAAGCAGGGACGCCTAAAATATCTAATATTTCCTCATCCCATTTTAAATCATAAATGTTATACATTAATGTACGAGAAGCATTTGAATAATCTGTAACATGGACTTTACCACCTGTTAACTTCCATATTAACCATGTATCAATTGTACCGAATAATAAATCACCCGCTTCTGCCTTTTCGCGAGCACCTTCAACATTGTCTAAAATCCACTTTACTTTTGTACCTGAGAAATATGCATCGATCAATAAACCTGTTTTATCACGGAATAAGTCATTGTAACCGTTTTCTTTCAATTCCTCACAAATTGCGTTCGTTTGGCGTGATTGCCATACAATAGCATTATAAATTGGTTTCCCTGAATGTTTATCCCAAACAACAGTTGTTTCGCGTTGGTTTGTAATACCGATCCCAGCAATTTGATTTGAATCAATATTTTTTGCAGAAAGCACTGTAGCGATACAAGAAAGAATAGAAGACCAAATTTCTTCTGCGTGATGTTCAACCCATCCAGATTGTGGGAAATATTGCGGGAATTCTTGTTGTGCGACATGGAGAATGCTCCCATTTTCATCAAACAAAATAGCACGTGAGCTTGTTGTACCTTGGTCCAAAGCTAAAATATATTTTTTTTCTGACATCGGACATACCTCCAAAAATTTTTTTAATTGCTTTCAGCTGATTGATTTACTCTTCACTTTTAACATTTTTCACTGTCATTTGAGCACTGATAAAAATAATAACTACGATAATAGCAAACACCCAAAATGCAATACTATTTTTCCCCTCAAAAATTTGTTGGAAAAATAAGGCGCCAAATGTACCACCGATAATTGGACCTACAACTGGAATCCATGCATATGACCATCCTGAGTCACGTTTACCTGGGATTGGTAAGAAAAAGTGAGCAATACGTGGACCTAAGTCACGTGCAGGGTTAATTGCATATCCAGTAGGACCCCCTAATGCCATCCCGATGACTACAATAAGCATACCAACTAGAAATGGATTTAAACCATCAGTAATTGTATTTGTTCCTAATGCTAGAATACCTAAAACAAGTATAAATGTACCAATCATTTCTGAAATTAAATTTGATAATGGATGTTTAATAGCAGGCATTGTTGAAAATACAGCCAGTTTCGCATCTAAATCTTTCGTGCCTTTCCAATGTGGTAAATACATAAAATAAACGAGTACCGCGCCTAAAAATGCACCAATCAATTGTGCAGCAATGTAAGTTGGTACGTCTTCCCACGGAAAATTACCGATTGTAGCAAGCGCGATTGTTAAAGCAGGATTTAAATGAGCCCCACTAATACCACCAACAGCATATGCAGCCATAGCCACAGCTAGACCCCAAGCGAATGTAATCACTACCCATCCACCGCCAAAACCTTTCGATTTGTGCAGTGATACACCTGCAACAACACCACCACCGAATAAAATCAGAATCATCGTACCGACCAGTTCAGCTGTAAATGTTGACATACAAGAAGCTCCCCCTTTGTTTATAATGCACCTAGTAAAAAAAATAAACCCACACTTAAACAATCTGCACGTTGTAATGCAGATGAATAAATGTGGGTTCCTTTTCCTAACCACGCGCTTTTTAACTTATGTACATTGTAGAAAAAACAATATACATAGTCAACCTATTTTTTGAAATTTTCCCACAAATTTTTATTTGATGTCGTAATAGCTACTGCCCCAGCTGATAGCGCTTCATCTATACTTTCATCAGTGCGGACTAGTCCACCTGTAATAACAGGGATTTTTGTTCGCTGGTGTACTTCTGAAATCATTGAAGGAATGATACCTGGTAATAATTCAATATAATCAGGCTTTGCTGATTCAATCATTGAAAAGCTTTTTTCAAGCGCAATAGTATCAATTAAAAAGACACGCTGAATAGCGATAATCCCACGAGATTTTGCTTTTATTAACATATTCGATCGAGTGGAGATTATACCTGCAGGACGGATATCATTGCATAAAAAATCAGCTGCAAAATTATCCGTTTTTAAGCCATGAATTAAATCTGCATGAATAATTAATTTTTTACCATTACGATCTGCTTCTCGCTTTATTGACATGAGCACACTAATATGCACTTCTAATAGAACAATGTATTCAAATCGACTATTTATTACTTCATCAAATTGCTTTACAGTACGTGCAGCGGGAATAATTTGTTGATTATTGAAATTCATTTAATTTCCCCTTTGTTTAAAAAGTCAGGTCGCCATTAAGACGACCTTCATTCTTATTATAATGCAGTTGTAGCTCTAGTTATTTCTATACTTAAATCTTTTTCATATTGTGTACGTTGTTCAGTAGACCAGTTTAATTGTTTTGCCATTTCATCTAATACCGCCTCTTTATATTGTTTCACAAGTGCGATATTAAAGAACATATAAGCTGTACGGCGAATCATAAAGTCGTTCGGATGAACAACCATTTCATGATGAATACCATATAGTAGCTGAGCATATAGCCCTTGTGGTAAAATGGGATGCTTTTCTTTGGCATATTCAAAAACAACGTCCACATTAGAACCATAATGATGTGCTAAATGTTTTGCTTCCTCTTCTGGTAATCCAATTTCGACACCCATTTTTACACGTTTTGACACGAAGGCATGTAAGTTTTGGGAGCCCCCAACATCTCCACCAGATATATGAATATTCTTTGTATGACATGGTTTTGATGCAATGCCAAATCGCTGTTCTAAATCTTGTGCAATCATATTTAAAACTGTTTCAGCCATTTTGCGATAACCTGTTAATTTACCGCCAGCAATTGTCACAAGACCTGAAGGAGATTCCCATACTTCATCCTTACGAGAAATTTCAGATGGATTTTTACCTTCCTCATGAATTAATGGGCGAACTCCTGCCCAGCTGGATTCGATATCTTCATCAGTGACTTTAACTTTTGGAAACATGTAATGTATTGCCTTCATAATATAATCACGATCTTCTTGATGGATATTCATATCTCGTGCATCGCCTTTGTAAAATGTATCTGTCGTTCCAACATATGTTTTCCCATCACGAGGAATTGCAAACACCATACGACCATCAGGTGTATCAAAATAGACAGCTTGACGTAGTGGGAAATTGGATTCATCAAAAACGATGTGCACACCTTTTGATAAAATTAAATGCTTACCATTTTGTTTCCCTTCGATAGTACGAACTTCATCTACCCATGGACCCGCAGCATTCACAACTTTTTTTGCACGAATATTAAAAGCATTATGGGCAATTAAATCTTGTGCGACGATACCATTAATTTTCTTTTGGTCATCGTATAAAAAGTTTTCTGCCTTTGTATAGTTAATGAGTGTAGCGCCTTTTTCGATGGCAATTTTGGCAACTTCGACTGTTAGACGTGCATCATCTGTACGATATTCTACATATACACCACCGCCACGTAAGTCCTCTGCTTTGACCAAAGGTTCTTTTTCCATTGTTTTTACGGCATTTAACATATATCGACGTTCAGAATGTTTAACCCCTGCTAAAAAATCATAGACACGTAAGCCAATATTCGTTGAGAATTTACCGAATGTGCCTCCTTTATGGAATGGTAGTAGCATCCAAACAGGAGTTGTTACATGAGGTCCATTTTCATAAACGATTGCACGCTCTTTTCCTAAATCTGCAACTTCTTTTATTTCAAATTGTTTTAAATAACGAAGTCCACCATGCACTAATTTTGTCGAACGACTAGAAGTACCAGCGGCGAAGTCTTGCATTTCAACTAACGCTACAGATAATCCACGAGCAATTGCATCAAGTGCAATACCACAACCTGTAATACCACCACCGATAACCAATAAATCGTATTCTTTACTTTGTAATTCTTCAATAATTTGTTGACGTTGCATTGCTGAAGCTGTGCTCATAATGAAATTCCTCCTTATTAAGAACGAAAAAAGAGACCATTAAAAGCACATGTACAAAATGTACATATGTTTTTAATGGTCTCTCAATCGCTCAAACCTTGTATATTAACTTAATTTCATTTTAATGTGTTTAGAGAGAAAAGGCAAGTTAGCTAATTTTTAAAAATAACGAAGACAAAATACACTTTTCAATCATTTATAGGTTTGAGTCGTGTCATATGTACAGTTCAATTATCATGGCTGCTGATATTATTTAATTCCCAATACAAAAAATTTATTTATTCACATTAGTTAGTGGAAATCAATTTCGATTTAGTGTGATTGCGTCCGGAAATACCACCTTGTTCTAGTGAAATATAAAAACAGCAGGTTCTCCATTAAGCAACGGAAAACCTGCTGTTTAGCAATCAATCATGCCTCGGCATAATTACGCCCGGAATCGGCTTTGTGCTTAGCCTGCAGATGTTTATTGTGCGAAAGCGTAGTGCTAACGCAGCGGCAGCAACAGATGTTTTTTGTGCGAAAGCGCAGTGCTAACGTAGCGGCAGTGAGTGTTGCTGTCGCTTCGCTTTCACACAGATAAATTGCCACAGGACGTGGCGTTCTTAGACTGAGTTCCTCTCTCTATTTCAGCAGGTACAGGTTTTTAGACACCCGCTGAAAGAAGTTAAAATATGTATTGTATCATTTCATGTATGTTGCAATAAGGATTGTCACGGCTTTCCGTCTCGCGAAGCGCCATCATATCTGTGCAATTTTTAATAGCAACCTCATGTCGAAGTGCGATAGGTGCAATGACTGACTCATCCGCTTTATGACGAAAGTAACGTGTTACCCCAAGATGTTGCTCCATCTTGTCATTTAATACAGCACGAGGATACTTTTCAGAAATATCGACCTCTTCAAAATGCAATAGTAGCCATAATTCAAATGCTTCGTTTGTATAGGCAATATGAATACTTTTCTCCTCACAAAAAGCATTTACTTCCTCTAATTGCTTTTCGGTCAAATCATCTTTATCAAAAACAATCCAAACCTCATCAGAATATTGATAGCTCGAATCTCGATAGGCATGCTGGGCTAGCTTAATAGCTGAACGCTTAACGTTTTTTATTTTGACACTTACCATTTTGGAACGCTTTAAAATACGCATTTGCTCAAAATAAATACGTTCGGTTTCACCTTCACAATAAACTAAAATTGTTTTACGCAGTGTTCGATTCCCTTGTTGACGTACTCTCACTGCTCGGTTACCTCCACTTCCTCTAGATATTGATCAGATAAATATTCATTAATAACCGGTGTAGCCCCAAATTCTCCTTTTAAGTAACGCTTGGCATAGGAAATATCTCCACGTTTCTTCTGTAAATCTGCAAAATCAAATAAAGAATATAACTCGGATTCATTTTTAAAGCTTTTATTCACAAACCATATTTGATCGGAACGTAGTGGCTGATCTAATAAATCAATTTCATGAGTTGTGACCACAAATTGATTAGTAACGTTACGTTTGCTGTTCATAATGGCCATTAAAAATTCGCAGATGGACACATGAAATGCTGTATCAAATTCATCTATAAAGATAGTCTTTCCTTTATTGTATGCATCTACTATGACACATGCTAAATGCAACATACGGACTGTCCCCTTTGAATCCATCGTCCAATTGATCGTCTCTGCCCCTATCGGCGCACCTGCTTTATTGAACGATAGATAGTGTAAATCGATATCCACCTCTTGAATAACCTCTGAAGTGTCAAAATCATAGCCAATAGTATTTTTCTCTCTACGCTCAACGCGTCTTGCTGTCACATCTTGAATAGAGAAGTCTGCAATCTTAAGTAACTTAATTACCTCTTTTTTAAAGGGCTCCTCTTCAAGTTTACGAATAAGTGGATGACTTGATAACCGATTTGCTTCATCTAAAAACAGTATTTTATGTAAAAACCAATCAAATATTTTCGTAGCATCTGGGTCATTAAAGACATTTAATACTGATAAGAAAGCTGTATTATCACGTGTATATTTTGTCAATTCTAGCGCTGTGCTTTGGGCAGTTTCATACAAATATTCTGTCCCATCCCATTGTCTATTAAAGAGCTGTTCTTTCATAGATTTTGTCGTTTTAGTTAGGCATTCATAAAGGACCTGCGATGCATTATACTGTACCTCATAATCGTACAGTACCCCATCTAGTATTAATGAAATCATAAATTCTGTCGGTTGCCCTTGCTGATCCCCTAACTTAAATGGCTGGTAGGGTAAGCGCAGCTGTTTGACATTATTAAGATTTTCAAAGTTAAACAATAAAGAACGTAAAATTTTAATGGCCGTGAATAAGTTTGATTTTCCACTTCCATTTGGTCCGAAAATAAAAGCACTTTTTACAAGGCGAAACGAGTCAAATTTCATCGTATGTGTGGCCTTTAATTTACGAATGCGGCTGCCCGCCACCATTGAAAATAGTGTTTCATCCTTATAACTTAAGCAATTTTTCACTCTAAAATCTACTAGCATGTATAAGCCCCCGTTCAATTCCGCAACATTCTTTAATTATACTATAGGCGTAAAAAAACACCTATTACTCCACGTAATACTAATAATGCGATGCACAATTATTTACTGATGAATGATTGAACATATAAAAAGACGATTTCCCCTTTATAGTAGGGTAAATCGTCAAAAATTTCATATAATCATCTACATATTCTCACCTTAACGCGAAGTTGATTTCAGTTCCGACTGGGCACTTTCCTAGAGTCACTCCAAAAAATGAAATTGTTCCGATAAAATGAGGTTTTGTTACGATAATTCTTCAAAGTATTCATATAAAAATGAATAAATTCATCACATTGATATACTTTTACAATCCTCTCAAATTTCCACTATCTTTTCATTTTGTAATGCTTGTAATGTCCGCTCTATGCCTTCCGCAAAAGAAGTTTTTGGTCTCCATCCTATTGCCTTTGCCAACTTTTCATTATTTAAAAACGAATGCTCAATATCACCCTCTCTTGCAGGAGCATATTGAATTTCTAAAGGATGATTTAAATGCTGTAATAATAAAACGACTTGATGAATTGACCATGCCTCATTCGTTGATACATTATAAATGCCTTGTAATCTAGCATGTACTCCAGCATAAATAGCATCTGCAATGTCATCTACATATATGAAATCTCGTGTTTGTTCTCCATCTCCATAAATCGTAAAGGGCTTTCCATCAATACTGCTTTTTAGCATGCTAGGAATAACCGCCGCTTCCCCACGCATACATTGCCTAGGACCGAATACATTAGCAAATCTGTAAATTAATGTTGGTAAATGATAATCCTTTTGCCATTTTTCACAGTATGTCTCACCAATACTTTTGTTTAATCCATACATCGAAATCGGTTCACTAACATCGGTTTCTTCTAGTGGAGGATAGTGACTATCTCCATAAACAGCTGCTGACGAGGCAAAAACGAAATGTTTTACCTTATATTTTGACGATAAGAAGAGCATCTGACTTAGTCCTACAATATTCGTTAAAACATCCTTCACTGGCTCTTGCATTGATTTTTGGACACTCGTTTGCGCTGCACAATGGATGACCACATCAAATGATGTTTCTTTAAAGAGATGCTCACAAACTTCATCTTCTACATTCAAAAGATAAGATTTATGCTCAAAATCGACATTGCGTAAATGACCTGTACTTAAATTATCAATAATATAAACATTTGCACCCTCTTTAAAAAAACGCCTCGCCACTGCACTACCAATAAAACCATAGCCACCTGTCACTAATACATTCATCCCATCGCCCCCAAAAACAATATGATGTTTTATATGCTGTAATTACTAAAATTATGCAAGTAACTTATTTATTGTGTTATTTTTTGACAAAGTTTTTTATTCACATAAAAAAAATGTGCCCGATATGTATCGAGCACATTTTACAAAAATCAATTATGCCTCGGCATAATTGCGTCCGGAGGCTTTGGGCCAACGTGATGTTGGTCACTCAGTCATTGCCACAGGACGTGGCGTTATTAGACTGAGTTCCTCTATTTCAGCTGAAAGAAGTTAAGCTGGGTTTACTTCCAGTTCAACTGTAATTTTGATGTCTTTCCCAACTAGAACACCGCCAGTTTCCAATGCCGCATTCCAAGTTAAGCCAAAATCTTCACGATTGATTGATGTTGTAGATTCAAAGCCATAAACTTCTTGGCCCCATGGATTTGTACCTTTACCATTAAATTCAGTATCAAATGTTACTGATTTCGTTACGTCTTTAATTGTTAAATCACCTGTAAGCGCATATTCATCATCTGATTTTTTTGCAATGTTTGTTGACTTGAATGTGATTGTCGGATATTTTTCAGCATTGAAGAAATCTGCTGCTTTTAAGTGATTATCACGATCTTCACTACGTGTATTAATGCTAGCAGCATCAATTGTAAAGCTAATGTTTGCTGTTGTTAAATCTGCAAGATCTGCCGCTTCAATATCAGCTGAATAAGTATCGAATACACCTTTTACTTTTGATACCATCATGTGTTTTACTTGAAAGTTAATTGCTGAGTGTCCTAAATCGATGTTCCATTTTGTCATTATAAATTCCTCCAATTAAGTTGATTTTATCTCGATTTCGAGATATATTTTAAAATATGAAGTAACTACATTAAATATGTTCCCTAAGCTCAAAAGGGATAAATATTGTAGTTACTTCTTTCATACATCCTAGTAAAAAACAGTTACGAAAAGTAATTGATTACTTTATGTAACTTACTATATATTAATAATTTACTTACGTCAAGTTATTTCTTTAAAACTT
Source organism: Lysinibacillus sp. NPDC094177 (assembly GCF_050279145.1). Classification (NCBI taxonomy): domain Bacteria; kingdom Bacillati; phylum Bacillota; class Bacilli; order Caryophanales; family Bacillaceae; genus Lysinibacillus; species Lysinibacillus sp. NPDC094177. The sequence goes on along the minus strand of NZ_JBNNTW010000002.1, from coordinate 54,037 downwards.
TTTTCAATCGATAATCCCAAATTTTCCTTTCGAAGATTGTGTACGATAAAAGGTGGACTCTCTCGCTCTGAAATTTTGTAGTATTCAAGAAATTATTTCAATGATTCCTATAAGAATAAGTAACCACCCTGAAATAGCAGTTGAGTATCTTCCAATAAAAGTTTTTGTAAGTAAGACTCCAAAATGAACACCAGCACCTACTGTTATGAACGAAAAGACACCGATAGATATAACTGTCCAAATCGCAGAAATACCATTGGCCCCAAGTGCTATTCCTCCGGCTAAACAGTTGGCTGATAAGACGAAGCCGAGCGTCATTGCTTCTCGAATTGAAATGATATAATTTTTATCCTCATCAAATACTTCAGGATGTTCTAATATTCCTTGTTTAGAAAAGCGACTAGATAATAAAGTCCATATCCCAATTGCACAAAGCAAAAGACTTCCTATTAAGTTTGCGAAATCTGGAGAGACATAATTAATAACTACGCTTCCAGCTGTTACTGCAGCGTATGTGACGATCATTGAAATAAGGGCAATAACCGCATTGGATAATACGGGTATTTTTACTCGCTTAATACCATAGGCGAGACCAATTCCTAAATTATCTAAGTTGGCAGCTATCCCAATAAGTATGATGGCTATCCAATGCATTCCTTTCCTCCTCAATAACGTAAAATCCATTCTCACATATGATATGAAGGGAAAAAATTTTTGTTCATCGATGTTTTGAACGGATTTAATCGAGAAGAGATTGGGATTACCCTCGATTCAATGAACTTTTCACGTAAGGACTTGAGTTCCTCATACTTCAACGCATTTAACCCGCGGAAGACTTGAATGAAATGCATTTTTTCGTCTTTTATCCTCGGGTATATTTTTCCTATAATGTGAACTTATTTAACTCTTGAGAAACCTTTTCAGCAATATTTGCCGTTTCAACGGATGACTCTGCTACATGCTGTATTACTTGTAATGTTTCTGAAATACCCTTTGCTATATCATTTGACTGATCAGATGACTCTATAGCGACATTTGATACATTTTCAATCGCCTCTTGTATTTCCAGCATGGAATATTTCATTGTTTCTACAAATGCTGTCACATCAGTGATTAATACATTAAAATGCTGAGCATCCTCTTCATATTGAATTCCACTGTTTTGGAAAAGCTCATAATCAAGTGTTACTTTATTATCAATAAAGTTTAATAGCTCATGCGCATTGATAGACACATTCGTAAATGCTTCTTCTACTTCACTAGTAACAATTTGTATTTTTTGAACGGTTTCGGATGATTGTTCAGCTAATTTCCGTACTTCATCAGCTACAACAGCAAAACCTTTACCTTGCTCCCCTGCTCTTGCAGCCTCAATCGCTGCATTTAATGCTAACAAATTGGTTTGATCAGCAATATCTGCTATTGTTTCAGACATAACTTTTACTTCGGATACGATTTTTCCGGCTTGAATTGCTTCTAAAACTAGTTTTTGTTTTTCTTCATATAGATTACGAGCTGTACTATATGCTTGAATAGCTGTTTCTTTAATATCAACGGCCCTATTTTTTACTTCTTGTGAGAATTCAAGACTTTGTTCTGTCTTCTCATTTAATTTTTTTGTACTATCGAGCACCTCAATTGCAGTAGCGTTTAATTGCTCGGTTGTTGCACCTAGGGTAGTACTTCCCATAGCGACATCCTTTGAAGTTGTATCAATTTCATCCATTGAAGCAGTAATTTCTTCAATAGTTCCAGTTAAATCTTCACTTAAAGTACGCATTTGTGCCGAGGTGCTACTAACACTAGAAACAAGTTCCTGAATATGAGAAACAGAATTGTTCAACCCTACAGTAATTTCCCCAAGATCGTCAGGGTATATCACCTCAGCATGTCTTGTTAAATCGCCATTTTCAACTCCTAATACAACATCCTGAATATTGGAGATTGCCTTTTTGACATATCTACTTAATAAGATTAGAGCAGTTATACTAAATAATAGAGAAATAGTGATAATAATGATGTTTCTATACAATGTATTTTTATAAGTTACATAACTTTCATCGCTTTTTATATCAGCACTTTCGATATTTATGTGCTCTATTTGCTCCATAAGATCATCTCTTTGCTTCTCTTTTTCTAACAGCGGCTTTAGAAAAATATCAGCATCTTCTATTTCTGCACCTGAGATTACCTGTTGAACCATAGATTCTAATGTTTCTTCATAGTCTTTATCTACTTGTTTTAAAGTCTTAAGTAGTTTACTTTCTTCACTACTCATATTTGTTTTCTCTAATTTATTAAAATTAACAATACTATCTTCTTCCAAAGCTACTATTTCTTCATAATATTTAATTTTTTCATCAATATCATTTGAATTAAAAAAAATTTCAAACTTTAAATTAGTTATTTTTTGCTGATTAACGTAAATATTACTTAAAAAATATACTGATTTTAAATTGTCTTTATAAATATGCTGTGCTCTATTATTCATTTCATTAACGCCCAATATCCCTGTAAACCCTATCATTACAAGAGCTATCAAGATAATGGTATTAAATATTCTGAACTTCCCAACCAAAGATGCATTTTTGTAAAACTTCATTACCTCTCCACCTTAATACATTTTTTGAAAATTTATAATAAAATTGGTAATTACACTTAAAAGTCAATTATGCAGCTGTATAGGTAACAAACAATTTCACTATTACACATATTATTTACCTGAACACTCTGCTTTATTTTAGTATAATACTATTCTTTCCTACTACTTTTTCTATAAACACTTCTACTAAATTCGGGTCAAACTTAATACCCTTCTGTTCTTTTAAATAAGAAAGAGCTTCTTCTTTTGTCCAAGCTTTTTTATAAGCTCTATTACTAACTAAAGCGTCGTAAACATCAACTATAGATATTACTCTCGCTTCAAAAGGAATATCTTCTCCTTTTAATCCCATTGGATATCCTGTTCCATCCCAATTCTCATGATGATATTTAATAATATTTTCAGCTATTTTTGTATTATTAAAAACTTTATTGTCCATTTCATTAGTCAGTTTATTCAATACATCTACACCCATAAGAGGATGCATCTTCATAATTTTCTTTTCATAGACTGTTAATGGACCAGTTTTATACAGTATCGATTCTGGTATACCCGTTTTTCCAATGTCATGTAATACACTGAATTCTATAATTTTACTTACATAATCTAACGATAAATTATAGGTTCTATCTTCAAAGAGGATTAGCAAGAAATCCTCTGCTAACTTTTGCACATTTAAAAGATGTTCAGCTATATTTACATCACGCATTTCACTTGATAGAGCTAATAACTTAAATAGTTCTTTTTGATCTATCTTGTTCTGATTCACTTCTTCTATCAATAATTGTTCTGCTAAGCGTATTACTCCTACATAATAAACAATTCCTTTTATTTCAATAGGTGTAATCGTTATAAATGAATACCTTAGCTCTAATGATTTGTTGACATTAACCATTGTCCCAGACCATGGCTGTCCATTTCTTAATGTACGTTTTAACGATTTATACATAACAAATGGTGTTGCACTCGATTTTAAAGATTCTATTGATAATCCTATTAGAAATTCTCTTTTATAGCCGGTGATCGTTTCGTATTGTTGGTTTATATCAATAATGAATTGATTTTCATCAACGATGACAACAGCATCACCCAATTTTAAATAATATGTTAATTCCTTCGGTATATTTTTACACATTTAACCGACTCCTCATCAATTGTTTAATTCATTAGCAAAACTCATCCCCAAAATATCGACTTATTTCTTTAAACTTCACTTAATAAAGTTTTCAATAGTAGCTTATTTGGCTGTTGATACTTAATAAAATAAATTTCCTGTAGTTTTTTTGATAACCTTTCATAATCGCTTCTTTGAGGAACTGTATTCCATACAAATGTATCTTCTAAATCTTTGTTAATATTCAAGTATAAGCGATCCGTTATAATTAGTTCCGCCTCTTTATCTTCAGAACATAACTCAACATGGATAAAAAGACGTTTTATTTGACTGAATAGATATGGAACATCATTTATCATTGAAAATATTTTTATTTTAATCGTATCTCTATTTACAAAATCAATTGTTTGTTTTAGTAATTTATGATATCGGCCAATTAATATTTCTCTTCGTTTAAATACGGTGTCGAAAGCCTTATTTTCCAATAGCCGATCATAAAACTGATTCATGATTTCTATTTGAGCAGTTTCATGCATGTTTAATCGCTTTTTATAAAGATCTTCTTTAAATAAATTAGCTGGACCAGAAAAGGTTAAAATAAAATAATGAAGATGCAGTAAGTTTACAAAGAGTGCCCCATATTCTTCTACATCTAAAGTAACTGAAAAATGCTCCATGAATACTTCCATCCAGTATATAGTTGTTTGTACAAATAACTCCTGATTATGATGTTGTGCAAAGTTCATCAATAAACTTACTGCATTATCTTTCTTCAGATAATGACGCATACAGCTAATGATGGAGAATGTAAACATTGTTTCTAGTTCGATTTCTTCGTCTGATAAATCAGTAATTTTTTTAAATATATACCTAATTCTTCCTGATAATTGCTCATAGTTATGATGATGTTTCGTAAAGTTAGCGTACATAGGATGATATTCGATTAAGCAACCTAATTTTGCACGTGTTAAGCAAATAGCCAGCCAATATAAAAGTTGTTCGGAATAGGCTATGTCTACTTCCTCCATTAATTCTAGTATTTCTTCTCTAGAAACTTGAGTAAATGGCCATTCCTCTCCCCAACATGAATTCCAGTAGAACAAGAAATAAAAATAACGAAATTGCTTTTCTGTCCCGTCAAGACTGACTTCCGCATAAGATGTATACTTTAAGTGAAATTGATCTAACAAAGGCTTAACTTTTTTTATTCGTCGATATACGGATGCAGGGCTAGTAAAATTATCCAAAACAAACATGTTAATATCAAAAAATTTATTGTAAAACATCTCATCAAAAGCTTTATATGTTAATGAGTTTTGTAAATAATATCTTTCTATAGTCTTCATAGAAAAATTATCTTTATAAATTAATTGAAAATACTTAAGCTCTTCTTTTTGGATAACAGCAGATTCGGTAATAAATTCTAAATCAATTGCTATCTCATTTACTATTTTCAAAATTGTTCTTTCAGACAAATCCATCATTTGAGATAACTCTAAACTTGAATATAGCCTCTGTTCTTCATAAATATGATGTAGAATTCCTACTTTTTGTAAAGATGAACGATCCAAAAAATTATACATAAAAACACCTCAATGTCTTCCACCGGTAAACCCCAGCTGTGTCGTACTAACAGTTTGAATTAGATAAGCTTATATAACTCTTATCATCAATACATTCTCTTCCCCGCTTTTTATGACACTAAACATTAAAAAACAATATTCTTGATACTTTATAACTACTACAGTTAATAAATATTGCTAATAATACAGATAAAACAACTATGTTACTTCCACTGAATACTCTTTTAAACAACAAATGTAACTTATTTTCATCAAATTTACTCATTTTGAGAAACTGTGAATAAATCCTCTTGTATTCAAGGATATTTACACTATATCAGGCATTTTAAAACAAGCAAAATCACTTTTTGTTCGTTTTCGCGCAAAACTTGATAATCCTATAAATCCATTCAAAACATATATCTTTTGGGGATTTTTAATTCTAGTTTTTCATCTTCATCATCAGAATTTCTATCGTGATAGGTTATTTCCCAACGTTACAGGTTGTCATCCTTCTTTCTTATCTAAAAAAAAGAGATGTATCAAATTACGATACATCTTCCTTCATAGTAAGACTTATAAACCAAGTGCTCTATACATGAACGCTGTAAATTGTGCACGTGTTAAGTTTTCATTTGATTCACCCCGATATCCGACAATGGCAACACCGCCATTTAATCACCTTCACTAACACTGTTTGCGTAAGCAGATATATTACTAAATGATAGTTGAGAAGATATCAAAAGTATGACAATCATCAATAATAAGCTTACTTTTTTCATTATCTATAACATCCCCTTTCCTTAACTTATATACTCATATTTTTTGAAATTGGCACTATGGTATTATCTAAAAAATTTATAAAATCAAAACTTGTTAGTTTTGAAGCAAAATTTGATAATCTTTTTTCTTGCAATTTTGAGTTTCTTCAAAATCAGCTTCGTTTTGTACGTTTACACTGAAAATGCTTATAAAGCATATAGTAACCTTGAAGGCTGGAATGTAGTTACTTCATCTGCAGGCGCAATGACAGCAGCCCTTACTCAAGCCATTGCCAAAAATGAAGAAATCATAGTGACGGGTTGGTCTCTACACTGGAAATTTAACGCCTTTGATTTAAAATATTTAGACGATCCTAAAGGTATATACGGAGCAGAAGAATATATTGGTACATTTGCACGGAAAGGATTGAAAGAAGATAATCCGGGAGCGTATAGTGTTCTTAAAAACTTCCACTGGACTCCGGAGGATATTGAAAGTGTTATATTTGATATTATGAAAGGCAGTGATCCTAAAGAGGCAGCAAAAAAAGGATTAAAGACAATGAAGATAAAGTTTCAGAGTGGACAGAAGATGTAACATAATGCGAATGATGAACTTTGATATATGAATTTCAGACCCTACATAAAGTATCGTATACATGCTCAGCAAAAAGTTGGAGTACACTAGCGATACACATAATTATCGAAAAAGCTCCATTCACTGAGCAATCAGTAAATGGAGCTTTTTATATTACTATCTCCGGATGGAAATGACCCTCTTAAGTATATTTTACTCTGATAAATCCTACAGCCATAAGCATTTAATCCGATTTTCATCATCTAGCAAATGTACATTAACAATTAATTAAGGGAGCACTCCTTAATAAAACTCTCAAAAAAGACAGAGTGATTTACTTTGTTTCTCTGCATCATCTCAGGGTGCCATTGAACACCAACAATAAATCTCTCACCTTGAATTTCAATAGCCTCAATGACACCATCATCGGCTTTTGCAGCTACTACTAAATTTTCCCCTAAATCTTTAACTGCTTGATGATGGAAACTATTGATTCCTATACTTTTACTTCCGAAAATTTTTGCAAGTCTACTGTTTGTCTCAATATTTGCTATTTGAGAAATATTTTCGATAGGGTATGACGATAAGAAGTGCTCATTCTTAGTAACATCATCTTTAGCAAGATCTTGATGTAATGTGCCACCAAGAGCCACGTTCAGCATTTGACAACCTCTGCAAATCCCTAATATCGGAATTTGATAGTTCTCCAATGCAGATTTGATTAGTGCCAAATCTACATTGTCCCTTTTCACAGAGACTTCTCCAACTGCACTTGAAGGCATTTCGTTATAACAAAGTGGACTCACATCATTTCCGCCAGTAAAAATAATTCCATCTAGCTTTCCAAGAATCGGAAGGATTGTTTCTGGATTTTCAACAACTGGCAAAATCACTGGAATCCCTCCAGCTTTCTCAATTGCTTGAATGTAGTCGTCTGCAAGAAGTTGCCATTCTTGGCTTGGTGCACCAAGGTGAGACACAACTCCAATCTGTCCATTTGGACTAAAGCTACAAGAAATTCCGATAATAGGTTTTTTCATAAAACTTCCTTCTTTCAATTTGATATGTAAATTATGCTACGATAATATCGCTAGGCTTTTTAATGAATATTTTGTAAATGATAGTTCCCGCAATAAATCCTACGATCGCTGGTATCAACCATGTGAAACCTTGAGAACTGAATGGTATGTTTGCCACAAATGAGTTAAAGGCATCTGATTTAATACCCATTGCATTGAATGCATCATTTAAACTAAAGATGAATGTAAAACATGCTGTTCCAATATAAGACCCTCTATTTGGTATATACTTTCTACACAATCCTAAAATAACGAGTATAATCGAAATTGGGTACAGAGCAAGGAAGATAGGTGCAGCCGCTGAAATAAGTGCATCCACTTTAACATTTGCAAAAATTGCACTTATTATTGTATTAATAGCCACCCAAACAGTATAAGGAATTTTATTCTTTGTTAGGTCTGTCAAGAAGTCACTAGTTGCACTTGTTAATCCGATTGCTGTAACCACGCAAGCTAGTAAAACACATAGTGCAAGTAGTGTCAGGCCACCTTGCCCCATCAATTTTTTCATCAACTCTACTAACAAACTAGTTCTTTCAATATTATTGTTTGAAATTACTTGGCTACCGGATGCTCCAAGGTAGAGCAATCCACCATAAATTACGAAAAGCCCAAGACCAGCAATGGCAGAAACATAAATTGTAACTTTCTTTAATTCTTTTCCAGCGTATCCTTTGGCACGGATTGCTGCGATGATAATATTTGAAACGAGCAACCCAGTCAATACATCAGCTGTTTGATAGGATTGAACAAAGGCGTTCAAAAATGGTTGCGATAAATTTGTTGAAATTGGATTCCCAATAGGAGAAAAAATGGCAACAGCAACGATAACTAGCAGCAATCCAAATTTAAAAGGTGTGAAGAATTTTCCAATTGTATCAATAACCTTTGCTTTGTTAGCAGAGACTAAAAACACAATAGCAAAGAAAATGATGCTGAACAAGACTGTAGAAAAATTAGGAAAAAACGGTTGAATAGCAACTTCATAACTAGTTCCAGCAGTTCGCGGAACATTGATGAAAGTTCCAATGACTATCATGATGAGTGTACAAAACACTTTATAAAACCAAGGTGCTATCGGCTTAGTTAAGTCAGCGAATGTTCCTCCGCTGTTTGATACAGCTACAATTCCTAATACCGGTAAAATTACACCTGTAAGTGTCATACCAAGTAACGCCGGTACCCATTCTGTTCCCGATGTAAAACCAATAAAGGGTGGGAAAATAAGATTTCCTGCTCCAAAAAATATTGCAAATGTGGCAAATCCAATAATAATACTGTCCATTAAAGTTTTATTCTTCATAATTCCCTCCTAGGTTGCTCATTTTAATGAAAACCCCCACTATTTAAAATCTATCCATTTATAATATGTGTTTCTAACTCTTTAATCGCTTGTCTAATGTCTTTAGATTTAATTGCCTCAATTATTTGTTCATGTTCCTTTATATATCTAGAAATTGGATATTCTTTTCTGCGAAAATAATACGGGTTACTAAATAATCTTTCTCGAATATTAGTAAGTGTTTGAATAAATAAGGAGTTTCCATAAACTTCAGTAAGTTGAAGATGAAAGGCAGAGTCCAATTTCAAAAATTGAAATATATCATTGTGTTCTACACACTTTTTCTGTTCTTGAATGATTTCCTCAAGTATCTCCATTTGTTCCTCAGTCACCAATTCAACTATTTTTGGAATGACAAAAGTTTCTAACGCCAATCGCAGTTCATACATTTCTTCTAGTTCATGAACATTCAGTCCTAAAATTTGAATGCCATGGTTTGAAATAATTTTTACAAACCCTTCATTTTGTAACCTTTGTAAAGCAGTCATTATCGGTGTTCTACTTATTCCAAGTTCAGCCGCTAACTGATTTTGGGAAGTGAAACCGCTTTCTAAAAAGTCCCCTCTAATAATTTTGTTTTTAATTTCATGATACGCTGTTTCTTGAAGTGTTGTTCCTTTCAAAGAAAATCCCTCCCTAACTTACATTCAACTTACATGTCAGTTGAATGTAAGTTGATTTTTATAGTACTCTGAATATTAGGAAATGTAAATGTTTTTTTAATGGGAATACTATCCAACTAGTAGAAGATTTTAAGCAAATTTGAGGAATATAATTGTCTTTTGAATATAAACGGTTTCTGGAAGGTACTTCAGAATCTTATTAAAGTGATAATTCAAATACTATCCAAGGAAGGAATAGTATATGAAAATATAGCTGTATTAGTTAATATTTTTACCAAAATTATGCTAGAAATAAGAATTGGAAATTAAGTGATTTTAAAAATCGTTCTAAATCTCTTGAGGAACTAATTAAAGATACAGTTCGGGAGACGTGAGCCACGTGTGAATAGAGACAGGCATCAGTTCAGTATTTTTAAAAGTAGAGCAAAGCTTTTATTAAGTATTGTCTTTTACTATTTCTGAAGAAACTTATTTTCATGGTTGTTACATATATTCAATTGTAATAACAGTTACAATGGCAAACATGACAGCAGGCATAGCTAGCAAAATTTTAATTGTATTCATGTGCTAAACGAATTAACTCAATTCCTAATCCAATTAGTGCAAAAAAAGCGATTTTATTAAAACTTGATTTACCTATTCGATTACTATTACTTACAAGAAGTTTAACACCTGGAGCAAATTCAAACTTATTAATGCTTTTTACTATAAAATCATAGATAAATAAATTAATGATTTTCATAGCTTTACTTTATTTACTACTATAAATTTTGAATAAAGAAAGGACCGCCCTCAAAAGGCATTTTTCATTGCCTTCTGGGACCGTCCCTTGATTGATAACCTTTATTTTAATACTTCCGGATGGAAACCATCTTTTTGGAAGTAATTTTGGTGTGACCAAATATTTAATTTTGCTTTTTCTGCATCTTGTTGGATGTCTCTAAATTCATCCTCAAACGTATTGTTTGGCTTATGGATAAAGCGCACTGCTGCAAGTCCTTCTTTTAATAATGATTCCTGCAACATTACATCATCAATAAAGACATAGGCTAATAAGCGATCATAGTTATCTGTTTCTGGTCCAACATCGTAAACCGCTTCAATCTTTTTGGCGTGTTCTAACAATTTAATCGTATAATCTCTCGCCTCTTTAGCATAAGGCTGTGCTTCACCTTTGTTATAATTCATTTCAGGTGTATCTACCATCAATAGGCGAATTTTTTGTTTCTTGCCATTTATTGTCGCCTGAATTGTATCACCATCATAGGCTTTAATATAATCTACATCAAAGCGTTTATTTCCTGTTTTTCCTTCAACCTGTTCAATAGAAATAGTACCATGCTGGTTAGTCGATGTTGCATCCTTTTCTTGGGCTGGTGATCTGCCAAAAATCATATACAATGCAACAGCAAGAATGATTGTACCACTCGTAATTAACGTTTTTATATCTTGCATTTTCATGTAGTAGGTCCCTCACAACTATTCATCTTTATTACACTTTAAGGAAGCTTCTAAAAGAATCCTTAGCTCATCAAAAGCCCTTTAAAGTTTCACGATGTTTCTATTGTAAAATATCAGGCTACCACATTCAAGCTATGTAGATGCAAAAGCACTCCAATGATTTTGAGATACTTCAACGAGCTGACTATTTTCTCTCATGTGTATTTGTATGTCCTTATTTTCTGCATCCATATAGTGTGTGAGTATACAAAACGATTGGATAAACATACTAATAAAAACAGAGCCTCCTCATATTATTGAGAAGGCTCTGTTATATATTAATACTATGTTAAATCTCATTATGTGATTTTGTTTTTGGCCCTAGCTCTTCTGGCTCGATATCAGCAAATGTCTCGCCCTCTTCTTCCAAGTCACGCATACGATGTGCAATACGTGACGCGGCAGAAGCAGCGATACTGCCAACTAAATCATCTAAAAACGTATTTACATGATGGCCAGGTTCTGTATCCAACTTCTTAATAATACCGATTTTTTGCTTATCTAAATGTCCGAAAGTTGTTACCGCTATGCTACCATATGTAAAAACAGATCCAAGTGCGATTGTTTCATCCACACCAAATAAACCCTCATCGGATTCTATTATTTGCTGTAATGGTGCCGATAATAACTTTTTCTCTGCAAGTTCATCTAATTCTATTCCTACTAATAAAGCATGTTGAACTTCACGCTTACGTAATACACGCTCGACAGAATGAACACAGTGGTCTAATGTTAAACCTTCATTATAGGATTTTTGCATTTCATAAACGATTTTAGCAATATCCTCTAGCGATACACCACGACGAATGAGTGCAGCTTGGGCTGCCTTCGCTACTTCATCAGAGTGTATGCGAATACTTTTATCATGCATAACTAACCCTCATTTCGATTTTATTGCTAGAATAGTGCTAGCCCAACCTATTATACCTTTACTTTAGCTATATGGTACAATTTTGTTACAAACATGAGAAGGAGTGTCATCATTGGATAAGGGAACTGTACAGGATTTAAAGTTCTATAGTGAAGCATTACAGGAGGAATTACAGCTCTATATTTATGTTCCTGCGAATTATTCTCCACTATATAAATATAATATTTTAATTGCATCAGATGGCAAAGATTATTTCCAGCTTGGGGGTATTACCAAACTTGCTGATGAACTTATTGATGACTATGAAATCGAAAATTTAATCATTGCATTCGTTCCTTATAAGGACATTAAGGATCGACGTCATAAATATATTCCAAGTGGAGAGCAACATGAAGCATACCTTCGTTTTTTAGCACACGAGCTTGTGCCATATTTAGACGCTGAATATGCAACATATCAAATGGGAATGGGTCGTGGAGTTATTGGTGATTCAATGGCTGCAACCGCTTCTTTAATGGCCGCATTAAAATACCCAAGTATTTTTGGCAAGGTTATTTTACAATCACCGTATGTTGACGAAGATGTTCTGCAAGCTGTAGAGAATTTTAAAGATCCAGGTGCAATCTCTATTTACCATATTGTTGGGAAAGAGGAAGATAAAGTTGTCACAATGGATAAAACAGTTAAAGATTTTTTAACACCAAATCGTCAACTGCATAATCTCATGTTAAACAAAGGATTTTCTACATTTTATGAAGAATTTGATGGCAATCATACATGGAAATATTGGAAACCTGATTTACGTCGTGCATTAATTGAAAATTTCAATTAATATAGACGATTCAAATTACGAAATCGAAATTTTCTGTTATACTTAAATAAAAAATTGTTTATTTTCGGGAGGTAATGGCCTATGAAATACGGTATTGTGGCATTTCCATCAAAAAAATTGCAAGATTTAGCGAATACTTATCGCAAACGTTACGATCCTCATTATGCGAAAATTACTCCGCACATAACATTAAAAGACAGCTTCGATGCAACGGAAGAAGATATTCAATCTATCGTAAAGCAATTAGATGAACTTGCTGCCAAATATGCACCTTTAAACATTCATGCATTACGCATAAGTTCATTTTTCCCTACAACAAATGCGATTTATTTCCGCATTGAATCAACTGAACAATTAACAGCAATCCACCAAGCTCTAGAAGAAAAAGTGCCTTTTGGTGAGACAAAACATGTATTTGTACCACATATTACGATTGCTCAAAAAATGACAGATTCCGAGCACGATGACATCTTTGGGCAATTACGTATGACAGGCGTTGACGAAAAAGATACAATTGATCGCATTCATCTTTTATACCAATTAGAAGACGGCTCGTGGACAACGTATGAAACTTTCCGATTGACTGGAGCTGAGTAATCTTTGTATAAAGTTAAGATTGTTGAAACAACAAAAGAACATGAGGATGCGTTTGCAGTCCGCAAACAAGTTTTTGTTGAAGAGCAAGGTGTGCCTCTTCATCTTGAATGTGATGCTGAGGATGCATCCGCAACACATTTCATTATGTACGAAGGCAACGATCCTGTGGGTGCTGCACGTTTACGTAGCATCGAGGACGATGCTGTAAAAATTGAACGTGTCTGTATTTTACAAGATCAGCGAGGTAAAAAACTAGGTGCTTTAATTATGAAAGAAATGGAAAATCACTCCATTTCAATAAATAAGAAAAAACTTAAACTCAATGCACAAAGCTATGCTATTCCCTTTTATGAAAAGCTTGGCTATACGGCCACATCTCCTGAATTTATGGATGCTGGTATCCCACATCGTGCTATGGAAAAAAAGATCTAAGAAATAGGTGTTACGAAAATGCTGATGCATATCGTAACACCCTTTTTATTTCTCTACAATGCTTTAAAGGTTGATTTGTAAATGAAAATCCATTTAACCAACCTTGTAGATATATTGCTTTGAATAGTAGATACATCATGTTATTTCATCATTTTAGTAATTTTATCTAAATCTAGTGAACTACCATCTTGAATAATAGATTGTACTAACTGATCTTCAAGCTCTTGCGTAATTTGTCTCTTGGACATTTTACTTACGCGCCGTACGATTTTTCTTACTTGTTTTTCATTTGTAAAATCAGCATGTTGAATTTCATTTGCTAATGCGAAAATTTCATCCATCGATACTCCAGTTTTTTGTTCAATTGAATTAAAAAATCCGCGATTCATGTTCCCCCTCCTATCAGTTAAAATTTAAATTTATTTTCACTGTTGTTTCATTCAAGAAACATTTGACAACTAGTGAAGGCTTTAAACTTTATTCAGATAATGGAGCACTCTGAAGAAAAGCTAAAGCCTCTATCTACTGTCACATTAATCAAATTATATGCAAGCAGCACCAACAATGATCAGAAGAATGAATAGGACAACAATTAAGACAAAAGTTGAACTATGACCATGTCCGTAGCCATAGTAACCGCCATGGTGACCACCGTAGTAACCGCCATAGTCTCCTCCATAACAACAATCAGCATGCCCTCCATACGAATGAGCACCCCAGCCTTGATATCCCATAAAAATACCCCTCCCTTCTACAACCTATAATATGTTTCGGTTGTAAAAATGGGTGGGGTATTCGTCTAATCAACATTTCCTTTTGGTTTAAATATTAATGCTCCTATAAAGCCAAAAACAATGGCAGCACTGATTCCAGAGCTTGTCACCTCAAACATCCCGGTTAATACACCTACAAGCCCATGTTTTTCCGCTTCAACAATTGCACCATGCGTTAAAGAATTTCCAAAAGATGTAATTGGAACAGTTGCACCAGCACCAGCAAAATTAATAAGTGGTTCATACAAACCCATTCCGGAAAGAATGGCACCAGCTACGACTAGAGTACTCAATGTATGTCCAGGTGTTAGTTTACCAAAATCCATTAATAATTGACCTATGGCGCAAATAATTCCTCCTACAAAAAAAGCAAATACAAATGTCATAACCATAGATCTTGCCTCATTTCATTGTAATTTCAATCGCATGTGCCGTACATGGAATTGTCTCGCCTTGTTGAAATGTAAGCGGAGACAGTAATGCTCCTGTCGCCACAAGCAGTACTCGTTTATAGGTACCTGCTCGCATCTGTTGGATTACATAACTAAAAAAAACAGCTGCCGAGCAACCTGCACCACTCGCACCGGATTGGAATGTTTCATCCTGTCCATAAAACTCTGCACCTGCATCACGTAAAGGTTTTAACTCCTCACTCTTTATGCCACTTTCAACAAACATTCCTTTTAGCAGTTTTAAGCCAAGTTGACCTAAATCACCTGTTAAAATTAAATCATAGTGGTAAATTTTTTGATTACGCTGCTCTAAATGTGATTGAATCGTCTGAAAAGCTGCTGGTGCCATCGCTGCGCCCATGTGAAAGGGATCATCCATACCATAATCAACAGATTTTCCAACAGTTGCTGCTTCAATAGAAGGATATTCCTCTTGATGTTTACCAATAAGAGCATATCCAGCAGCCGTTACCGTCCATTGAGCAGTTTGGGGCTTTTGTGAGCCATAATTGATTGGATAGCGGAATTGTCGCTCAACCGCATTGTGCTGACTAGAAGCACCAGCTAGCGATAACTCGGAGGCACCTACTTCTGTTAATAGGCTCGCAACAATTACTGAAGATATAGAGGTGGCACATGCTGAGAATAATCCGATAAAAGGAATGTCTAAGTCTCTTGCCGCAAAATTGGTTGGTGTCATTTGATTAACTAAATCGCCACCCATAAAGTAATCAATGGCAGTATTTTTCACACCCGCTTTTTTCATGGCAAATTCACAGGCCTCTTGCACCATTTTTCGATGACCTTGTTCATTTGTTTTCATTTGCCAACGTTCATCATCGTAATTCGTATCAAAATATTGACTAAATACACTACGTTTCTCTAGTGGGCCAGCTACCACACCACCTGCTATTATGGAAGGCTTCGATTGAAAGACAATTACCATGAAACCACTCCTATCGTCACAAGAATGAATTTAATAAGTGCAATAAAAAAGGCGGAGACAACACCAAATAATACAACTGACCCAGCTAATTTAAATAAATTTCCACCGACACCAAGTACTAATCCTTCAGATCTATGCTCAATGGCAGCAGAAATAACAGCATTACCAAACCCTGTAACAGGCACAGCCGATCCAGCTCCAGCAAACTGACCAATTTTCTTATATAAGCCAAAACCCGTTAAAATCATGGCGAAAAATATCATTGTTGAAACTGTTGGATTTCCGGCTGTTGCTTCGGTAAAATCAAAGAAAATTATATAAAAAAGCGATACTGCCTGCCCGATTAAACAAATAAGTCCACCTACTAGAAATGCCTTTGCAACATTCTTGAAATAGGGCGGTTTCGGCGTGACATTTTGTTCTAACTGTTGATATTGTTCTTTTTCCATTACGTTTCCTCCTTTGCAAGCTTTTTCAATTTCTTAATTTTATCTTTCAGTTTATTATCTTCAACTTGATCCTTTTTTATTTTATTGGCTTCATAATAAATTTTATAATCAGTCGAGACAAAAACATCTTTGTTTGGATATTTTTCATCAAATTTCTTTTGCAACTTTTTCTCTAATTTAGCTTTTTTCCACTTATCCCATGGTTTAATTTGCACCGCTACAAGCATACTATTGTCATATTGTATAACCGTTGTTTTGTCTACAAAGTCCTGTTCTTTTAAAATGGCTTCAACTTCTTTTTCATTTTCCGGTGAACCATAGACAATAAATTTTTCTTTTTCACCACAACCACTTAAAAGCGTTAAACTGACTAATAGAGGTAACATCATTCCTGATAGCTTCAAGTTTTCCCCTCCTTTTCTTTAAAGTTTCTCCATACATAAAAAAACTATTCATTTGACTATGTATACGAAAGCCCGAGTCCATTTTTCATAAGCACATATTGTAGAAGTAGTAACAAGGAAAGGAGGTGACGATATGGGTTGTGGCAAGCCAACAAATCCTATTGAACCAATCCATTCAGCAGGCTGCGTTTGTGACGTAGTACGCGCTATTTTAGACATTCAGAATCAAGCGGTGAGAGAAGAATGTCAACCATGTACAGCTAACTGTTTCTTAGAACCACTTGGAGGCATTGTAAGTCCTGCACGCTCTCATGCAGATACACGTGTATTCATGTTAATTACAAAAGACGGTACTCCTTTTAAAGCATTTTTCAGTTCCCCAACAGCAGATCCATGTATTTGTACATCAGTATTTTTCCGTGTAGAAGATATGTTTGATGAATGCTGCGCTACTTTGCGTGTTTTAGAGCCTTTATGTTCATTTGACTCCAGCGAAAGTACTGTAGATCTATTAAGTCGAGATGGCTGTTGTGTCAACATGAAAAAAATATGTAAAGTAGATGATTGGAATTCAACTGAGAGCTGTATCACTGTAGATTTATCATGCTTCTGCGCTGTACAATGTATTGCTGATGTTGACTTAGGGATTTGTGAATAGTCTTTTCTCCTTTGACACACTACACATAAAAAAAGTGTACAGCATCCTCTGCTGTACACTTTTTTCATAAGGTAGGTAATTGTTTACCTCGCCATAATACTTGTTCTATGTCCTCAAAATATATAATCTCTTGTGTCTTCAATTCGAAAGAAGTAAGCATCAAAGAATCGGTCTGTACATCAGATGCACTACCGCGTAATCTTCTACCATCCTTTAAACATATAACTAACGGTTGATAGGCTTTTTGTCGAAACGGCTTTTCTAAAAATTGAAGTTGCTTTAGTAAATACGGATCTATTTGTATTTCTTCAACCACTTTTTCTTTTTCTTCAATAGTTTGTTCATTGAAATTGCCGTCCTTTATATACACTGACGTACTTTCTTCCAGATCAAGTTCATGTAGCACCTTAGAAATATTTAGAAAATATGATGGTGATTTTATAAACAAGCGTGGCTCTCGACCCACATTACTCACTTCCCTTTTTTCATACAATATGCAAAAGGAAGAAATTTGGTTCTCAGCCTATTTGGCTTAAGAAAACTGTCGCCAAACCTAAGTAAATTAAAATACTGGTAATATCATTTAATGTTGTAATAAATGGACCTGATGCAACAGCTGGATCGATTTTCAGGCGGTGCATTAGCAGTGGTATAAAAGAACCTGCAAGTGTTGCTACTAAAATAGAACCACAAAGCGCTGCTCCTACTAGCATTCCAAGAATAAGCTCTTGTTTCCAAATATAGACGATACCGATCACAATCAGTCCACAAACAATTCCAGACATTAAGCCTGTACCTGCTTCACGCAGAAGTAATTTTAGCTTGCTATGTTCTTCGACATCTCCAGTCGTAATGCCCCGAATAGCTACCGCTAGTGCCTGTGTTCCACTATTTCCAGAAGTACCTGAAATGAGAGGGATAAACACCGCGAGTAATGCAACATGTTCTAACGTTGACTCAAAATGTCCAATTAAATTTGCTGTCAACATCCCTAAAAATAATAATATGACAAGCCATGGTAAACGCTTTTTAGCAGCTTGAAACGAGGTTGTATCAAATTTATCCATATCGGAAATACCCGCTAATTTAGAGTAATCTTCCGATGCTTCCTCATCAATAACGTCGATAATATCGTCGACTGTAATAATCCCTAGTAATTCTCCCTTATCGTCAATAACTGGTGTCGCTAAGAAGTTATAGTCCTTCATAATTTGAGCAACCTCTTCTTGGTCATCTCCTGCGTGCACCATCACAACACGTTCATTCATAATCGAACGTATAAGGGTATCTTCATCAGCAATAATTAAATCGCGAAGCGTAATAACACCTGTTAATCGATGTGCTTCATCAACGACAAATATATAATAAATGGTTTCTGCATCTGGCGCTTCTTTCCTTAAAATCGCCATTGCTGAACGAACAGTGGAATTTTCTGGTATCGCTACATATTCAGTCGTCATGATAGAACCAGCTGTACCTTCGTCATATCTTAATAACTCATTAATCTCTTCAGCTGTTTCCTCATCCATCATGCCCAAATAGCTTTCGCGTTGTTTCGTATCTAACTCATTTAAAACGTCTGCTGCATCATCTGCATACATATGAGAAAGCATTTCTGCACCATATGACGGATCCATCTCAGCTAGATACGCTGTGTATTCATCATCATCTATTTCGATTGCCTCGAAAATATCAGCCATTTCCGTCGGAGACAAGAACGAATAGATAATCTTCCTTATATCAGGCTCCACCTTCTCATAAAACGTTGCCTGATCATATGGATGAAGCTCTAAAAACTCATCGCGGAATGCGTTAATTTCATGTGCTTCGAGCATTTCTCGCAAACGTGCCTCGTCGAACTGTACATCATCCTTTTCTTTTCTTTCCTCTATCATGCTTGTCCCCTCCTTCCGAGCATTGAATCATTTGTACGGGCAATGCCGTAAATCCACCTTTTATATAATAGAGCGTATTGTACCTTTTCTGCAAACCCTTTTTTTACTACTTAGCAATCTACGACATCGCTGCAATCTAATTGGATAAATCTGTGGATAAACGTCTCTATTTTTTTCCTATTGCCATAACATGGGGTTGATTACCGTTCCGACTGGGCGCTTTTATCGCTGACGCTCGCTTTCGCGCAGAGCAGAGCTTCCTGGGGGCGTCCGATGAGCCGCTTGGGCCAACAGATGTTTTTTGCGCGAAAGCGTAGTGCTAACGAAGCGTCAGCAGCAGGATGTTGGTCACGAAGGCGTTATCACAGGATGTGATGCTTTTAGCCTTCGTTCCTCTATCGCTGATCCCCAAGGAGTCGCCCAGTCTCCACTCCAATCAACTAATATACATAACATATAAAAAAATGACATTCTCAATTTATGGTACTGAG
This sequence comes from Lysinibacillus sp. NPDC094177, assembly GCF_050279145.1. NCBI lineage: Bacteria > Bacillati > Bacillota > Bacilli > Caryophanales > Bacillaceae > Lysinibacillus > Lysinibacillus sp. NPDC094177. The sequence continues at coordinate 34,077 of NZ_JBNNTW010000002.1, read as the reverse complement.
CCTAAAAAACTCTCTACTATACTATATCCTACAATCACTTTCTTTTCTGTTAACGTGCTGTTAAGAAAAACTTATTACTTTTATACAAAATAAAATGATAAAGAGATGCCCGTTTGTGCGAACATCTCCTTAAATTTATAACATGATTCAGTAATAGTTTTCACTCTTAGTGAACTAATGACTGTTTAGATAGTCTCGAACTTCAAACTAAGGAGTCACTTAATAATCGTTGCATATCTATGTTTAAGTTACTTGTGAATTGTAAACTCTCACCTGTCAAAGGATGAAGCATTTTTAAGGATACACAATGTAAGGCTTGTCTATTTATATACTCGCGACTTCCACCATAAAGTTCATCTCCAACAAGTGGATGCCCCACATAGGCCATATGCACACGAATTTGATGGGTACGTCCTGTATGCAACTTTAGTTGAATATGGGTCATCGGTTCATTTTGTAAATAAAAGCGCCTTAAAATTGTCACGTCTGTATGCGCAAATTGACCGTCCTCACGCACCTCTCGCTCAATGATACTCGTCTCTTTGCGTCCAATAGGAGCAATAATAGATTGGATATCTTGTGCCACATGTCCATGTACTATTGCTTCATATTGTCGAGAAATCTCTCCACTGCGCTGCGCAAGTCCCGCTAAATGATGAATATGAGCATGTTTAGCAATGCATAGCAAGCCAGAAGTATCACGGTCAAGTCTGGTTACGATATGAGCAGTTGATGCTAGGCCTTGCTGCTGAAAGTGACCGCACACTAGATTAGCTACGCTGTGTGTCGGATGCTCTCGAGAAGGGATCGTACTCTGATGCGCTGGCTTATTCAGCACTAAAATAGCTTCATCCTCATAAATAATAGAAAGGTCACCATGTTCAATAGCGAGCCCTTCACTTTTTTCTTCAGGAGGGAATTTAACTTCAACACGATCTCCAACGTGAAGAGGATGCCTAACATTGCGTTCGACATCATTCACTGTCAGTAAGCCTCCATCAAATTTAATAGCTGTTAAAGCTCGCTTGGAGATGCGCCATTCAGTTAAGGCCTCCCTCAGTAATTGGCCTTCCTTTTCCGCTCTAAAATGCAGTGTAAACCTTGTATCCATTTTACTCATTCGCCACAAATGATTCATGTACTCGTTCCCAGAATGGGAATGGACGGAAACGTGCAAAACGTACTCTTTCATTTGCTACATTAAAAGCAATCGACTTCACATCACCTTGCGTGACTTGTAAATGATCAACTGTCATATTAAAGTTTTGATCATTTACTGGACGTAAGACACAGTGATGGTGTGCTGGTAAAATGAGTGGTGAACCAACTGTACGGAAGACGCGGTTATTAATAGATGCTATTTCAGTAATTTGAAGTGCTGCTAAAGTCGGGTGAATAATCGCTCCACCGAGGGCTTTATTATAAGCTGTACTACCAGAAGGAGTTGACACACAAAGACCGTCTCCACGGAAACGTTCAAACTGATTGCCATTTAACTCTACATCCATAACAAGCGTGACATCTGGTGATTTCACAGTTGCTTCATTTAACGCTAAATACGTATTGGATTCTGCATTATTATGCTCCACCTTTACCTCTAGTAGTGGATACTCCACAACGTTAAAGTCCTTCTTAGCAATAGACAAAACAAGTTTTTCTAATTCAGACGGCTTCCAATCCGCATAAAATCCTAAATGCCCTGTATGGATACCTACAAAAGCAACCTGATCTAGCAAATGAGAATATCGATGAAAGGCATGTAATAATGTGCCATCTCCTCCAATAGAGACTACAATTTCAGGCGCTTCTTCATCATAAGTTAGCCCAAAATCCTGTAAATATGTTCTAGCTAGCTCCATTAATTCGTTCGACTGTGCATCTCTACGTGATTGAATGGAAAATTTCATTGCGTGTCACGCTCCTTCTCCGATAGTAAATTAGGATTCGATGCTTCTTTGTATTCACTAAAATATGCTTGCGCTTCTTGAATCTCACTGCGAATGGACGACATTTCCTCATCCAACCGGAAGGCAGCTTCTGCTGCACTTTGAAGGCGATTTTTTATTTCCTCGGGGAACATTCCCTTATATTTATAATTTAGTGAATGCTCAATAGATGCCCAGAAATTCATCGCTAATGTTCTTATTTGAATTTCAGCTAATACCATTTTTTTCCCCTGTATCGTCTCTACAGGATATTCCACAATCATATGATATGAGCGATATCCACTTGGCTTATTATTTGTAATATAGTCACGCTCTTCCACTACACGCATATCTTTACGTTGACGTATTAGCTCTGTAACTGTTGAGATATCATCTACAAATTGACACATAATACGTAGGCCAGCGATATCTCCTAGCTCATCACCTAGTTGTTTAGAGGGCTCAAAGGCAAGTCCTTTTTCTAATGTTTTGTCATATATACTTGCTAAAGGCTTTACACGTCCCGTAACAAATTCAATTGGCGAATTTGCATTAACAATACCAAACTGCGAACGCATACCTTTTAATTTTACTTTTAATTCATCTACTGCTTGTTTATAAGGACTTAAAAATATTTCCCATTGTCCCATCACAAAAACCTCCCGACATTCGGTATCGAACAAAACCAACACCGTCTGTTCGTTTTGTCTTTTTATTCAGCAAGAATTGGCTTGAAGTGTTGTTCCACCTCTTGGACAAATTCCGCCCCATAATTGTAATTTCCTTCAATATTATACACGAGCATTTCCAATTCATCGTAAAAATTTGTAAGCTCAATAACTTCTTCACCTAATTGTAGCTTTGGATTTTGCTTTTTTTGCAAAATATGTACAAGTTGATCCCAACTACTCGGTGGAAAACGCAAGTAATGATAATTCTCTCCTGCATCAAGTAAATAAATAAACGCAAAGTCATCAGAATCTGCAATTAATTGTGCTGCAGGTTTTAACTGTAAATTTACTTCAATGTCGTTTAAACTAAAATGAAGTTGCTCGTTTTCAAAATTCAATGTTTCTATTGTATAAATTTTACGCACACGCGGTTCCCCTTTTCGTCTTACTCTTCCTCTTATTTTAGCATAGAGGGTAAATAGTTGCAGTGTGTAAATACTAAATCAATGAAATAACGAACTAAACTTTTTATCATAGCGTGTAGTTGATTTCCGTTCCGACTGGGCGCTTTCCTGGGGGCGTCCGATGAGCCGCTTGGGCCAACAGGATGTTGGTCACGAAGGCGTTATCACAGGATGTGATGGTTTTAGCTTCCGTTCCTCTATTGCTAATCCCCAAGGAGTCGCCCAGTCTCCACTACAATCAACTAATTTTGAGCTAATTTAAAATTCGCGTTGACAAACTATTCAGAAAATAGTTAGGTTGACTTTTTCTGTAAGGTGTAACACAGCGTTGGTTACTTTGCGAAAAGTAAAAAATCATTTTAATCCTTTCTTTCTCTTAAGTAACAAACGTAAAAAAATAAAAATAAACAGGTGAGCATATGGCACAACAACTTGAAATAGAATTTAAAAATCTCTTAACTAAACAACAATATGAATATTTATTGCAAGAATTCAACATTTCCGAAAATGCTATTCATCGTCAAAAAAATCATTATTTCGATACACCTTCTCAAGCTATTCGGAAACTACAAAGTGGGCTTCGTATTAGACAAATCGACAAATATTTTGAATGTACTTTAAAAGAAAAAAATGCAGAGCATGCACATTTAGAGACAACTGACGAATTAACTGCTGTGCAAGCTAAAAAAATGCTTGTTGGAGAAGGTTTCTATGCCCAAGAAGTAGCTAAAAGACTAGCTCTATATAACATTCCTTTAGAAGAATTAGAAGTATTCGGTTCACTGACAACTGATCGTGTCGAAATTCCTTATAAGGATGGTCTTCTAGTATTCGATCATTCTTTCTATTTGCAGTGCGACGATTATGAGGTAGAATATGAATCAAAAGATGCAATAAAAGGAAATGCAATCTTCGACGAATTTCTACAGCAATATGGTATCGAAAAACAGGCTACAGATAAAAAAATCGCACGTTTTATGAAAGCATTACAAAAGAATAGCACCATCTAATAGTTCATTTATGCCTCGGCATAAATTGCGTCCGGAGGCATTAGGCCAACGTGATGTTGATCACTCAGTCCTTGCCACAGGACATGCATTCTTAGACTGAGTTCCTCTATACCAGCGGATGTTGCTGAAATCATTTAACTAGTATAACAAGAAAGGATGACAATTCCTTGGATATCCAATCACTGAGAACTTTACTTGACATTCAAGCATTACAAACACTAGGATCTTCAGAAAATTCATCGTCAAACAATCTTACAGACAGTAATTCTATGTTTTCAGACATGATAAGCGAATTGCTAGGCGACTTAACTACTACTAATAAGGCGAAATTATCCAGTTTGCTTGGAGGTGTATCAAGCACTTCGTCATACATGAACCAGCTTAGTAATTTAAATGGGTTATCTGAAAACATGCAAAATAATGCTTATCAAGCATTACTTTATAATGGTTCTAATTCCGTCTTCATACCTTCTGCTGTACAGGCAGCAATAGCAAACACACAATCTAGTACAAAACTCGACTCCTATGTTGCGGATAATGTAATAGGTTCAACAGCATATGCCAATTCATTAGCAGGTGCAAATCAATACGCTTCGATTATTCAAAAGGCGGCAGCTACGTATAATGTGCCTGAGAAACTCATCGCGGCAGTGATTAAGCAAGAGTCTAATTTTAATTCAAATGTGGTTAGTCATGCTGGAGCACAGGGATTAATGCAATTAATGCCAAAAACTGCTCAATATTTAGGGGTTACAAACGCCTTTGATCCTGAGCAAAATATTATGGCAGGGGCCAAATATTTACGCCAATTACTAGATAAATTTGATAATGATCCTACATTAGCGTTAGCTGCTTATAACGCTGGAGCTTCACGCGTTACAAAATATGGTGGTGTTCCTCCTTTCAAAGAAACACAGAATTATGTCCAAAAAGTGATGAATTACTACACTGTTTAATCGCAAAATCACTGTTAATACCGTCTATTTCGGCAAATTTCACCCACGTGGTGAAATTTGTGCTTTTCTGCGAAAAACATTTCAAAAGAGCGCTTTGTTTGTGTTAACGAAAAGACGTTGATAGAATGAAGGTAGTCACAAGAAATTCACATTTTAAAGATAGCCAAGTATAAACATATACTTTACGATATAAAGAATTAAAAGGGGCATTTAACATATGAGTCGAAAATACACTGTTCCTTATGAGGAGCTGGGAGCTGAAAAGCTTTCGGAGCTAATCCATGCGTTCTATAAAAGAGTTGCTCAGCATCCTGATCTTATTCCAATCTTTCCGAAAGATTTGACAGAGACAGCTCGCAAGCAAATTCAATTTCAAACACAGTATTTAGGTGGACCAAATCTTTTTACTGAGGAGCATGGACATCCAATGATGCGTGCACGCCATATGAATTTTCCGATTACACCTGATCGTGCTCAAGCTTGGCTTGAATGCATGTCCGAAGCGATGGATGAAGTTGGGTTGGAAGGGAAATTCCGCGAAACTTATTATCAACGTTTAGTCTTAACAGCTCATCACATGATTAATACACCAAATGACGATGAGGGGGAATTGTTACGTGAATAATATTCAAATGCTGCAAGAGCCAACTCCCGAGATTTTTACTGCTAATAAGCCTATTGAATTGTATATTTTCGTAGATCCACTTTGTCCTGAAGCTTTTAGTATTCAAGCGATTCTTCGTAGGTTACAGCTAGAGTACAACCATTACTTTACATGGCGTCTTGTACTAAGCACAGAGCTTGCCTCTTTGAATTGTTTAAGTAAGCGTGTAAAGGGATGTGTATCAGGTATTGAACTCGACATTAATCATCCTGTTTTACCATCTATCGCTATAAAAGCAGCGGAGTTACAGGGCAGACGTGCAGGAGCACGCTATTTATCGAAACTACAAGAATATGTATTACTAAACCGTCAAGACGTCAATTCTTATGCTACATTGTTAAAAATTGCAGAAGATGTTCAACTAGATATGAATGAATTTTCTGCAGACTTCGGTTCTAAGGAAGCAGCACGTGCCTTCCAATGCGATTTATATATTAAACGTGAAATGGAAGTTGATGAAGTACCTAGCGTTGTATTTTTCAATGAATGTATTGAAGATGAGGGTCTTAAAGTTAGTGGTAACTATTCCTATGAAGTTTATGAACATATTTTACAAGAGATGTTGGATGAACAGCTTGTGCGTCAACCATTACCAACAATGGAAGAGCTATTTACAAAATTCCATACACTTTCAACAAATGAAGTTGCTTTTATCTATTCATTAACAGAACAAACAGCTGAACGTGAATTAAAGAAACGTATGCTGCAACAAAAGATTGAACGAATTCAGACAGATAACGTTACACTATGGCGTATAAAATAATGCAATTATACTATTATTCTAAATAATAGGGACTTGTCCAAGAAACCCTAAAAACAAAGCAAGTGAAGAAAACTTCACTTGCTTTTGTTTGCCCAATAATTAACTTTCTTTCGGATTATACAAACTTAATGTAAATAAATATACAACCTCATCTAGCATCTCATCAATATCCGGATTAATATGCTCATTTATATATGGTAATGTCAATTGGAAAACTAAAATTGACGACAGCAAAGAATAGAAAAAATTCGCTGTATATTTAAAGTTCCCTTTTGGAATTTTCACTTGCTCATGTAATTTAATTAAATAATTCTCTAAATGGTGAAATAACTTATTTTGAACGAAGGCTAAAACCATCACGTCCTGTGATAACGCCTTCGTGACCAACATCGGTGCTGTTGCTGTCGCTACGTTGCACTACGCTTTCGCGCAAAAAACATCTGTTGGCCCAAGCGGCTCATCGGACGCCCCCAGGAAGCTCTGCGCGAAAGCGAAGCGGCAGCGACAAAAGCGCCCAGCCGGAACGGAAATCAACCGCTTGCTTTGCCGAAAACCATACTTTATGTAATTTGACATCTCCCTTCGATAACAAAAAAAAATAAAAGAAGCGCCACTATCCTCGACAGATAGTGACGCCTCTTTTTCACAAAGGGGATGGGAGAAATGTTCACGTTCAAACAAAGGGGTGTATGTTTGTTTTGTGATTTATTTCACATGACTCACTTTATCACGGAATAGTAAATATAGCAATAATTCCAATAGTAGATTCACAAATTTGTCAAATAGAAAGCGATTACAAACAGTATTTTTCCAAGATACGCACTTTTAAACATTTAGAAATCAAAAAAAATCATTATTCTTAATTTTCATTCGTTCAACTAATCATAGAAAAAAGGCTGTAGTGATAATCCTACAGCCTTCCTAATTAATTATTCAACAATAATTTTTCTAACTCATTTAAACGTTCTTCAAATACTTTACATGCATCATCAATCGGTTTTGCAACGTTCATATCAACACCTGCTGCCTTTAATACCTCAATTGGGAAATCAGAACAACCTGCTTTTAAGAAGTTATTAATATAACGTTCTACAGCTGGTGTACCCTCTTCTAAAATCTGTTTACTTAATGCTGTTGCAGCTGATTTACCAGTGGCATATTGATACACATAGTAATTATAGTAGAAGTGTGGAATGCGAGCCCATTCTAAGCCGATTTCCTCATCTATAACAATATCCTCGCCGAAGTATTGTTTATTTAAATTATAGTAAACCTCTGTTAAACGCTCTGCTGTTAAAGATTCACCATTTTTATCCATTTGGTGGATTAGATGTTCAAATTCAGCAAACATTGTTTGTCTGAACACAGTACTTCTGAAGCCATCTAACCAATGATTTAATAAATAAATTTTCTGTTGTGGATCTTCAATTGTTTTTAGTAAATAATCATTTAACAGTTCTTCATTACATGTCGAAGCTACTTCAGCCACAAAAATAGAATAATCGCCATAAACAAACGGCTGAGTTTTACGTGAATAATAACTGTGTACACTATGACCAAATTCATGAGCTAGTGTAAACAAATTATTAACATTGTCTTGCCAGTTCATTAAAATGTAAGGATTTGTTCCATAAGCGCCTGAAGAGTACGCACCACTGCGTTTCCCTTTGTTTTCTAAGACATCCACCCAACGGTTATCAAGACCACCTTGAACAATGCCTTGATATTCTTCACCTAGTGGCGCTAAAGCCTTTACTAAAATATCCTTCGCTTCGTCGTAAGTAACTTTCATATCGACTTCCTTAACGAGTGGGGCAAATAAATCCCACATATGCAGTTCGTCCACACCTAAAAGTTTCTTACGTAATGAAATATAGCGCTGCATAGCTGGTAAATGCTTATGGATTGTTTCTACTAATTGATCATAAACACTTTCTGGAATGAAGTTGTTAGACATTGCTGCGTGGCGTGCAGAATCATAATTACGGATACGTGCGCTGACATTATGCTTTTTAACATTGCCAGTTAGTGTAGCCGAAAACGTATTTTTAAAGTTTCCGTAAGTTTCGTATACTGCTTTAAAGGCATTTTCACGAACTGTACGATCTTTACTTTCTAAAAACTTAATATAGTTACCATGTGTTAACTGTACTTCTTCCCCGTCTTCATTCTTCACTTTAGGGAAGACAATATCGGCGTTGTTTAACATACTAAATGTATTTGAAGCAGTACCTGTAACCTCAGACATTTGTGCAAGTAATGCTTCTTGTTCTGCTGGTAATACGTGCGGACGTGCCATCGTTATTTCTTTTAAAGATTGCGTATACAATTGTAAGTCTTTGTTTTCTGCTAAGTAGCGTTCTATCGTTTCTTCACTCAATGATAAAATCTCAGGTGTTAAAAATGATAGGGCAGCTGAGATACTAGTCGCTAATGTTTGAATACGACTATTCATATCCTGGTAGAAGCTATTTGTCGTATCTTGGTCATTACGCATATGAGCATACGTGTAAAGCTTCATTGTACGTTCATAAATATCATCATGATAAGTTAGAACAGCTAATAATGCATCTGCACCATTTTTTAAAGTACCTACATAACTAGATGCCTTTTTCGCAATTTCTGCAACTTCTTTATACTCCTCTTCCCATAGGGCGTCAGTTGCAAATATATCCTCCAAGCGCCAAGTTAACTCTTCTGGAACTTCATTTCTTACTAAAACTTTATTACTAGCCATGTGCCAGCCCCCTTTATATGTGAGTTTTTCCTATACTCTCATATTTTCTCAGTATATTGCGGCAATTGCAAATAAATGTGCGTACAATTGCTCACAAATATCCGTAAAACAACCATTCTTTTGATCACTTTTCGCCAGTACCATTCCGTAATTTTTGACGGCTTGTACTGCTTGATTTGTAACTTCTACATTTTGTTGGATTAAAAACGATCGTATCGTTCTCTCGTCTAGTTCATGAGGTAATAATTGTAAACTTCGACAAAAATAAAGCAAAATCGTTTGCCATTCAATAGAAAACATCGGAATCGCTTCCGCTTCTTTTACCGGTACACCTACGTAATCAGGCATATTAGTTAAAGCAAAACTTAACTCATAACTACTTCGTAAAAATGAATCTTGCACCCCATTTTTACTACGGAATAATCGTTGGTATACGAATTGCTTACATTGCTTTTTATAAAGCTGCCAATAAAGATGAAATTCCTCTTTCTTAATTGACATAGGCACATAAAAGGGAAAATGTTGTTTGTGAATAGTTAGTTCTTGTACTTTACCTATAAAAGTATGCCCATGAACATGAAGAAGATTCGTCCAATAAATAAATCTCGATGTGTTTGCATCATAGGTCACTAAATAAGATACACCTTGCATTGTAGCAATGATCATCTTTTGCATAATTGGGGAAATAGAAATTTTTTGAATACCTTGTGTAGATTGTCTTTGAGGTGTTTGAAAAAGCCACAATGGCTGTATAGAATTTTTCTCATATCCAGATGTACGCATTACCCACTTTTCATGAGAAATTGTACTACATTGAAATTCAATGGCAATTTGCTTTTGCTTCTTTATCAAAAGTATATCTGGCCTCTGTGAAAGCTTCGGTAAATAAGGTTCCAACTTTACTGTATGCCCGAGTTTTCTCAGCCATTCAAATAGTTGGACTTTCCCTTGTAAATGAAGTTTTGATTCACCTTCTGCAAATAACTGTACACAGCTATTATTAGCAATATGAGCGAAATGAGGAATATTATATTTACCTATCTTTAATTGGACAGGCTGTCGGCATTGGGGACAATAAAATTTCATCTGCCGCCTATATCGTTGTAAATCTTCCCTTGAATATTGGTATGGGAGAAAAATCTGCTGCTGCTCGTTATAGGCCATAAGCATAAAATCATCTCCTTTTTGACTAATTGTAAAGGAGTATTTTTATAGCACAAATAAATAACGGCTTTTTCTTGAAATTTTAAAAATGCCCCTCAATCTCTTTTCAAATTAAAAAGACTGTAAGCAAACTTGATAATCACCAAGTTTGTTTACAGTCTAAACCACTGAATCAAGTACTCATTACTTTAAATAAAATATTCTCGTACTGTTTCAAAGCAATTAAATTCCATAATTTTTTCGCCATATTCCTCTAAGCGATGGATTGTGAAATTTGATGGTATTAAAAATTCTTTGATAACCGCATTTCTATCGTGATGATTTAGATCATCATCTGCATTCGTGAAGTCAACAACTAGATAGTACCAATTTTCATATTTAAATAATGAGGAATCCACTAATTCATCTGTCATTCGTTTTGCTACAGGGATTAACTCATCAATATCTTTAAATTTATAAACATAAATGTCTGTATCCATAAATAACTCTGAATCATCCATGTCACCAAATTGAGTTAGTTGACTGAGAAGATCCTCTCCAACGTCCTCGAATGGGGCAAACATATCTTTGTGTTCATCAAAATGCGAAGAACCATCTAAGGTTTCACCGTCTTTTAAAATATGTGCACGTGTGACAATGATTTCTAAGCCTACTTCAGACGCATTGATATGAATCCAAATTGGACCTTCCACATCAAAATAATCCTCAGTGTTTACTTCATCAATCATATCCCAAAAAAGTTGTTCACCCTTTGCTCGATTGTACCAAATTTCTTCACGACTATAGCCGCGATCCTCTATATCATTGTACGTAATAAAGAGCTTGAGTGTATTTTCGTTTACACGTTCGATGTCCACTAGACCTCATCTCCCTTCACTGTCATTTGTCGAAAAACAGTTTTGTTTCATTAGTATGCTTTTATTCATTGTTTTTAACCTCATACTCCATTTTTGTTTTTCAACCTTTGACCACACTACAGTAAACCCGTTGAGCAACCGAAATCAAAAAATTAATTGTCCACAGTTGTCTCTAATAATATTGTATGCTGTTCTGTCATAAAATGAAAAGGATATACACCGTTTCACAGAAGATATTTGAATTATTGAAATTGTAGTAAACTATTAAGCTTAAATCAAGTTTAACATACTTTACGGAAATATATGACTTTCCCCTATTATTTATTATACTTTATATAGAATGTTTTACATAAGTAAAACACAAAAAAATAGATGTCACAATATGCCTGTTGCATATGTAACATCTAATACTTATTCTATGCTAGTTCACCATGCGCTGTGCTTCTTGCAATTGATAAGCACGAACCTTACGAGGTAAGAAACGACGAATTTCATCCTCGTTGTAGCCGACCTGTAAACGTTTCTCATCTAAAATGATTGGGCGACGTAATAAACCTGGATACTCTTGAATTAATTCATATAAACGTTGTAATGGTAAGCTTTCAACATCAACATTTAATTTTTGGAAAATCTTTGATCGAGTTGAAATAATTTCATCCGTACCATCCTCTGTCATACGCAAAATTTCTTTTATTTCACTAATGCTTAATGGTTCGGAAAATATATTACGTTCTGTATATGGGATTTCATGCTCCTCTAACCATGCTTTCGCTTTTCGGCAAGACGTACAACTTGGTGATGTAAATAAAGTTACTATCATACTGACACATCCTTTCCTTTTAATCATTATCTATAAACCAGTGTGTTAAATTAGAATTAATGTAAAGTAAATCTTCATAACCATTATACAGTACTCTGTGATGTTTGAATATAGTTCCAATAAAAAAAAGAATAGCCTTGTCACTAAATATTTCGTCTATTTATATAACTTTCAAAGTAGTACTTACTTCTTTGTATGTCTAATGCACTACTAATAATATTCCCACTCGTAGAGTATTTTAAACATTCATTTTTTGATTGTTCTTGTTCTCATTTAAAAATTTTAAACGAGAATATTGTCGATTCAGTGTGTACAATATAGACGTATATTTACTAATATTGGTTGCATTTCTACGCCTTAGCAATTTATGATGCCGCTACGTTAGCGCTTGGCTTTCGCACAAAAAATATTTGTTGCATGTTGAAAAAAAAAGCAACAAAATTAGCATATAATTTTTTTTCGAGAAAGAACACCGCCAAAAGTCTGACTTTTTACACTTGCATTTTACGGAACCTTTATAATATAATTTTTTGCAATAAATCAATTATGTCTTTGGTGAATTCACCTTGCTATCTATACAGGTGCAAGACTGATTGAACTAAATAAAAAACGCTGACGAAGAGTAGTACATTTGCCCTTTACACGTTTAGAGAGTCTGTGGTTGCTGCAAACAGATCGTGTAAGCATTTGGAATGGACTTCCGAGTTAGCTTTGTGAACGTCTTAGTTTCTTACTTAAGCCTATTAGCAAAGCTCGTCCCTTCACGTTACGAAGTAAAGTGGCCGTTTTAGGCAAGCTGGGTGGTACCGCGGATTCAAACATCATTCGTCCCTTCATTAGATTACTTTACTAATGAGGACGCATGATGTTTTTTATTTGGTACTTACAATCTAAGGGACGAGATTCAAGGAGGAAATGACAATGACAACTATTTTTTCAGGCGTACAACCAACAGGTATTGTAACTTTAGGTAACTATTTAGGTGCATTTAAGCAATTCCCTGCATTACAAGATGAAGGAGATGCTGTTTATTGTATCGTTGATCAGCATGCAATTACTGTGGCACAAGATCCAAAAGAATTGCGTCAAAATATTCGTAATTTAGCAGCTACGTATATCGCTACTGGTATTGATCCTAAAAAATCTACATTATTTATTCAATCAGAAGTGCCAGCTCATGCACAGGCAGGTTGGATGCTACAATGTGTCGCTTCGATTGGTGAACTTGAACGTATGACACAGTTCAAGGATAAATCACACGGTAAAGAAAGCGTATCCGCGGCTCTTCTAACATATCCACCATTAATGGCAGCAGACATCCTTTTGTATAACACAAACATTGTTCCTGTCGGTGATGATCAGAAGCAGCATATTGAGCTTACTCGTGATTTAGCGGAACGCTTTAATAAACGTTACGGTGACGTTTTAACGATTCCTGAAATTCAATTACCAAAAGCAGGGGCTCGTATCAAATCACTTCAAGAACCTACAAAGAAAATGAGTAAATCAGATCCAAATACAAAAGCGACAATCAAACTTTTAGATTCAGCGAAAGATATTGAGAAAAAAATTAAGTCAGCTGTTACTGACTCTGATGGTATTGTGGCATTTGATGCGGAAAATAAACCTGGTGTTTCTAATTTACTAACAATCGAGTCTGCCATTTCAGGCGTATCTATTGACGATCTTGTAAAAAAATACGAAGGCGTTGGCTATGGTGGTTTCAAGCAAGGTGTTGCAACAGTAGTTATTGATCATCTAACACCAATTCAAGAGAAGTTCTACAATTTAGTAGAATCCTCAGAATTAGATATTATTTTAGATGAAGGTGCTGAAAAGGCAAACGCTATTGCTAGTGCTACATTAAAGCGCATGGAAGAAGCAATGGGCCTTGGTCGTGCACGTAGATAAAAGAAAACTTTATCATCCTAGGATTGAAATCCTTCTATGATATGAAGAAATGTTGTAGCTTTGGTGAGATTAATCGCAAGAGCTTGGCCAAAAAGAGAGTAGGTAAACAGTTACATCTTATCTTTTTCGTTTAAAGTTTTATCATAACCAAGATCAAGCACAACAGCACATAATACGATGGCTGATCCAATTGCCATATAAAATGCTGTAGTATGTGCCATGAATTTAAAAACAACTATCCAGGAATATCCGAGTGTCCGATAATTCAAATACAATATGAGATTCCCTACGGAGAGAATCAATAAGCCGTAGCTCATTAAAAATAAAAAGAGTCGGAACAAGATATGTGCATCCTTTCTATTTCTTCTTAATTATCATCTATTCACAAAACTATAAAAAAAGACGTCAGCCACGTAAATAAAATGTACCCTATAAGATGACCTTTTTGAAAGTGTCTATCTTATAGGGTGCATTTTAAAATTGGGCTGACGTTTTTTTATTGACCATATTAAATAAAGTAAGGCTCTTCTGTAAAACAAGGGGTTGATTTCCGTTCCGACTGGGCGCTTTGTTGTTGCTGTCGCTACGCTTTCGCACAGGATAAAACATTTGCTGCCGCTACGTTAACACTACGCTTTCGCACAGAGCAAAGCTTCCTGGGGGCGTCCGATGAGCCGCTTCGCTGCAGGGTCTCGGGCCAATACGATGTTGGTCACGAAGGCGTTATCACAGGACGTGATGGTTTTAGCCTTCGTTCCTCTATTGCTAATCCCCAAGGAGTCGCCCAGCCTCCACTCCAATCAACCACTTCTCATAGCGTGTATCTTCTGGCATGTAAATCTAATTTATAATGATAAAACAGCCCTTTTGGTGAATACAAAAAATCAGTGGAAGATGAAGAACCTCCCACTGATTTTAGTTTTACTTTATTATTCCTCGATTTTTTTGAATAGTAGACTAGCGTTGTGTCCACCAAACCCAAGTGAATTACTCATTGCAAATTTAATATCTGCATTTCGAGCTTCATTCGGCACATAATCTAAATCACATTCTGGATCTGGATCTGTTAAATTAATTGTCGGTGGTAGAATGCCTTCTTTAAGAGCTAACGCTGTGAAAATAGCTTCAACACCACCAGCTGCACCTAATAAGTGACCTGTCATTGATTTTGTAGAACTCATTGCAAGCTTATAGGCATGTTCACCAAAGACAGTTTTTACTGCCTGTGTTTCAAATAAATCATTATATGGTGTACTTGTTCCATGTGCGTTAATATAGTCAATTTGTGAAGCATCTACGCCGCCATCTGCTAAAGCTTGCATCATAGCACGAGAAGCACCTTCTCCTTCTGGAGCTGGAGCTGTAATATGATGAGCATCTCCTGTTGCACCATAGCCAAGAACTTCCGCGTAGATTTTTGCACCACGTGCTTTTGCGTGCTCATACTCTTCCAAAATAACAATACCCGCACCTTCACCAATAATGAAACCATCGCGATTTTTATCGAATGGACGGCAAGCTGTTTGTGGATCCGTATTTAATGATAATGCAGTATTTGCACAAAAGCCTGCTACTGCCATTGTTACGATTGGTGATTCAGCACCACCAGTAATCATAACGTCTGCATCACCACGTTCAATTACTTTAAAAGCATCCCCAATGGAGTTTGTACCTGAAGCACAAGCAGTTACTGAACAAGAGTTAATGCCCTTTGCACCAAAGTGAATCGACACTTGGCCTGAAGCCATATCTGGAATCATCATTGGAATAAAGAATGGACTTACTCGTCTTGCTCCACGCTCTTGGAATGTTAAAAATTGTTGTTCGTAAGTTTCCATTCCACCGATTCCAGAGCCAATCCAGACACCTGCACGTGGTGCTAGCTCTTCATCAATTGTTAATTGTGCATCTTCCATCGCCATGATGGACGCTGCCAAGGCATAATGTGTAAAGCGATCCATTTTACGAGCTTCTTTACGTTCGATATATTTTTCAATATCAAAGTCTTTCACTTCAGCGGCAATTTTTGCTGCAAAAAGATCTTTATTTAAACGTGTTAACTCGCCAACGCCAGATTTTCCAGCTTTAATGTTAGTCCATGTTTCTTCGATGCTATTTCCTAGTGGTGTAACTGCGCCAATTCCTGTAATTACTACTCGTCGTTTACTCATTGTATTACTCCCCTCAAGCATTTTTCGTTTTTATTTTCCCCATCTTATTGTAACGGCACCCCATGTTAAGCCACCGCCAAATCCAACAAGTACTAATAGATCATCATCTTTTATCTTACCTGCTTCAAGCTCATCTACCAAAGAAATACCAATAGAAGCTGCCGATGTATTCCCATATTTGTGAATCGTTTTTGACATTTTTTCTGGTGGTAGATCTAGACGCTCACGAGCAGATTCCATAATTCGTATATTCGCCTGATGCGGCACTAAAAAATCTACGTCTTCTTTTGTTAAACCTGCTTTTTCTAATACATTTATTGCAGATTCACCCATTTGACGAACTGCAAACTTAAATACTTCACGGCCATTCATAGCGATTGTGTCCTGCTGTGTTAAGTACAAATTCTTTCCACCTGTACCGTCAGCGCCAAGCTCAAATGATAAAATACCTCTACCTTCTGATACTGGACCAACTATTGCTGCACTTGCACCGTCACCGAATAACACAGCGGTATTGCGATCTTCCCAATCAAGTACTTTCGACAGCTTTTCAACACCTACTACTAAGACATATTTATAAGCATTTGATTCAACAAATTGCTTTGCTGTCACTAAACTATATATAAATCCTGCACAAGCAGCCGCTTGGTCCATCGCAGCTGCATTAACTGCTCCAATTTGCTCCTGAACCATACATGCTACACTTGGAAATGTTTGATCTTGTGTTACAGTTGCTACAAGGATTAAGCCTATTTCCTCTGGTGTAATACCTGCTTTTGCAATAGCTTCTTTTGCAGCAGCTACTGCTAAATCTGAAGTTTCTTGATCATCAGCAGCAAAATGACGTTCTTCAATCCCTGTGCGAGTTCGAATCCATTCATCCGAAGTGTCCATAATTTTTTCTAAATCAAAATTTGTAACGACCTTCTCCGGAACGTATTTGCCAATTCCTATAATACCAGCGTTCATTTAGCAACCCCTCTGCTTTCTTACTATCAATTATTAGTAACTGGTCATAATTATAACTCATAATGACGGAATGGTGCAAGATGATTTAATATCAACGGGTTAAAGCTAGCAGTATTGAGGTTTTAGTAATATATACATAAATAGGAGATAATGGTTCTAAACTATAACGTGGGTTGATTTCCGTTCTGACTTATATACATGGCATACTTTCCAGGAAATATAAGAGGTTTTTTCGAGGTAAATAAAGCGAGAAATGTACAAAAATGTGTGAGTAAGGCAACATTAAGACCACCCATGATGAAGTGGTCTTATTATAGCTTATTTAACTAAATACTACTTCACGTTTATCCAAGTTTTCGTGGTTCAAATCAAAGTCTTCCCCTAAAATTAAGCAGTTATTTTTTGCGGGGATTTTTTTCTCAATTTACTTAACAAAATAAATAAAACTACAATCATTAATATTACTGGGGCTAACTCTATCGGAAAAAATAGCATGAGAGACAGTCCTACCAGTAAAGGTGTCTTTAAAATAGCGATCGAAGCACTACCACCTATAACAGCAACGATAAAGAGCATATCTAGTTGTGGAAAAAAAGTCGCGATCGCGTAGCCTTGTAAAATACATGCAAATATAACCGGTAAAACATTCCCACCAACCCAGCCTGACTTTAAACAAAACTCCATAAAAATCAGTTTTAAAATAGAACCCAAAATTAAAGTAGCAATCGAAAGTGTCGGTACTACACTAGGTAATTCTTGCATAGAAAGTTGGCCAGAAAACAGTAGGTTAGGGGCAACTAAAGACATTAAACCAATACCAATACCACCGATAACACCACTTAAAATAATTTTATTGTTCATTTTAGAAAAGAATTTTTTCATCGCTCTTTCCATTAGTTCATAAAGCTTACTGAACAAAATTCCAAATAAAACAAAAGGAATAAAAAGAAGCAATTCATCAAAACCCCAACTCGTTTCCCCTAACTTTGTCACAAAAGGAGGTTGTTCTGATATTTTAATGATAAACATAAAGGTCATAATACCGTTAACGATAAATAACATATATACCAATTTCTTAAATAAAAGCATTTTTTTCTCTTGGGGAGCCCGATCAGAACTATAAGGGATAAGGTACTTATGAGGTAAAGCTAATTTTTTTAGTTTAATTAACCAAGATTCCTTTTTCCACTCGTTGTAGGAAAAATAAAAGTAACGCATTTTATCTGCCTGCCAAACCGATAACGCAATAACAGAACTTAAAACGGCTGCTGCAGGACCTACACTTGCACCAAAGATTAGAATTAAAAAAGCAATAAAAAAATTGAGACTTAGATTTGAATAGTCCATTCTTTGAGTTGTTTTTAATTCAACAATAGCATCAGAAGCTGTTTTAGGTAGAGTAGTTCCATACTTATACCTGCTAACACCTACTAAAAAACCACCTAGTATACATAAAAATAATGTATAGATGGACGGTACTTTAAAATTATTGGATATGTCAGTCCATAAAAAATCTGTCAAGCTATTAACTAATATTAAAAAAACAGAAGAAATAACACCGATTATCCCACTTAAAATTAAGCCATAAACAAGTAATCCGATTATTTTATAATACTTCTTATTCAAAATAAAATTCACCACTTTTAAATGTATATAAGACTCTCTCTTGTTGCATTAAGTAACTATATTCATTAATTTTAATAATGATATAACTATACTAGACTTCACAATAAAAGTGCTAGTATTTTCCTATCTAAATCTATATTGAACTAATAAACAGTCTTTGTCTTTAACTGTGATATACAGGAAATAAAAGAATATGCAATTCTTTTCGGAGAGAACACATTACATGTTGTTGAAAAACTTTATGGATCAAAATGTGTAGTGTAGGACACAATTGCCTAAAATAACTCTTCAAACTCATAATAAAGAAGAAGTGCAAGCTGAATTAAAATTAATGCTTTTTGCCCTATTCTGCTCGACTACGAATTGAGTGACCACGACAATCCCCTGCCTCAAGTATTAACGACGTTTCGAATATTGGTGCTTCTAATGAAATTGCATTAAAATAAAATAAGTATTGTTCTTGTTGTGACAAATTCGCCATGTTTAACAGAAAAGGTTCTTTTTTTTTCAATTTATGTTATGATATTATAATGAATATGTAGTAAAAACTTTATGATATAAAAAAGTTCGGTTGAGGTGAAATTAATGCAATATATCGTAACATTCGTATGGTCATTCCTACTAGTTTCAATGTTAAACTACGTAGTAAGCTCTGTACTTGGTGCACCGTTTGATTTCCAAACTGCTGTAGTCACATCAGTTGTATTTACAATTCTTGTTTTCATTATCGGTGCAGTTATTCCAAACGAGTCAACTCCAGAAGCTGCAGACAATCATTAATTTAACTAAAAAAACCTGTTTCGCTTAATGCGGAACAGGTTTTTTTGTTATTTTTCAACGATACATTGACCATCATGCATTCGAATGTGCAATGTTTCTCCTGGTAAGACTTCACCTCGAAGCAATTCTTTTGCAACCGCTGTTTCAATATATCGTTGCACGAAACGTTTAAGTGGTCTTGCGCCAAACTGAGCATCTGCTCCTTGTTCTACAATCCAATCAATTACATTTTGTTCTACTTGTAAAGAAATGTCTTGCTCTGCCACTCGTTTGACAAGCTGTTCGACATATTTCCAAGCAATCGCTGTAAAGTGCTCATCTGAAAGTGCATGGAACATAATAATATCATCCATACGATTTAACAGCTCTGGTTTAAAGTGTTGACGCAGTGCAGCCATCACTAAATCCTCAACTGCTGTATCGTCTTCCTTTGCTTCCATTAAATAGCTTGAGCCAATGTTAGAGGTTAAAATGACCACTGTGTTCGTAAAGTTGACCATACGGCCTTGGCTATCAGTAATGCGCCCATCATCTAAAATTTGCAGTAAAATATTCGCAACGTCTGGATGGGCTTTTTCAATTTCATCTAATAATACAACTGAATATGGATTTCGGCGAACAGCTTCTGTTAATTGTCCACCTTCCTCGTAGCCAACATAACCTGGAGGTGCCCCTACAAGACGTGATACGCTATGTTTCTCCATATATTCACTCATATCAATACGAATAAAATGATCCTCAGAATCAAACAGCTGAGCTGCTAGTGCCTTCGCAAGCTCTGTTTTACCAACACCTGTTGGCCCTAGGAATAAAAAGCTACCAATTGGTCGATGCGGGTCTTTGATACCAGCTCGAGCACGCCATACCGCTTCTGTGACAAGCTGTACAGCATTATCTTGTCCGACAACACGCTCATGCAATGTATCTTTTAAGCGCAATAATTTTTCACGCTCACCTTCTACTAATTTCGTCACTGGTATTCCCGTCCAGCGTGAGACAATAGATGCGATTTCATCAGCTGTTACCTCTTCACGTAAAATACGTGATTCCGTACCATTCTCTAATTGTTTTTCCATCTCTTGAATTTCCTTTTCAAGAGTAGGAATTTTACCATGACGTAATTCAGCAGCTTTATTTAAATCATATTTACTTTCTGCTTCATCTAAGTCACGACGGTATTTATCAAGTTTTTCACGTTTTTTCTGAATCCCTTGTAACGCTTCTTTTTCGGTTTCCCATTGTTTACGCATGCCCTCAGAGGATTCCTTGAGGTTTGTTAATTCCTCACGTAGTTGCTCTAGACGCTTTTTACTTGCCTCGTCCTTTTCCTTACGCAATGCTTGCTCCTCAATTTCGAGCTGCATAATACGACGAGTTACTGCATCCAATTCTTGTGGCATGGAATCAATTTCTGTTCGAATCATCGCACATGCTTCATCGATTAAATCGATGGCCTTATCTGGCAGGAAACGCTCTGTAATATAACGATTTGAAAGCTCTGCTGCCGCTACGATCGCACGGTCATGAATACGCACCGCATGATGTAACTCAAAGCGCTCTTTTAAGCCTCGTAAAATAGAAACTGTATCCTCAATAGAGGGCTCACGTACAAGTACTTGTTGGAAACGACGCTCTAAAGCAGGATCTTTTTCAATATACATACGGTATTCATCTAATGTTGTAGCCCCAATACAATGTAGCTCACCTCGTGCAAGCATTGGCTTTAACATATTCCCGGCGTCCATTGCACCATCCGTTTTACCTGCACCAACAATAGTATGAATTTCATCGATAAATAAAATGATACGCCCTTCAGATTCCTTCACTTCTTTAAGTACGCCTTTTAAGCGTTCTTCAAATTGACCTCGATAACTAGCACCTGCTATTAACGCACTCATATCAAGCTCGTACAATACGCATTCTTTTAATCCCTCGGGTACATCACCTTTTACAATACGTTGTGCTAACCCTTCTACGATTGCTGTTTTACCAACACCTGGCTCACCTATTAAGACAGGATTATTTTTCGTTTTACGCGTTAAAATACGAATAACATTACGAATTTCTTCGTCACGACCGATAACCGGGTCCATTTTACCGTTCTTTACTTCTTCTATTAAATTACGTCCAAATTGTTCTAATGGTTTCTTATTATCTGTTTGTTGAAATTGCATGTTTAGCACTCCTTTTCAATAATGTTAGCGGAATCCCGTTTGCCATTCTGTTTCAAAAAAAATGTTTGACCTTTTTTGACTAACTTTATTTTACAACATACGACAAACCTTAGCAAAGAATTAGCCCTAAAATTTCTTCCCTTACAACTGGAAAATTACGTTATAATAAAAGTATGTTTCTTGAATTTAGTATCGAAATTATTCACCATCCTTTTGTAATAAACAGCCACTTATTACAAAAAGAAAGCGATGTGTTGGAGATATGGTTATAATGGACAATATGCAAGAGAAATTTCATGGTCTTTTTCAAAAGCACGGTGTTTTTATCAAAGTGAATAAGGATAGCAAAATTTTTTTAGAGGGCGAACGTGCGAAAGAAATATACTATATAAAAACAGGAGCTATCTCGATTAATCAGGAAACGGAGAACGGGAAGGAATTAACCATTCGTATCTGTGGTCCAGATAGTATCATTGGAGAAGGCTCATTATTTTGTAACTTTACGCACAATTCCATGACTGCTAAAGTATTAGAGCCCTCTAGTTTATATGTACTAAGCCGTAAATCACTGGAACTTTCACTAGTGGAACAACCTGTTTTAATGGTGGAATATATGAAGTGGTTGCAGACAGAAAATTTAAAGCATCAAAGTCGTTTGCGCGATTTAGTTTTAAATGGTAAAAAGGGCGCTTTATTTTCAACGCTCATCCGTCTTTCGAATACTTATGGTAAGCCTTTAGAAGATGGTACTATTTTTATCAATTTCCCGTTAACAAATACAGAAATCGCTAATTTATGTGCGACGAGTAGAGAAATGATCAATCGCATGCTTAATGATTTAAAGAAACACAATATTATTTCCTTTGAAAAGAGTTATATAACAATTCATGATGTCCAATTTTTAAAGGATGAAATCGCTTGTGAAAATTGTCCGTTACAAATATGTCGTATCGATTAATTCGTTACACGCAAAATCCCCGCTTACGAGTTAAGCGGGGATTTCATATAATGGTCAAGCTTTATACAAATATACCATTAAATTAGGCCTGTCTGGCAAAGCGAGGGGTTGATTTCCGTTCCGACTGGGCGCTTTCCTGGGGGCGTCCGATGAGCCGCTTCACTCACTTCGCTCGCTCCAGGGTCTCATCTGTGACGCTGATCCCCAAGGAGTCGCCCAGTCTCCACTCCAATCAACCATTTCACTAAGTATGAGCCTTCTGGCATGACACTCTAATTTATAGTGATAAAACAAAATTTCAGCAATGTGTGTTTTGTACGAAAGCAAAGCAACAGAGGAGGAAGCGGCACAATGTTCCAGAATGTCGATCACAGATAAAATTTCGAGAAACGCTGATAGCATCGAGAATCGCCCCCACTGGAAACTGAGTGCCCCGGACCCGGATCCCCCTCATTTTAAAGCCCGCAACAATCACAAAAATTCGACTATTTCGTATTTCAAAACTGCAAAATCCCCGCTTGCTGTTGCAAGCGGGGATTTCTTATCATGCTTTAAGTGGATACTTATCGTACACCTAATGCCATTTTCGCATAGCGAGACATTTTATCTTTTGACCACGGTGGATTCCATACAATGTTTACATTTGTACTTTTCACTTCTGGAAGCTCACCTAATGCTGTGTTCACTTGGTCAACAATCACAGGTCCAAGTGGGCAGCCCATAGAAGTTAGCGTCATTGTAACGGTTGCTACACCTGCTTCATCTAAATCTACATCATATACTAAACCTAAGTTGACGATATCAATACCAAGCTCAGGGTCAATTACATTTTCTAATGCACCGAACATGCTGTCTTTCATATCTTGATCCATCTGTATTTCTCCTTCCGTCACAGTGTTAACTTAATCATAGCAGATGCATCTTATTATGCCAAATGCTGTGCAAGCCATTCAGTTGCTGCTAACATACCGTCTCGAGACACAGCATGGCCTGCTCTTTTATTAGCTAAGAATTTTAAATCTTCTGGATTTGATTCATAATATTTTTGTAAAGTTAAATAAAAATTATACGTATCATTGAAAGGTACAGTTTTATCTAATTCCCCATGCCAGAAAAACACAGGTCGTCCTGCAAATTTTTCTGGTGTTAGGCTGACATCGTATTTAGCAAGAAGCTCATTCGTTTGTTGTACTTCTTCTTCGGACATTGGCCAATCCACACCGCTTTTAGTGAATTGCTGTAATTGATACTCCGCTAATTTAAGAAAACCCGGTGCACCCATACATACTGCTGCTGTTTTCACCCAATCATATTGCTTTAAACATCCTGATGTCACAATTCCACCCATCGATGTACCAGCAACGCCAATTTTATCATTCGCTAATAATTTTTTATTCTTTAATTCATTATATAATTGTTCAACTTCGTGAATAGAATTTAAAACAATATCCCAAAAATGTAAGCTCATTTGCATTTCAGCTAGGCCTTCACTACGGTCGCCATGTAATTTTGCATCAGGTAATAGGACACGCACCCCTCTGCCTACTAATTGATATGCATAATGTAAGTTATGTTCTTTTGCACTCATAAAGCCATGTAAGAAAATCACTACTGGGGTTTCTTCATTCATATCATCTGTATGTATATGTAATAAAGGAATATTTCCCCACATTTCTTTCTCAACAATCATCTTTGTCACTCCCAACATTTGTCTCATCTTTATGTTAGCAAACTTTTCTCGATGTGACAAAATTTTGACGAATGGTTTACAAAGAGATACTATTCAAATTATAGGAAAGGGGCAATGAGCTATGAAACCGCATTTAATCGTTTTAGACTTAGATGGTACGTTATTAACGGACCAACAACAAATTTCAGCCAAAACTAAAAAAACATTATTGCAGGCAAAGGAACAAGGCCATCAAGTTATGATTGCTACAGGCCGTCCTTATCGCGCGAGTGATATATATTATCACGAGCTTGGCCTTACAACGCCCATCGTGAATTTTAATGGTGCTTACGTCCACCATCCAAAAAATGCTGCTTGGCAGACTATGCATACTCCTATTGATTTAGGCGTAGTGCATAATGTCGTCGACTCCATTAATAGCTATGAATACGAAAATATTATTGCAGAGGTTAAGGACGATATTTACGTGCATACAGAGGATGAACGTATATTAAATATTTTTAACATGGGGAATCCAAAAATTACTCTTGGAGATCTCTATACCCATTTACTTGATAACCCAACTAGTTTACTGATTCAAGCTAATGAAGTAAATTCTATGATTATTCGTGATCATTTACAGGCTGTTCATGCAGAGGTCATTGAACATCGTCGCTGGGGTGCGCCACTTCACATTATTGAGATTGTTCGCCGTGGCTTAAATAAAGCAGTAGGAATCGCTCATGTTGCAAAAGATTTAGGTATACCACGCGAGCGTATTATTGCATTCGGTGATGAAGATAATGATTTAGAAATGATTGATTATGCCGGACTTGGTGTAGCAATGGGCAATGGTATTCCTACTCTAAAAAATATTGCCAATGAAATTACCACAACCAATAATGATGATGGTATCGCTAAAATACTCATCGAACGCTTGAAATTATCCTAGTTAAGTAGTAATATCCTATTTTTTAACTCATCACCAAAGTTGTGGAGGACATTTGTTAAAACGTATACCCTGAGTTGATTGGAGTGGAAACTGGGCGACTCCTTGGGGTGCTGAGCTCATTTTTTTCAATTTCACTTTATTCAGGAGTACCCTTTATTCAACGAGTACTTACTGAATAAAGTTATAAATACATCACTATTCCTGAGTTGCAATTATACTGAAACTCGATATGATAATATATCTATATAACATTTCAATAGAAATAGTTTAGAGAAACGTAGAGTGGAAAGTGAGAGCTCGACACTTGTTCACCTGTTATGTAGTATAGGTATTTGAAAACTTCTCATATAGAATATTAAATTAGGGGGACAAATGATGAAAATTTTTACTGATAGTGGATGTGATTTACCAAAGTCTTATTATGAAGAAAACAATGTTGAACTTCTTCCACTACGAGTGCAATTGAACAATAATGAATATGATGATGTCATTTCAATTGATTCCAAAGAAATTTACGATGCTATTCGTCAAGGTGCTCGCCCAAAAACATCCCAAGTATCACCAGAGCTTTTTCTCAAGCATTTTGAAAATCTAGCAAAAAATGAAGAAGAAGGAATCTATATTGCTTTTTCATCGGAATTATCAGGTACCTATAATACGGCTGTCATGATTCGTAATCAAGTACAGGAGCAATATCCATCCCTTAAATTAGCAATCATCGATTCTAAATGTGCTTCGCTAGGTTTTGGCCTAGTAGTCGAAGAAGCCGTTCGACTCCGAAATACAGGTGCTTCATTGGAGGAACTCGAAGCTAAAATTACAGCCCTTACCCCTCAAATGGAACACTTATTTACAGTAGAGGATTTAGATTACCTCGCAAAAGGTGGACGTGTTTCAAAGGCCAGCGCATTTCTTGGAGGACTTCTAAGCATTAAACCTATTTTAAATGTAGAGGACGGTAAGCTTGTGCCGATTGAAAAATCTCGCGGACGCAAAAAAGCCATCGCTCGCATGTTAGATTTAATGCAGGAGCGCGGTGATAATTTTTCTGAGAAAATTATTGGTATTAGCCATAGTGATGATGTGGACTTTGCCAACCAAGTAAAGGCTTCTATCCAAGAAAGATTTTCACCAAAAGCCATTCAAGTAACAATGATCGGTTCAGCTATCGGCTCACATGTAGGACCAGGTACAATTGCCATCTTCTTTACGAATAAAAGCTATCAAGCTTAACAAAAACCCCCCTCCGCACTAAAAAGTGTTGAGGGGGGTTAGCATTTTATCTTGTATTAACGCCTATAAAATCAATGAGGGATGGAGCACCCCTTTATTATTGAGCATCTTGCTCCTTACGTCGTACTTTACCTCGTCTAATAATAACAACTACAAATCCTATGAATATAACCCACACTAATCCTAGGGCTACCATATAAGGTACATTTAAGCCTTCATCATTTCTAACTTGATAAATCTCTACCATTTCACGATCTAAAATAACCGGGTAAACGTCTTTTTCATTAATACGAACTTTTTCTTCGTGTAAAATACCATTTAGCATTTTACCTTTCCCAAGCTGAGCAGGTGTTAAATCAACGCGTTGTGTTTTACTAGTGTTGTTAACCATAATGACCCATTTCTCTTTATCGGATGTACGTGTAAATACAAGTAGGCCATTTTCATTTGTAATAACTTCAAAATCACCGTTGCGTAATGCCTCAGATTTATTACGTAACGATTGTACATTTTTAATATATTTGATTAATTCATCATCTGTTTTAAAGTTGTATATTTGGTGCGTATCTGGCTTTGTTTCCCCGTTCATCGCAATTTCTGTACCATATTGCACAACAGGAATTCCTGGCATCATAAATAAAGCACCCATCGCCATTTTCAGACGCGTTGGTGGGAACATGTTTTCAGCTGCAGAATCAAATGTAAAACGGCGCGTTTCTAGGGAATCAACCATAATTTGAGTTGGTTTCTTATCTGTAAAAGGCTCCATTAACTTAGAAGAATCCATATCAACATTTTTAAATATATTACGGTAAATATCAGCTGTTGCCGGTGAAAAGCTTGCATCAAAGTTTGCATCACTTTCTTCATTTGAAATCACATAGAGCGATTTTTTCTTATCTTTTAATGCTTTAATCACTGCATTGATAAATTCTGTATCAGCACCAGCAATATTAGTTAAACGAATCCCACCAACATCATATGTAGTGACAAAGTCTGTAGCTGATTTAATAAGTGCTTCTTGTACATCTTTGTTTGTTAAATCCCATTGTACTTGTCCATTATTTGTTGAAGCAATCCAGTTCTTTTTCGCTGGATCTTTTGCCCACTCATGATTCGGACTTACATTATTTAATGGAAAATCAACCATGATCGATAAATTTTTAGCTTTATAGGCCTCTATGACACTTTGAAACTCCTCAGATGTCCCAAAATGACGCTCAATTGTAGAGTAGCTCGTCGGCATCGATCCATCATATTTTTCAGTGGCAAAAACCGGACCAATGGAAACGATTGTAAAGCCCATCTCTCCGATAAATTTTAGTTTATCCTGTAAACCTGCAAAATCGCCACCTGCAAATTTAGTAGGGTCTTGAGTATTTGTATCAAAATCGTTAGTGCCCGAACCATTAAAGAAACGGTCAACGAGTAAATCATAGATGCTTTCTTCTGCAATCATTCTTGTCGACGCTTCATCAGCATGTGCAACTGGTGTAGCGCTTACTAATGAAGTTAATAGTAAAAGCGATGCAGCTGTCGCACTTATCCACTTCTTGAATTTCACTTTTATTCCCTCTCTTTCAAACCAATCCATCGTCATTTTACCAAATAAAAGAGTCCCATCGCTATCATTTCAAAATATTTTCTGAAAATGCAAAATGAATTACGGCAAAAAGGTGTCAACTTCTCCATTAAATATATTCATCGGCTTGGTCGTGGTCCCGATTAGTTTTTATGGAGACCTAAGCACTTCTTCGGCTTACCTGATCAGTTTTCTGGGCTACCTGATCACTTCTCCGGCATATCCGATCAGTTTTTCAAGCCCTAAGTGGTTGCATTTTCTTCCCAAAAAAAAGCCGTGAAGCGAAATCTTCACGACTTTTACAAAATTATGCTAAGAAATTTTGACCCATTGGTAATTTGAAGCCTAGGAACATTGTAATCAATAAGAATACTGCAAATAAAATCCAAAACATGCCTGTTGGTTTATTTTTCTTTTGACGTACTAATACCATTTCCATCATGCCAATAACTAAAATACCGCCTAGGAATTTAAAGCCGTAGAGCATACCCATATTAAAATCCATGCCTTTAATGAATAGTGCCCCACCTGTAATAATAATTAAAACGTAAAATAAACGTAATGTCATATGTAAGCCTTTTGACTGCTTGCCCATTAACGCTGCAATTAAAAAGATTACGATTGCAACTACCCAAGTAGTTACATGCAAATGCGTTTGGCTAGTTAAGAAATTCATTATTGTCCCACCTCATATTCTTTTTTCTATCAAATTCTATCCTACCATGTGATGGAAAGGGTTTCAAACATTACAATAGTGTTCACATAATAAACATCAATTATGCCTCGGCATAATTGCGTCCAAAATCGGCTTTGTGCTTAGGCTGACGCTTCGCTTTCGCTACCAAAACACTCGCTGAAAGAAGTTAAAAATCCGCTGAGATAAACTCACGCGGATTTGAAAAAATTATTCAAAATGATTTACTAAAGTACCGATACCTTGGATTGAAACTTTCACAGTATCACCAGCTTTTAAGAATTGTGGCGGATTCATGCCTTTACCAACCCCCGCTGGAGTACCCGTTAAAATAACATCGCCTGGCTCTAATGTTACATGCTGAGACAAAATCGATACTAATGATTCTACAGAGAACATCATATCTTTTGTTGAGCCGTTTTGACGCACTTCATCATTCACTTTTGTTACCACTGTTAAATCTTGTGGATTCGGAATTTCATCTTTTGTTACAAGGTAAGGTCCAAGTGGACAAGTTCCTTCCAAGCTTTTTCCTAAGAAGAATTGCTTATGTTTTTCTTGTAAATCACGAGCTGTAATATCATTGGCAATCGTGTAGCCAAATACATAATCATATGCTAAGTTTTTCGGAATATTTTTACCACGTTTACCAATGACAACTGCTAATTCGCCTTCATAATCCATTTTCGATGAAAGATCAGCATGGATAGAAATTGTTTGCCCATCTGCAGCAATAGCAGTCGGAGATTTTGTAAATACCATTAAATCTATTGGAGCTGCCTCTGCACCCATTTCTTTAGCATGCTCATCATAGTTTTTCCCAATACACATAATATTTTTTGGTGTACGTGGAATCGGTGATAACCACTCGATCGCTGTAAATTCACGTTTGAAGCTATCAGCACGATCTGATTTTTCAGCGGCTTCTACTAATTTACGAATCTGTTCAACAAAATCAAAGCCTAGAGCAATACCATCTACAATTGAACTTGAAAAAGAAGGGAGAACTTGAAGTTCATTTTGAATAGCGAGTACATCCCATACCGCTTCTTCTTTTTTTACTTTTGGTCCAAAGCTTACATGTCCACCTAATTTAAACGATAAAATTTTCATGATTTTCAGAGCTCCTTCTTTTTTCTACATGATACAACAAAATAATAGAAATTGCCTTACTTTTGCGACAATAATTTTTATTCCTAATCAAACGCGGGGCCATTCACCATAACGTAGGGTTGATTTCCGTTCCAGCTGGGCGCTTTCCTAGGGGCGTCCGATGAGCCGCTAATCCCCAAGGAGTCGCCCAGCCTCCACTCCAATCAACTTATATACATGACATATGTTTTAACAAATGTCATCACCAACTTTTTATGATGAGCCAAATCGCAATAAATTATTCTTATAATACAAGACGTGATTATTAACTATATGTTTCCACCACATTGAAGATGAAGGCTGATTTCCGCCCGATTGCTAGATTGCACAAGAATCGAATACCTTATATTGATAAAACATTAACCTACTTTAGCATTCGCCTTATATGTTAATTTACGCCATAAAGCCTCTAATGGACCTTGTTTCCATTTTGCTAGCCAAATCTCCGCCACAATCATTTGTACAACAATAATACCTACTGCAATTAATACGCCTGTTGCGACGCTCACTTTTCCATACAAGCCAAATCCAAATTGATAAAATAAACAAGTGCCAATTATCGATTGAAGTATATACATCGTTAACGACATGCGCCCCATTTTTGCAAACGGACTAAGCAACTTTGGTACAATTGGAAGTAAACAAAGCAAAACAATGAGCCCGATATAGCCAACGGATAAAATTGGACCACCTATGTATACTTTCAAATAGTCTAATAAATACGTACGCGGAAACATAATCGGTAAGCTCTTAATAAAAATACCAATTGTTAACCCAGCTATTGCTAAAGTCAGCCATAGCCATTTTAGCTCCTTTGCTCGTTCCACCAAACGCCATTTAGAGGCTGCGGCACCAATTAACATAAATGGTAGAATTGTAAATAACGCCACAAACCACATGCTAATCCCTGCCTGAATAGATAAATCAGTTAAACGTTGCATAAATGCATCTACCCAATTCCCCGTTCCATAAGCAGTTATTGCCTGCTCTACCGAAGTAATATCTAAATACTCATCAACCACTGTATTAAAATTAATATATCCTACAATAAATAACATAAAAGCTTGCATAACACCGTTAATCATAATACCGATTGACAATAACCAAATAGGATGTAGACGTAGTAATAACAATAAAAAAACGCCGCAAAATGCATACATCATCAAAATGTCGCCCCACCAAATGAGCACAGCATGGATCAGACCAAATACAAATAATACAGAAAGTCTTCGAAGCCCTATCGAATAAAAATTTTGTTCACGGCTTTGCGCTTTCTGCCATTGCATAGCAAGTCCATAGCCAAATAACATGGCAAACAGTGGATAAAAACTACTTTGGACATAAATATCTAAATTTTGCTGCCACACTATATCTGACGGTGTCGTAAACCATGATGCCAAATCAATATATGGCATTGGTAAATAAAAGGCAAATATATTAACAAGTAAAATGCCTAATAAGCTAATACCACGTAAAATATCTAATGTTGCGATGCGTTCCTGCAACATTGTCGGTTTTAACTCCACGAAATAGCCTCCTCTATGTATATGGCGAAAACAGAGCTCCCTAACACTCATTCCCTTATATGAAACTACCTCAGATAGCCCTGTTTACACCGCGTTCACTTATGCATGTAAAGCCCGTTCAATATCGAATAAATATAGAACTTTATCACTCACTTTGATTTGAAGGATAGATTCAATCGCCTCACTATAAACTCTGAGCTGGACACCATATCGTTCTAAGAGTTCCTTAGATAGCGCTGGCTCCTCAGCAAAATGTGATTGGATACGATCTGTCTTATAATCAAGCAAGATCCATTCACCGTTTTCATCTTCAAATAAGCAATCAATAATCCCCTGTACAATTTGAGCATCGCCATCTTCATCTACTCTACTAATCGTAAATGGCAGTTCTCTCCGGACTGTTTTTGCTTTTTTAAAGCATTGTCCAATGTCTGTCGTAAAGAAATTATATATTTTCTTCCATGGAACAACCTTCCCTTCAGCCTCAGTCAGAAGCTGTCTTGCCACTAAATCAGTGACAAACTCCTTAACCTCCTGTACATTCATAAAGCCGTTTTGAGGTACATGCTGCATGACTGTATGGACAGCTGTTCCTATTTCTGCACCTGTAAGCTGTTTGTCCTGTAAAAAGGTTGGACGGGCTGCAATGGCTGTTGATTTTTGCTTAGAAGGTACTGAAAAGTAATATTCAGGCTCCTCCTGTCGCTGTAGATTTTCTAAACGCTTAATTTCACTAACTGATGTTTTTGAGCGTTTTTGTGTTGATTTTTGAAATGGGTACTGTGCTTGAAAGCGCATCGTAATTTCCGACAATAGAGCTTCGTCTTCTGGTGTTTCTAGCAATTGCTGTACCTCATCCTCTAGCGCCTGTATGTCATACGCATAATGGCTCGTTTCAACTGCACGTACCCACCAATGCGATACATCTTCAGGTGCCTTATACAAGGAATTAGCAAGTGAAGCAAAATCTGCGTGTCTTGCAACTGCAGGTCCAAGCCAATCAAAATAGCTATTAGCCCGCGCACGTAAATACTCCTGTAGCGGGGCATCCAACGGCAAACTTTGTGCATCCTGCCAGTTGTCGAGCGTTTTACTCCAATTTTTCACGGAGCCTACTAAAATAAGTCGCTCCTTCGCACGTGTCATCGCTACGTATAATACACGCATTTCCTCTGCACGCATTTCAAGCTCTTTTTTCTCCTTCAGAGCTAAAAATGGCAGGGATGTATACGTAATACGGTTTTCTGGATCAATTGCCTTCACTGCAAGACCAAAATCTTGATCGAATAAATACGGATTGTGGAAATCCATTTTATTAAACGGTCTCCCCATCCCTGCAACAAAGACAACAGGGTACTCTAACCCTTTTGAAGAGTGAATGGTCACTAGACGGACGACGTCATCCTTTTCTCCAATTGATTTCGCTGCTCCTAAATCATCTCCTCGCGTACGCATGCGATCAATAAAACGTAAAAAACGAAATAGTCCTCGAAACGCTGTTTTCTCATACATTAAAGCACGATCATGTAATATGCGTAAGTTGGCCTGACGCTGTTTACCATTTGGCATCGCTCCGACCATCTCATAATAATGCGTGTCTAAATAAATCTTCCAGATTAAATCTGACAGTGAACCACGTCGCGCTAGATCCCGCCAATTTTCAAATGCTAGCATAAATCGTTGAAGCTTCACAAAAGTGTCAGAATGCACACCATGCCCAGCACTTCGAATAAATTGTCTTAATGCTTCATAAAATGGCGCTTTTGCATCTGCTAGCCGTATTTTTGCTAGCTCATTTTCTGTTAAGCCAACAAATGGAGCGCGTAGCACTGAAGCTAAAGGAATATCCTGATATGGATTATCGACAACCTTTAGTACATTCAGCATAATCATAACCTCAAGCGCATCAAAATATCCTTTGGAGGATTCCGCATAGAGAGGGATTCCCGCAAGCTTAAATTCCTCTACTAAATCTGTTGACCATGTCATTGAACGCATTAAAATCACAATATCACTATATTTTAATGGACGTTCTGTCTTCGTTTTAGTATCGAATACAGTTGTCCCATCCTCCATCATCTGCCGAATACGTTCAATGATAAAACGTGCCTCATATTGTGATTTTTTTAATTCCTCTAGTTCAGAGGCGTCGCTTGCAATATCTTCTGCCTCTTCTTCCTGCTCCTCAGCTTCGGGAGGATGCATGATGACTAGCTCTACCGGAACTTCTTTGTCATCATACGGTGCTGCCGGTTTTAATGAAGCATTTTCATCATAAAGAATTTCTCCAACACGCTCACCCATAATTTGTGCAAATACATAGTTTGTAGCGTTCAACACTTCTTTTCGACTACGGAAGTTAGCGTTTAAATCTATACGCATTCCCGTTAAATCTGGGGCCTCTAGAAACTCACTGTACTTGCGCATAAAAAGCTTTGGTTCTGCTAAACGGAAACGGTAGATGCTTTGTTTTACGTCCCCTACCATAAAAAGATTTCCCTCTTGCTCATTACCTGTTTTCACAAGCTGTAATATTGTTTCTTGTAGCATATTTGATATGGATAGGTAAGCCTTTGAAATCATCTCCAGCTTTTCCCCCCATTCACACCGTACGTGAGGGTTTCCCCTCATACGGCGTTCCATCAATTA